>CAZKMS010000037.1:14264-36980 GCA_964553805.1 uncultured Verrucomicrobiaceae bacterium
GAGGCTGAGGCTGAGGCTGAGGCTGAGGCTGAGGCTGAGGCTGAGGCTGAGGCTGAGGGGTCCAGCCGCTTCATTGCAGGAAGGTGCAGGGCAGAAAATTTCACTACACGTCTTCATGCGGCCGTTAGGGAAACGGGAAATGATGGAGGCGTCAAGAAAAACTTTTGAGAGTGAACGACGCGGGGGGGACCTTCTTTAAGTTCGGTCGTGAAGCGGGTGCGGCGAATGGCGGGCGGCATGAGGAGTGTGCATCCCTCATGCCGCGTCCGCAGCCGCAGGGCCGCGATGGACGCGGGCGATAAAGTGCGCCTGGCAAGCTGACCTGGCCGGGGGCGACTACGAACCAGTTCTTTCCCCCCAGGCTTGGGAGTTTCCGCACTCTCCTTCAACCCCTCATCATCACACAAACGGGCCGCTGGCAAGGAGGCTGAGGTCGTGCTATCGGTGCGCTGTCATGCCTGTGGAAACCGCGCGCGCGCACTGCCTGTCCTTTCCCGGAACGGAGGAGGCGCTGCCGTTCGGGCCGGAGGTGATCGTCTATAAAGTGGCGGGGAAAATGTTTGCGCTGCTGATTCCGGAGGACATGCCGCCGCGGATGAATCTGAAATGCGAGCCGGAGCGTGCCTTGGAGTTGCGGGATCGCTACGCGGCCGTGCTGCCGGGCTACCACATGAACAAGCGGCATTGGAACACCGTGCTGCTGGACGGCAGCCTGCCGGCGGCGCTGCTGCGGGAGATGATCGATCACTCGCGCGCGCTGGTGGTGGCAGGACTGTCCGCCAAAGCGCGGAAGCAACTGGGGGAGGATTGAACGATGCGGGTAGCGGAGGTTTTTTATTCGCTGCAGGGGGAGGGCGCACTCTCCGGCGTGCCGTCCGTCTTCGTGCGCGCGTCCGGCTGCAATCTGCGCTGCGTTTGGTGCGATACGCCTTACGCCTCCTGGCAGCCGGAGGGGGAGGAGCAGTCCCTGGACGCCATCGTGGCGCAGGTGCGCAGCCACCCGGCACGGCATGTGGTGTTGACGGGTGGCGAGCCGATGCTGGCGCGGGAAATGCCTGAGCTGGCGCGGCGGTTGCGGGCGGCGGGTTTTCATCTCACGATCGAAACCGCGGGCACCCTGCCGCCTGGCGGCATTGAGTGCGATCTGGCGTCGATCAGCCCCAAGCTCTCCGGCTCGACCCCGGATGCCAGCCAGGCAGGCGCAGCTTGGGCGCGGCGCCACGAGGAAACCCGGCTGAATCTCGACGCCCTGCGCGCCTGGGCGGATGATTACGAGGTGCAGTGGAAATTTGTCATCGCTGATCCGGCGGATCTGGAGGAGATGCGATCCCTGCTGACCGCGCTGGACCGCCCGGTTGACCCCTGGCGGGTGCTGTTGATGCCGGAGGGCATCACCCGCGAGGCGCTGCAGGCGCGCCAGCCTTTGCTGTTGCAGGCATGCAAGCAATTCGGGTTCCGGCTTTCTCCACGGCTGCACATCGAGTGGTTTGGCAACAAGCGCGGCACTTGATTTGGGGATTGAAGCATCTCTTTATCTTTTGTCTGGAATTGGCGGCGTTCCGTTTTATTTCTCTGCTTCACATGCCATTGAAGCTTAAACAAAACACCCGAAAGCGGGTGCTCTGCTTTGGCGGAGCCGCCAGTCTGCTGGCTTCCGCTTTCCAGCCATCGGCGGTTTTGGGTCAGGCGGCGGCAGAATCGGTCCGTCATGAAAACCACTTCGGCGGGTCGTATTTGCCGGTGCCGGGCACGGCGGTGCTGTTTGCGGTCACCGAGACGACGGTGGCGGAGTTCAACGCCTTTGTTGAAGGCAGCCGCTACCCTTGGATCTATGCCCCGCATTTCGAGCAGGGGGGCGATCATCCCGTGGTCGGGGTGAGCCTGTCGGACGCGCAGGCGTTTTGCAACTGGCTGACCGATACCGAGCGCGAAGCGGGACGAATCACGGACGGGCAGTCCTACCGTTTGCCCAGCAATGCGGAGTGGAGCGCGGCCGCTGGACTCGCGCGTGCGCGCAAACGGAGTGCCGAGCTGACGGCGGAGGAGACGCTGGCGGATCAGCGCCGCTTTCCTTGGGGATTGAAATGGCCGCCGCCGGCGAATGCGGCGAATTTGGCCGCCGCGGAGATCCCTGAATTTGACGACGCCTACGAGTTCACCGCGCCGGTGGGCAAATGCACGCCCAGCCAGGATGGCCTGCATGATTTGGCGGGCAACGTTTGGGAATGGGTGCAGGACGTGTCGCTCGACCGGCAAGTGAAGGCGCGCTTGCGCGGCGGCGCCTGGGCCTATTTCAACGAGCAATGCCTGCGCTCGATTTACGAATACGAAGCACCTGAATCGCTGCGCGCGCCGACCATTGGCTTCCGGGTGGTGTTTGAGGACCGCTCCCGGTCGGCGGACATGCTGGCGGCGGCGAGCCGTCCAGAGGCTGGTTCTCCGGCGAAGAGCGGGTTGTTTGCCGATCGTGTCGAATCCGACGCGGACGAAGTGGCGGAGATGCGGCGCCGCATCGTGAGCAAGCATGCCGCTGGCGCCGCCGCCCTGCCTGCGCCCGCCGATCTGAAGCCTGCGGTCGCAGGTCAAGCCCACGTCAATAGCCTGGGAGTGACGCTGGTGCCGCTGGGTGCGAGCAGGGTCTTGCTGGCGTCGACGGAGGCTTCGGTCGCGGAGTTTGAGGCGTTTCTGAAAGACGCCAAGCAGGAGTGGCCGGGCAAACCAGCCTATCCCAGCGGCCCTGAGCATCCAGCGGCTGGCGTCACCTGGCGCATGGCGGCGCTTTTTTGCGACTGGCTGACGCGTGTGCAGCGTGAGGCGGGGTTGATCCCCGAAGGGGCGCGCTACCGGCTGCCAACGGATCAGGAGTGGAGCTTTGCCGGTGGATTGGATGAGGAAGAGGGCGCCGACCTCTCCCAGCGCGACGCGCAGGCGCGGGAGCATTACCCCTGGGATGGCGGCTGGCCGCCGCCGCCGCAGGCCGCCAATTTGGAGTCGGCCAAGGTGGAGGGATTTGATGACTCCTACGCCTACACCAGTCCGGTTGCCGTTCACAAAGCCAACCAGCGCGGCTTTCATGAACTCGGCGGCAATGTGGCGGAATGGTGCCAGGATGAGTGGCCCGGCCAGGCCGGGCATCGGGTCTATCGTGGCGGGTCCTGGCTTTCGGCAAAGCCGGAGGAGCTGTTCACCGGCAGGCGCCACCATGCCGCGGAGGACGAAGCGCGGGCCAACGTCGGTTTTCGCTACGCGTTGGAATGGGCCAAACCGTCAGGCGGTTGATTCAGCGCCCGCCCGCTTGTTTATTTATGGACGCCGCCGACCCATCCCCGACCCAGCCCGCCTCGTCTGCGCCGAGCAAAAGGAGGCGCCGGCTGGTCGTGGCGGTTTTGCTCTCGTTGCTGGGTCTGGTGGCGGCCAAGCCGGTTTATCGTTTTGGCAAGGTGCAGTATGCGCGCTGGCAGGCCGGCCGGGCGGAGAGATTCATCGCCGAAAAGAACTGGAAGCAGGCGGTGGAAGCGCTTTCCGCCGCCAATCGCCACGGTCGCGATGATCCGGTGGTGGTGCGTGCTGCCGCTGCGTTTTTGATGCAGAGCGGCACCGAGCCGCAAGGCTTGATCATGCTTCTCAAGCGCCTGGCTGAGCTTGGTCATGGGCGTCCTGAAGACGCCATTGCCTTGGGGCACGCGCACATCGCGCTGGGGGATTTGGCGGCGGCGCGGGGATCTCATGCCGGGTTGTCCCCAGAGCTGGCGGCGACGCGGCAGGCGCTGGAATTGCTGGCGCACATCCAGCGCGGAGAGGGTCGTTTTGCCGAGTCCGAGGAGACGCTGCGGCGCGCGTTGATGATGGCGCCGGATGACCCGGAGGCGATGCTGCGCCTGGCGCTGCTCGATTATGACAACAGCTTTGCGGAAGTGCAGAGGCGCGGCCGCGAACGGGTGTGGAAGGTGGCGCGCATGCCCGGCCAGACGGCTTTGGCTGCCATCAAGGTGCTCGCTCAGGACAAGAACCTCAGCGCGCCGGAGGCGGCGCAATTGCTGCAGGAGCTGGAGCAGCACGCCGAAAGCCCGCCGGCTTTGCGGTTTGAGGTGCTGTCCGCCATCATTCGAGTCAGTCCGCACCAGCGCGGGCAAGTCATCGCCAGCGAAGTCGCGCGGCAAAAGGACAAGCCGCTGGCGCAGCAGAAAGAGCTTGTCGTTTGGCTTGCGCGCGAGCGGGAACACGCGCGCATCTTGCAGTTGGTCTCCGTCGAGGCTGCCACCAAGTCCCCCGAAATCTTTCCCTACGTGTCGCAGGCGCTGGGCGAGGAAGGGCGCTGGGAGGATTTGAACCGGCTGCTCAACGGCGGCCAGCCGCTGCCTGCCTCCAAGGCAAGGATTCAAGTCTGGCTGGCGCAGGCCGCGATCAAAATGAATCCGGATGACATCAACAAGCCGCGGGAGCATCTGGAGAGGGCGTTTGAGCAGGGTGTTAAAACGGATGACTACAGCAGCATCGCGGCGGCCAGCCAGGTGGCGGAGGCGTGCGGCAACTACGACCTGGCTTTGCGCTGTTACGAAAAGCTGGCGGCGGCCACTCCAAGAACGCAGGTCGAGATGACCGAAAAGGTGCTCGACATGGCCTGGCGCCTGCGTGACAGCAGGCAGGTCATGCAGGCCAGCAAGAAGCTGCTGGACATGCGGCCCGCCAGTCTCGTGTTTCGCAGCCGCATTGCTTACCTGCGATTGCTGCTGGGGGAAGGCATGGAACTGACCCCGGAAGAGGAGGCGTATCGCAACGTCATGTCGGATGACAACAGCGGCGTCGTCCCCCTCCTTTTCTTGAGGGCGCTCCAGGCGCATCGTTTCAATGACCGCGAGGAATTGGCCGCGCTGCTGGCTGGCTCCGAAATGGCCGGCGCCATTGGCCGGCTTTCCATTGGCCAGCGCGCGGTGTATGCAGGCCTGCTGGCCAGCGCGGGCAAAAACACGGAGGCCCGCCGCATGGCGGAAGCCGTTACAAAATCTGCCAGCGAGGCGGTCCTGCTCCCGGAGGAGCGGGCTTTCTTTGATGCGGTGCGGTGAGCGCGGCAAGGGCGCGCGGTTGTGCTCAACCGTAGGAGCTTTCGACGCGCTTGGCCACGTCCCGGTAGCCATAGTCGGCGTTGTAGATTTCCTTGAGCGACTCCAGGTAACCTTCCTTGTCGCTCAGTTTTTCGCAAACCATCGCCAGTTCGTAAAGCACCTCTTTTTTGGTGGCGTCCATGATCGGCAGTTCCTTGAGAGCGTCGGCGAACGCGCTCTTGGCCAGGTCGTTCATGTTCTTGCGCTCGAAGCAGCGACCGAGCAGCAGCATGGCCTTGGTGCGAATGTGCGGATTGGACTTGGCCTGCTGCAATTCCGGGATGGCCTCGGTGAACATGCCGGCGTTGAAGAACGCCTGGCCGAGGTCGTAACGGAGCTGCTTGTCGGTCGGGTTGCGGTCCACGCGGGATTTGGCCTCGTTGATGACCACCATGCCGCGCTCCTTGCGGATATCGGCGACGCGGGCGCGTTTCTCTTCGATGTCCGGGGTGTCCGGGTTGGTCTCGATCTCCGTTTCCATCCGCTGGATCTCGCGATCCTGAATGAAGTCGCGGATCATCTCGGTCTTGCGCTGCATGGCCACATCGCCCGGATTCAGCGTCAGCGCGTAGTCGTAGAACATCTGCGCGTTTTCGAACTGCTCCAGCCGCTCATAAAGGTCGGCCATGCGCTTGACGTTGTTGATGTTGGTCTGGTCCTGGTTGTATTGCTCGACGGTCTTGGCCAGCAGGCTCTCCATCTGCTCACGGGTCATGCCCTGCTTGTTGAGCAGCTCCAGCTCGGTGGCTTCGTCGGCATTTTTCATCGCCTTGCGGAAGTCGCCTTCCTGGCCCCAACCCTGGCGGAGGATGGACATGCGGGCGGCGGCGTCTTTTTCGCCTTTGATCGCCGCCATGTCGCGCGCCTCCACTTTCAAGATGGAGCGGTAGGTGTCCCCGGCTTTTTCGGGTTCCTCATGCGCCAGGTAGTGCTCCGCCAGCTTGTGCATCATCTTGGTGTTCTGCGGATGCCCGAGCTTGACCGTCTCCAGCGCGAAAGCAGCGAGATCGGGGAAATGGATGCGCATGGCCAGATCGTAGAGCTGCTGGTTGGCGCTCATGCTGAAGGGGTCGTTTTGGAAGACGTTCTCCTCCAAGTCCGTGATTTGATCGATCGGCTCCTTTTTCGAGCCGCCCTTGAACAAGCCGCCGCCCCCGAAGCCAAAGAGCTTCTTGCCGCCCGCCTTCACCCGTTCTCCCTCCGCACGGCGCAGCAGACGCCGGCCGTCAAGGAAGCCTGGCTCCGCCTTCACGATGGGCAGGGTCAGACTGACCACGTAGTCCCAGTTGCGTTGCTCGAAGGAAAGCAGCGCTTTTTTCCACAGGTTTTGAAATTTCGGGTCGAGTTCGGTTTCTTGGACGATCATAGGGTCGGGTGGGGGGCTTTTTCCGTGTTAATCGGCTGATGCGGGCTGGTCAAGCGTTGGGCGGCTGATTTCCGGCGCGGTCCCGGCGGGGGGCTCCGGTGGCGCTGGCTGGTGGCCGCGCGCCCGGTCCAGCAGCTCCCGCAATTCGGTCCGCACCCCCTCGGAGAACGCCTTCACGCTGAAACCGTGCTCGAAGAGCACCATCCAGCAGAAAGTCGCCGCGAGGAAAGCGAGCAACCACAGAAACTTGGACAAAAGACGCATTTTTTTAGCGAACAGGGAGACTAAGGTCAAAAGCCTCACGGCGTCCAGCCTGGAATTGCATCTTTTGGAATCCCTTTTGCTTCTGCTTTAGCATGGCCGAGCCAATGGCTGGGAAAAAACAGGTCAATAACAGGGTGGTCAGCCGCTTTCGGCGTGCTTCGTATAAGGGCTGGAAAGACTTTTCCAGCGGCTGTCGCCCCGGCCTGAAGCGTATTCAGGTTCAGAGCCGGGCGGCAGCCCTTCCCAAAAGATGATGCCTGACTCCATCCCCTCCAAACTGCCGATTCCCCCGCGCCGCCGTGTCCGCCGGCGCATCGCGATGATCTCCACCCACGGTTACGTGGCGGCCGCCCCCCCGCTCGGGGCGCCAGACACGGGCGGGCAGGTGGTGTTTGTCATCGAACTGTCCAAAAAACTCGCCCAGCTCGGCTACAAGGTGGACATTTGGACACGTCGTTTTGAGGGCCAGCCGGAGAGCGAAGCGGTGGATGAGCAGGTCACCATCCTGCGCGTGCCGTGCGGCGGACCGGATTTCATTCCCAAAGAGCAGCTTTACCGGTCCATCCCGGAGTGGGTCGAGAACGCCCACCGCCTCATCCGCAAGTGGGGTTTGTCCTATTATTTCATCAACAGCCACTACTGGGATGCCGGCCTGGCAGGGCAAATGCTCGCCCAGACGCTCGATGTGCCGCATCTGCATACTCCGCATTCCCTGGGCTCCTGGAAAAAGCGCCAGATGGAGGACGCCGCGCCGGACGAGGTGGAGAAGCTCGAAAGCCAGTTCAACTTCAGCGAGCGCGTGCGCCAGGAGCAGCGGCTGTTTCGCGAATGCGACATGGTGCTGGCCACCTCGCCCCTGCAGTCCGATCTCATTGTGGACGATTACAATCTGCCGCGCTCGAAGCTGCGCATGATCCCGCCCGGTTACGACGACAATCGTTTTTTCCCCGTCAGCGAGGCCACCCGCCAGACGCTGCGGGAGGAGCAGGGCCACGGCGGGCCGGTGATCGCCTCGATCGGCCGGCTCGCGCGCAACAAGGGTTTCGACCTGCTGCTGCGCGCTTTTGCCCTGGTCTCCCAGCGTTTGCCTGAGGCCACCCTGCGTCTCGCAGTTGGCATGCAAAGCTCCGACCCGGGCGACAATCGCATGCTGGAGGAGTTGAACGAGCTGGCGGCGGAACTCGACATCGCTGACAAACTGAACATCACGGGCTCTCTGGCGGACGAGCACATGGCGGACTTTTACCGCGCCGCCGATGTCTTCGCCCTCTCCAGCCGCTACGAGCCCTTTGGCATGACCGCGGTCGAGGCCATGGCCTGCGGTACGCCCACGGTGGTCACCACGCGCGGCGGGCTTTACCGCGCGCTGGATTTTGGCGTGCATGCGCTTTACACCGACACGGAGGACATTGAGGAGTTTGCCATGAGCCTGTATCAGATGCTCAAGTACTCGCGTTTGCGCGCCCGCCTCAGCCATCAAGGCAGCCTGCGCGTGCGCACGCTGTTTGCGTGGAGCGGCATCGCGCAGCAGCTTCTGCGGGTCGTTGAAGACCGTCTCACCCCGTTGGAGGTCAGTGAGGCCGAAACCAGTGCTGATCGTGACGCCTGGCGTCAATACGTTGAAATCTAATCCCCTCGTTTGCGCTCCATGACTGAAGGCCGGACCTCTGACCGTCAACTCCTTTGCTGCGACCTTGACGGCACCCTGCTCGGCAAGCCTGACGCCACTCTCCTTTTCAAAGAAGCCTGGGAGCAACTCTCCCCCGGGCGCCGCCCGCTGCTCGTTTACAACACCGGCCGTCTCCTGCAAGACACCCTGCGCACCATCCAGCGTTCGGATTTGCCGGTGGCGGACTACCTCATCTGCGGTGTCGGCACCCTGATCCACGACACGCCTTCGCAGAACACCGTGCGGGAGTTTGCTGAGATCATGAGCGAGAGCTGGGATCGCGAGCGCGCCGAGGAAGTGGTGCGCTCACTCACTCAGGCGGTCAAACAGCCCGAGCGCTTTCAAAACGCCTTCAAATCGAGCTGGTACCTGCACCAGGCGCCGGACGCACTCATCACCTCGCTGCGGCAGGGCCTGCGCGACATCGGCATTGAGGCCGTCGTCGTTTACTCCAGCAGTCGCGACCTCGACATCCTGCCCAAATACGCCAACAAGGGCAACGCGCTCGAATGGCTGCTCAACCACCTCGGCATCCCGCCGGAGCGGGTCATTGTGGCCGGCGATTCCGGCAACGATTCCGCCATGTTCCTCATTCCCGGTGTGCGCGGCATCGTCGTGGAGAACGCCCAGCCTGAGTTGATGGAGGCCACGATGGGTTTGCCCTGCCATCGGGCGCAGAGCATTTGCGCCGACGGCGTCATCGAGGGCTTGGTGCGCTTTGGCGTGCTCGATGCCGCGCCCCAGCACAGCGATGCCGGCACGCCGCGCGAGCGTCATTTTGAGCCTGAACTTCAGCAGATCCTGCACGAGGCAGCCCCCAGCGCCTTGACGGCCGAAGAGCGCGAATTCATTCACCTGGCGCGCAGCAAAGCCATCGAGGCCCTGCGCAAAAACATCACGCCGGTCGGCTTCTCCGCCTGTTCGCTGTCTGACAACGAAACCAAGGGCACGGACATCAACTACCGCAGCGTCTGGGCGCGCGACGGCGCCATCACACTCATCGCCTCGCTCTCCCTGCAGGAGGAGGACATCCGCGCCTGCCAGCGCGAGACCCTGCGCACCCTGCTCACCCACACCTCGCCGCACGGGCAGATTCCCGCCAATGTGCGCATCGATGACAGCCAGCCCGACTTCTCCGGCATCGGCGGCATTTCCTCCATCGACAGCGGGCTCTGGGTCATCATCGCCGCTTACGAATACCAGCGCGTCACTCGCGACACCACCTTCATCCGCCAGTTGCTGCCGGCCTTGCAAAAGGCGATGGACTGGCTCACGGCGCACGACTCGAATTACGACGCCCTGCTGGAAATCCCCGAGGCCGGCGACTGGACCGACCTTTTCGGCCGCTCCTACAACGTGCTGGTGGACCAGGTGATCTGGTATCGCGCCAACATCGCTTTTGGACGCCTGCTTGAAACGCTCGGCCAGCGTGAGCGAGCGGGCGACTACCTGCGCTGGTCGCAGACCATCAAAATGGCCATCCTGCAGCGCTTCTGGCCCACCACCGCCGGCGTCTCCAGCAGCCGCACCTTCGCCGACATGCAGTTCAGCCTGGGCGACACTTCGTATCTTCTGGCGCAGGTGACGCCGTTCGACTTCAACTGGCGCTGCGATGTCTTTGGCAACGTTCTCGCGTTTCTTTTCAACGTGCTCGACCTCCATCGCGCCCGCTCCGCCTTCCGCTTCATGTGGGGCGTCGGCGTCAACGAACCTTTTCCAGTCGCCAACCTCTACCCCGTCGTCATGCCGGGCGATCCGGACTGGAAGCCCTACTACGCCGTCAACCTGCTCAACCTCCCGCATCACTATCACAATGGCGGCCTCTGGCCCTTCATCGGCGGCAAATGGGTGCAGTTCATCAGCCGCCTCGGTCTGCGCCAGCTCGCCCTGCAAGAGCTATTGAAACTCGCCCGCCTCAACCAGCGTGGCGTTCAGCACGAGTGGGAGTTCAACGAGTGGGCGCATGCCCGCACCGGCAACCCGATGGGCAAAGCCTTCCAGGCATGGTCCGCCGCCGAGTTCATCCTCGCCTGCCACGAAGTGGGGGTGGACGAGGAGATAAACTGATATTTCATTGGACGCGGATGAAGGAGCGCAGACGTAATGCCTGACATGGATTTGTTTTTATGACCAAAACGTCACAGATGCATGAAGCGTCCCGCGCGGTGACAGGGCGATTGCAGATCCGGCCGATGGACGCGGTGACGACGTTGTTTGCGGAGGGCGAGGCGGAGGTGAGTGATGCGGTGATTTCGGCGCTCAGCCAGGCGGTGTTTGAAAACGAGCCCCCGAAGCCGGCTGGAAAAGCGCAGCAGATGCTGGCGCGGTTGAGCTACCGTTTGCTGAAGCGGACAACGGTGCCTCATCAGGACGTGGGCCGGAGTGACGCGGAGATCACCATGCGCTACAGGAACCGGTTTTTGGACCGGTCAAAGCACCCGTATGCGGAGACTTTGATGGGGTCGTCCTGCGAGAAGTCGGTGTCGATCGTGGAGGGTGCGGCGCCGATGAACGGGCCGTACATGATGATCGTGCCGGAGATTTTTGAGTGCGCGGGGGTGTGGGACAAGCTGCTTTTGAATTCGGTGCTGGGACGCGAGGTGCAGTTGCGTTTTGTCTGGGAGACGCGGGCGACGCATGCCGAGATGCGGCGGCGGTTGCTGGCCGGGGAGGCGGTGAATGTGAAGGCGTTGGCGGCTGGAACGGGCTTGAGCTTGATTGTGGCTTATGACCGGCTGGTGCGGGAGGGCTTGGAATTGAGCGGGCTGCGGGTGCGGATCACGGATCGAGAGGCGAGGAATGTGGAGAAGACGCGGCGGCTGCTGGCGAAGCTGGCGGGACTGCGCGGGTGGCAATTGGCCGGGGCGGATGAGGCGGGGATATGGGCCGAAACGGAGGATGTGTTTGCCGGGGACGGGATGGCGGGAGCCCGGTTTGATGTGGTGACGGCGGTTGGGATTCTGGAGTACTTCCAGGGTTCAACGTGCGATACGACGGAAGCGCGGCATGGACTGGCGCAGGAGGAGGAGCCGGCGGATGCGCTGAATTTGGTGGCCCGCCTGTGTGAAATGACGCGAGCCGGAGGTTCGCTGGTGGTGAACACGTTCCGGCCGCATGCGAGCACCCGGATTCTGGAATTGTTCGGGAAGCGGTTTGATTATCGCCACCCGAAGAACATGGCGGCGCTGCTGGCTGGGACGCAGTTTCGGGAGCCGGTCATCGTGGGGTCGGGATTGATCTATGATGTGAAGGTTTATAAAAAAGGCCGTCCACAGGGTGGCGGAGATGCTAGGCACGCACGACGGGCGTCGTATTGAGGGCGACTCGCCCTCATGACCGCCGGCAGCCTCTATTTCATTGCCGGGTTAGCCCAGAAAAAGCTTGCCAGCATCAACTCGCAGGACGTTCAATCACGGCCGTCCCCCATCCAACCTCATGGCTTCCATCGTTCGCATCCTCATCGGTCTCGGCATGATCATCGGCGTCACCGTCAGCTACCTGAAGCACAAGGCCGCCATCGCGGCCGGCAGTGCGGTCAGTGTTTTTGGTCTGCCCGCTGGAAACAGCGAATGGTTGATTCCGGCGTTCATCGGCATCGGCGCGGTGGGGCTGGTTTTCCTGCTTGTGGGACTCAAAGGCCTCATGCGACGTCTTTGACGGCAAATCCTTGGCAAGCGCTGCCTATCCCTGTACGCTCCTGCTCTGCACCTGCGCACGCCGGGCCTGCAACTCCGCTTTCAGCCGGATTTGCTCCTCGCCGAGCCGGACGATTTCCTCGACCGGCAGGCCGGGTGCTTTTTTGCGGGTGTCGATTTCGGAAAGACGCTCGGTCAGGCAGGCGAGGCAGAAGGCTTCGGCGATCTCCTGGGGACTGCCGATGGGCGGGGAATGGCGCGCCCCAGCCTGCAGCCGGGAAAACGCGGCGTCCTGCAGGGGGTCGAGCCGGGCGCGAAAGGCGCCGAAGGCGGCGGGATTGTGCGGATCAAAGTCGCCGCAGGTAAGGGTGCGGATGAGATCGAGTTGCGAGGCGGCCAGCAACGCATCGTCCTGGAACAGCCGCCGCAGCTCCAGCAGCAGCACCGGGTCGCGCAGGGCGGCTTCGCAGAGCTCGATGGAGTAGCGGTTTTGGGTGGCAAGGTAGTCAGCGACCTCGCGCGTGCGCGTCTCCGCGGCAGCGGGCTGGTTTTGCGGCCGGCTGGCAGCGCCGACACGTTTGCGGATGCCGTCTTCAGGGATGCCCAGGCGGGCGGCGACGCGCTGGATGGCCGTGGCGCGGGCGACGGGATTTTCCAGCAGGCGGATGTTGCCGGCCATCTGTTCGGCAAAACGCACGCGCTCGGTCATCTCGCCAAACTTGGGCTGCGCCGCGGCGTGGGCGATCTGGCAGTCGATGAATTCCTGCGCTCTCTCGATCAGACCGGCAAAGGCAGCGCGCCCCTCGCGCCGGATCAGGGTGTCGGGGTCATCGCCAGCAGGCAGGCTGGCCACCCTCACGATCAACCCGGTGGGAGCGAGGATTTGAAACGCGCGCTGCGCCGCCTTGAATCCCGCCGCATCCGAGTCATAACAAAGCACGACCTCGTCGGCGTGGCGTTTGAGCAGCTTGGCGTGGTGCTCGGTGAAGGCGGTGCCGAGGGCGGCGGCGACGTTTTCAAAGCCGGCCTCAAACGCCATCACGAGGTCGATTTGCCCTTCGCAGACGATCGCCTGCGCGGCTTTGGCGATGGCGCGCCGCGCTTTGTGAAAACCGAACAGCACACGGCTCTTGCTGAAAATGGGTGTCTCCGGCGAGTTCAGGTACTTCGCCGCTTTGGCGTCGGCTTGGAGCAGGCGGCCGCTGAAGGCGATGACCTCGCCATTGTCGTTGCAAATCGGAAACATCAGCCGCTGGCGAAAGCGCGGGTAGGTCTCGCCGCGCTCGTTTTCCACCAGCACTCCGGCGGCCACCAACTGGCGCTCGTTGAAGCCCTGCGACTGGGCCCAGCGCCGCAGCGCGTCGCCGCTGCCGGGCGCGTAGCCGAGCTGCCAGTTTTTGGCGATGGCGGAGTTGATGGCACGGCTTTTGAGGTATTGACGGGCGGGATCGGCGGTGGGATCGCGCAGCAGCAGTTGATGGTACCACTCGGCCAGTTTTTGATGCACCTTGATGAGGCCGGCTCGAAGTTTGGCTTCCTTCTCCGCGTTGGCATCCCAGACCTCCTCCTCGAGGCGGATGCCGGCCGCGTCGGCGAGCCGCTTCACCGCCTCGACAAAGGTGAGTCCGTCGTGGTCCATGACGAACCCAATGGCGGTGCCGCCGGCGCCGCAGCCAAAGCAGTGGTAGGAGTTGCGGGAGGGGCTGACGTTGAAGGAGGGCGACTTCTCGTTGTGGAACGGACAGAGGCCCACAAAGTTCGCGCCGGAGCGCCGCAGCTTCACGTAACGGCCCACCAACTCCACGATGTCCGTGGAGGCCAGCACCTGCTCAACCGTGGCTTCCGGGATGCGTCCCATTTCATCCGCACGAATGCCGACGCCGCGCCCTGGCGCAATGCCAGATTGCGGGGGCTGTCTCGCCAGCGTATGCATTGGCATCCATGAAGTGTTTTTCGTTTGTTCTCGCCGCCTGCGCCAGCCTGCAAACAGCGGTCGCCCAAGAGGTGCCGCCTGCGCTGGCGGATCAGCCGGTGCATGTCCGGATCGGTGATCGCGAACTGACCGACGCGCGACGCTGGCGGGAGGTCAGCGCGCTGTTGGAGAAAGCCGCCGAAGCCGGCGCGCCTGCGATCATCCTCGACCTCAACAGCTCGCGCGTGCCGCCGCAGAGCGCGCTGCCCCTGGCGGAGCAGGTGGCGCGGTTGAAGGGCCGCACCGTGGCCTACATCAACACCGCAGCCGTTTCCGGCGCAGCGCTGCTGGCCCTGGCTTGTGATGAGATCTGGATGGCGCCCGGCTCGCGCATCGGTGCCGCGGCGCCGGATTTGAGCGGCGTGGGAGAACTCTCCGAAACCGCCTTGAAGACTCAGATCGCGACATCGCTGGCCATCCTCAAAGCAGGCGCGCGCGGATTGGCGAAGCTGAAGGGACACGACGAAAAGATCGCCGAGGGTTTTGTCGATGCCGCGCCGGTGATCGAAGTCGATGGCGGCACCCTCGCCGGCAAGGACGAGCTGCTCCTGCTCGACGCTGATCAAGCGGCGAGCAAACGCGCCGACGGCAAGCCGCTGCTCGCCCGCGGCCTGGCGCTGGACTTGGGCTCGCTCGCCACAGAGTCGCTGAAATTGGCCGCCACCAAGAGCTTGGATGCGGAGCTTTTTGCCGTTTCGGGCGGAGAGCCTGCGGAAACAGCACCTGCCAAAATCACTCCGAAGCACCAGGGACCTTTCACCGGCAAGGTGGTGCGCATTCCGGTGGGCGAGGAGGATCTGATCACGCCCGCGCGATTCAAGTTCATGAGCCGCGCGCTGGTGCGCTGCACGGAGGAGGGCGCGGAGGCGGTCATCTTTGACCTCGATACTCCCGGCGGCCTGGCCTGGGACACCACCAACCTGATGATGCGCGACCTGCAAAAGCTCGGCCCGCCCAGCTTCGCCTTCATCAACCCGCGCGCGCTTTCCGCTGGCGCCATGATTGCCATCGCCACCGACGCCATTTACATCGCGCCCGCGGGCTCCGCCGGCGCCGCCACGCCAATTTACAGCACCGGCATGGAGATGGGCGACGCCGAGCGTGCCAAGATGAACTCCGCCATCATGGGCATGGCGCGCACGGTGGCGAAGGAGAAGGGGCATGATCCACGCGTCATCGAGGCCATGATCGACATGGACCGCGAATTGGTCGTCAATGGCCAGGTGCTTTGCGCAAAAGGGGAGATCCTCACCCTCGACGCCGAGGAGGCGACCATGCTTTCCGACGGCAAACCGCTGTTTGCCAAAGCCATCGCCACCAGCATCGACGAGGTCAAAAAAGCCGAGGGTCTGCAGGGCGAAACGGTGACTGCCGAACCGGTCGCGTTCGAGCAAATCGCCATTTGGGTGACCAAGTACGCTGCCATTTTGATCCTGATCGGCATCGCCGGCGCTTACATGGAAATGCAGACGCCGGGTTTCGGCTTGCCTGGCCTGATTTCCCTCGCCGCGTTCAGCCTGTTTTTCTTCGGGCATTACGTTGCTGGCAGCTTGGTCGGCCACGAGACGGCAGTCGCCGCCGCGGTTCTTGTGCTTGGGCTGGTGCTGATCGCGGTGGAGATCTTCGTGCTGCCCGGCACCCTCATTCCCGCCATCGTGGGTTTTCTCTGCATCATGGGCGCGCTGGTTTACACCATGTCCGGCTGGGAGACACCGCCTGCTGATCCGGGCGCGGTCAAAGAAACCGCCGAGGAGGCGGCGCGCGGGTTCAGGTTCAACTTGAGCGCCTACGCCACCGGATTGCGCAACTTCGCGCTCGGTGTCACTGGCGCCGCCATTTTGTTGATCGCCTTCGCGCGCTACCTGCCGGAGTTCGGCCTCTTCAAGCGCATGACCCTGGCCGCCACCGCCGGCGGCAGCGCGGCGGAGACTCCCGCCGCCACCGGAGCCGCCGCCGTGCGCGCTGGCGACGAAGGCGTGACGCGCAGCGCCCTGCGTCCCTACGGCACGGTGGAGATCGCCGGACGCCAGATCGAAGCCAGCGTCGAAGGAGGCTACTTGCAAAGCGGCACCCGCGTCCGCGTGCGCGAGGTCAGCGGCCTCAAAATCATCGTCGAAGCGGTCTGACGCCGCGCGCGGCAGCGCCTCCAGTTCGTTGCTCTTCTCCCGGCAGGTCACCTGCCCGGCGCTGATGCCCAGCCCGCTGACCCAGGCCCGCATGACATGCACGAGACATTTTGCCCGCCTCCCCGTCGTAAGTGCCGCGCAGGGCTTTGCCGTCGATGGCTAGGTGTTGGCCGCCGCCCAGCTCCCCGCTCCAGCGCTGCAAAATCTCTACCAGGGCTGCGGGCTGCAGGGCCATGAGCACGTTGCGGAAAACGTCATGGGAGGGCGCGCTGTTGCTCAGGGTCAGGAAGCTGCGCCGCCAGTCAAGCTGGGTTTGGGCAAAGACCTCCATGTCCGTGCAGCTGTCGTTGTCGGAGAGCACGGAGCACAGCGCGATGAGGAGGATTTCATCCAGAGGATGGCGCACGCGCCCTTCAACATGCGGGTCCGACACCTGCGCGAACTCATGACGCAAGGATTCAATGGCGGCGGCCTGCGGACCGGAGAGCTGAAGATCAACACGAGGCGGGTTCATCCTGACTGTCTCTGCTCATGTGGAAATTTGCTCAGATTTTTCTAAACTTTCTATTTCCAGGTTTATTTGCCCGTTTCATGCGTAAGCCCTGACACCAGCTCAGCGTGATCTCCCGGACCGTTTGCGATCTTCGGCAATGAGGCTGGCAATCCAGTCCGGATCCGCACTGAAAGCGCGGCACCGGTAAGAGCAAAGAAAAGGCCGGCCCAAAACCCGCCAATAGTTGAATTGGATGGCGGAGCCAACCCCCAGCAGACGGGCCTTTTCATCCACCACCGGCCCGCCGCTGTCTCCCATCACAAATGGCGCGTCGTGATGAAACTCCAGCCACCGGGTCTCGCCGTGGACAAACCGCTCAACGCTGTGCTTCAAGATTTTTCCTCCCGCCGGGTTGGATTTGAAACTGCCGTAGCCATCCGTGATGACTTTCGAGCCGGAAGAAATGCTCTCGGGCTGGGCCAGGGGAAAAAAGGCCGCGCGGGAGACTGGCGCATGCAGCAAGGCCAAATCCGGTTTTTCGTCCAGGCTTCTCCAGACCAGCCGGGCGCGCACTTTGCGCGGACCGCGCTCATCGCCGACGAGCAGGAACAAGGGCTCGGTGTCAGCGCAATGCGCCGCCGTCAAATAATAGCCGTCCGCTGAGATCGCGCAGGCAGCGGCAAAAACAGACTTCCCCTTCAGTTTGGCCAGCATTTTCGCGCTTCCAACACCCCGCTCTGTGTCCATGGCGACCTCTTGAAAAACAACATCCACCTGGCCGCACAGCAGCAGCGAGGTGCGGATCGCCACATAGTCCTCCGCCTTTTCACCTTCGAGGCGGTGATCGCGCCAAAAACGCAAGCTCTGCTTCTTGCGGGCATCGAGAACTTTCACCGCCGAAGCCCGAACCTCAGCCCGATTCTCCTCGTCCGCCATGTCAATCGAAACACAACTGCACAAGCAGGCGCAGGCGGCAGCCGTCGCGAGACAATGAAACAGGGAGGACATGGCTTTCTGGCCGTTCGAAGCTTGCGCGACAGCGGCTGGTCAATGCTCTTCAACCACGAAAGCGCCCGATTGCAACAGCGTGTCCTGCTGAATCTGCGGCGGCAGCGGCAGGTCCGGCAGCAGGAAACAGCCCTCCGCCACGTCACCACGGGCCATTCCATGAAAAGTGACGAAGCGCCGCAGCGGCTTGACGCCGCCAGCCGGATTCGGATCGAGCAAGTCAAAGCTGCCCCTCACCAATCCGGTGCGGGCGTTGATGGCAACCTTGACCCGCGCCGGATTCGGCTGCGGAAACACCGCCTGGTGTTTGGTGGTGAGCGAGAACCCCAAATCCGTCAAACCCAATGCCATGGCGGCAGTGGCGACTGACGCGCCGGAAAAACTGATCTTCGCGTTTACTGCATTCGCCACCAGCGCCGGATCGGGCAAACCCATCAATACCGTGTCCGCCGGCGGTTGTGAATGCCGGGCTCCCTGCACATTCAAACTCAAAGCGAACCCCTCTGGATGAAAGCGCGTGCCCACGAGCCCGCTCAACCGCCTCCAATCCAGCATTCCCGCCACCGTGCCATCCGCGTAGTCCGGCGCACTGCCCTCATTCACGCTCAACCAGCCGCACAAGGACGCGCGCTTCTTGTCGGTCAAAACGAAAACAGGAACTTCGCCCGTGCGCGACAGCTTGCGCGACTGCGTGAAGGCCAGCGTGTCCGCGGTGCGGCCAGTGACCCGCACCGCGCCGCCGGGATCGACGCTCACGCCCGCGAAGCCGGCACCTGTGGCGGGCGAACCATGGTGCTTCATCAATGTGGTGTGGTATCCCTGGCGCGACACCGCGGGCTGAAGCTGCTTGTGCCAAAAATCCATCCCAGCCCGCCAAGAGGCCGTCGCAACGCCCAGTGCAACGGTGCCCACGCACCGCTGTTGGGCCGACTCCGCTTGCACCAGCAATTCCAGCGCGGGCTTTTTGCTCCGTTTGACGCTCACCGCGATCTCAGGCGTGGCTTCACCCGGCACCGCGTTCAAACGACCGCGAAAAGCATGGGTGGCGCCGGGCAGCCAAAGCTTGCCGGTCAAGCTGCCAGTGGCGCCGATCTTGAGCTCGATCGCGCCGCCCAGCGACTGGTTGATTTCTTCGTTCGCTTCCAGCAAGCCGCGGAACGTGCCAACAACACCATCCGGCAGCGGATCGACCACCACTGTAAACTCCTGCCAGGCTCCGACACCGGCCGCGTTGCGCGCGCGGATGCGGAGGAGGTGGCTGCCCGGCTTGCTTGGGCGGCCGGCCAATGCCCCCGTGCGGGTGTCGAACGTCATGCCCGGCGGCACGCCCTTGGCCTCAAACCGCGTGGCTCCGTGCAAGGCAGTGAATTGATACGACGGCAGCCCGCTGACAATGGCCGGATCAAGACTCTGCGCCGCCATGACCGGCGGTTCGATCACGGACACCAGGCGCGCTCCAGCGGTTTTTTCCTCCATGCCGTCAGAAACGAAGCATTCGTATAAACCCTCCTGGGCCGCAGTCATGTTTTTGACCGTGAGTTGTGCTTGATGAGTGCCAGTGCCATCGACACCTTCGACGAGATCCACGCCCCCGCGTTGCCAGCGATAAGCCAACTGCCCCGGACCTCCAACACTCGCCTTCAAGCTCAGCGTTTTGTTCACCACCACCGCCACCGGCGCCGTCTCCACGCGCACCACATGCACTGGGATGGCCGGACTCGTCTCCGCGCCAACGGAATTGACCGCCGTGACGGTGTAGGTGCCGGCGTCGGATAGCCGGATGGCAGGTCGTGTCCAATCCTCCGTGAGCACTTCAGCGGCGATGCTGCTGCCAACACGCCATTCAAAATGAATCATCGGATCGCCCGCAGCCCCTGCGGAAAGAGTCACCGGGTCACCTTCGACCGCGAACACCCGGGTTGAATGCGAGAGCAGATCCACTGGCGTCGAAGGCACGCCGTGCAATCGCACCGTGGCGCTCTTCAAGGTGCCTGTGTCACCGCTCAGGCGGTCACGAACACGCAGCTTCCAGACCCCGCGTGATCCTTCACCCCAATGCCGCACGCTGCTAAACGTCCACGGCTCGTATCCGGCGCCCAGTTTGTCCGTGACAGGATCCCAGCCGTTGTCATAGCCGGCCACCGCTGCCAGCGCGCTGATCACTCCAGTTGGCGAGACCAACTGAATCTCCAAGTCACCCCGATACGCGTGCGGGATGTTCACCGTCACCTCCACATGCTCGACCCGCAGTGAAGTTTCAGCGGAAAAATCGAACGAACGTTCCACCGCCGCCCCGGCATCTGGAATGGGTGCGTTTGGAGAAACCGTGGCTTGCAGTGTCTGCGCCGCAGCCAGATTGCTCCATCCTTCCGCCAGTTCCACCGCCTTCGCCGCATCCACCACACCGCCGCCGAAACTCTCGTGATGTTTGATCGGCGGCAAATCGGGACCGCCGCCGTAGCGACTGGTCCAGCCGGCGCTGCCAGGCTGGATTTTGCGCGAGCTGCGGAGCAGGATCTCCTTGACGTCGCGCCAACCCAAGTTCGGATTTGCCTCCAGCATGAGCGCCGCCACACCGGACACAAGCGGAGTCGCTGACGATGTGCCGCCAAAAGTCCTGGTGTAGTCGCGGTTGCCCAACTCACCCGCCACGCCAGCTCTATTGTAACCGTTGTTGCCCTGCAAGTCGGTGGTGACAATGTCCACGCTGCCTCCGCTCGATGGCGCCGAGACCACCAGGTTGGAACCGTTTTCGCTGTAGGACGCCTGGGCGTCTTTGTTGGTGGTGGCACCGACGGCGATGACCTGAATGCTGTTGGCATAACCATCCTTGTTCGACTGGTCCTGGTAGCGCCTGCCATTGCCGCCCGCCCAAAACATCAGCGTGCCATTGCCGCCGCGTCCGCTGGCCACCGCATTGGCAAAAGCCGCCTTCGCCAGCGGCCCCATTTCTCCGAGGCTGTCCCCCGTGTCTGGCGGACCCCAGCTGATGTTCTTGATGAGGATGTTCTGATTCTGATGCGCAAAGGCCGCCGCCTCTTCCGCATCATCAGCCGGCTCCGCGATCAATCGCAACCCGGCAATCTGGGCCAGCGGCGCCGCGCCTGACACGCCCAGGCTGTTGCCGCCGCGCGCCGCGGCTGCGCCCGCCACCGCGGTGCCATGGAAGTCCCCATTCGCTTGACTCGGCGCCGGATTGCTGTCGTTGCCGTTCCAGTCGAAATGCCAGTCTGGCGCGGCATTTGACGCGAGGTCAGGGTGCGTCAGCTCGACGCCGTCGTCGATCACTCCGATCACCACACCGCTGCCTTGATAATGATCCCAGGCGGGAGTCGCATTGGCATCCGCGCCCGCCGTTCCCCCACCCTGCTTGGTATTGCGCAAGTGCCACTGCTGCGCAAACAACGGATCGTTAGGGATGCCCTTTTTTTGCCGGGCCACCGCCAGCAACGGCTCCACCGAACGCACACCCGGCAGCACCCTTGCCTCCTCCAAAGAG
Source organism: uncultured Verrucomicrobiaceae bacterium (assembly GCA_964553805.1). GTDB lineage: Bacteria > Verrucomicrobiota > Verrucomicrobiia > Verrucomicrobiales > Verrucomicrobiaceae > JAGRPD01. The sequence continues at coordinate 35,399 of CAZKMS010000037.1, forward strand.
CGCAATGCTGCACCGGGATCACCCTCAATTTCAGCGACCCAAAAACCGACGCCATAGTCTGGCCGCGCCGGATTCACCGCGCCCAAATCCGCCAGGCGTTCCAACGTTTGCGGCTGCACTGGCTCCGCCAACTCAATCATCCAGGAGCCCGACAACAATCGTCGATTCCACTCGCCACGTTTCGCGCCGCGCGGATATAAAACCAGCTTCACTTGCGCACCTTCACCCCGCCGCACGGCCTCGGCCTGACTGGTCAAACCGTCCAAATCCGCCGCCTGGACCACACGCCGCACTCCCGCTTCGCCCGCCACAGGCGACACCCATAACTCATCCAGCGCCAGCTCCAGCATCACTTGCCTGCCACCGGACGTTCGCACCGCATAGTGCCTGCCGGGTTTGGGCTCCTCATCAGTTGCGACCACGGACGCAGCGGGCAGCATCGCCGCCTTGTGTTGCGCCTTTATCAACCCCATCTCCGCAAGCGTCAAAGTCCCCTCCCTCTCAGCAGCGTCTCGCTGGTTCGTTTCACTGCCAGCACGGCCTTCGCCGAGCCTCGACTCTTCAGGGACCTGATCTTTTCGTTCAGCCACATCATGGGCGACGCCATCCCTCAGTGCCTCAATCAGCCCGTAAGCCGCCAAGAGGCCTATTCCAGCAACAGCAAGGCGGCTAACGGCTCGATTCCGCTTCATCATCAACGAGAAGAATCTGTGAGCCTACGCCCGGAATCGTTCAAAGCGAGTTCAAAAGGCTTCGTACACTGTAAAGCTGGCTCACTTGCCACAAAAAATGCCTCTTCATCCTGGAAATCCCCGCTGAACCGTCGCACAATGGCAGCGACGACCCTGTCATGATCGCCACCCTCATCGTTCTCGTCTTGTTCGGTCTCCTGCTCATCATGCTGGAAGCCTTTGTTCCCGGCGGCATCCTCGGCACGTTGGGCACGATCAGCATCCTTTCCGCCATCGCCGTCACCGTTTTTGCCGAGGACCTCGGTTGGAGCAGCGGCACGCGCACCGCTGTGGCCCTTGGTATTGTCGTCTTCGCCCTCACCGCCATTTTCATTTGGTTGCGTTATTTTGCCGCCGGGCTTTTTCATCGCAGCTTCACCCTCACGACCGTCATCCCCCCCCCGTCGGCGGATCGGGACAGCCTCATCGGCAGTTGTGGCAGGACCCTGACCGAGCTGCGCCCGCTCGGCAGGGTGCAGCTCGACAGCGGCGTGCGGCATGAAGTGCGGCTCCTGAACGGCCACGCTCCCGTCGGTGCCCGCATCCAAATCGTCGCTACTGAGCCCGGCAACCTCGTCGCCAAACTCGTCACCAGCTCCGATGCCGCCGCGCTGACGACCTGAGCACTTGCTTGCGACCGTTGCCGCCGCTAGCTTCTCCCACCATCCCCAACGCTCCCATGCCTGCTCCCATCCAACTCTTTCTCATCGCCGTCGCGCTTGTTGTCGCGCTGATCGTCCTTCTCATCGTCGGCAAATTCTTCAACATCTGGCTGCGCGCCCGCATCGCCAACTGTCCGGTCAGCATCGCCACCCTCATCGCCATGTGGCTGCGCGGCGTGCCGAACGCCC
>CAZKMS010000038.1:0-36908 GCA_964553805.1 uncultured Verrucomicrobiaceae bacterium
CGAATGCGTTGCTCTACCCCTGAGCTACTTCGGCCCGATTTGCGCATGGGTTGGAACCTTGAACTATAGGGAGTCACGGGGCTTTGTCATTCCCTTTTTTGCGCTGCGGGCAGAAAAACAGGCTGCTCAGGCCAGCAACTGGCTGCGTGTGAAGAGAGCGGCGACAGAATGCCCCTTGGACTGGATGTTCTCCCGGCCTCCCTCCTCGCGGTCCACGAGCACCAGCACAAAGGCGACCTTGCCGCCCTCGTTTTCGATGGCTTGAATGGCTTTCAAGGTGGACTCGCCCGTGGTAATGACGTCATCGACCACCACGACAGGTTTGGCTGGGTCAAAGTTGCCTTCGATGCGGCGGCCGCGGCCGTGTTCCTTGGCCTCCTTGCGCACGGTGAAGGCTTGAATGCGCGGGCCGTCGCGCAGGGCGGAGGTCAGCGCGGTGGCCAGCGCCAGCGGGTCCGCGCCCAGGGTGAGTCCGCCAATGGCCGCGGGCTGGCATTGCAGGCGGGCGGCCTCGTGATCGAGCAAGTCCAGCAGTAGCTGGCCGACCAGGACCGAGCCGTCCGCGTCGAGGGTGGTGACTCGGCAGTCCACGTAAAGATCACTCTGGCGGCCGGAGGCGAGGGTGAACGAGCCGGTTTTGACGGATTTGGCGAGCAGGATTTCGCGCAGCCGGGAGCGGTCGGAGTCAATGGACATGGGCTGCATGTAGGCGGGAAAAGACGGCAGGCAAGGGCAGGGCTGGGGAAAAGTCTGTTGCAAGCAGGGCTGGACCAATTTGGAACTTTGAAGAAGCAAAAAATCACTAACGATCAAACTTTAACGTTGCTGAACAATCAGGATTTGAGTATGAACGACTGACAACACTCCCGTTTTATGGCTGCCGCTCTTGATGCTCCCGTTGCTCCGCATTCTGTCCCGTCTGACTTGTCCGTTTTGGAGAGGGACTTGGCGCGGTTGAAGCAGGGTGGCCACTACCTCAAAACGGCGCTCGATCAGGTGACGGATGCTGTCTTGATTCTGATGCCTGAACAGGAGGGACGCGCGCCTTACATCATGCATGGCAACGCGCGGGCGCACATGCTGGCCTGCGTGGATGCGGCTTCCGGTTTGCGTGAGTTGACCCTGGCGGACCTGGCTGCCGACGAGGCTGCGAGTGCTGCTTTGCATGACCTTTTGAAGCAGGCGCTGCATGGTGGCGGCTCGGCGGCTTGCCGCTGCGCTTTGCGGGCTGGGCCGGATGGCCAGCCGCGTGTTTTCGACTGGCAGGCGCGGGCGGTGACGAATGAGCACGGTGTCTTGTTGAATTACACGCTGTGCTTCCGCCCGATGGCGGCAAAGCCGGAGGCGGCTGACCGGGCGGAGGAGGATTTGGACGCCCAGGCTGAGCGTTTGCGCACGGAGAATCTGGCGGCGCAGGCCCAGGGCATTGCGCATGACGTCAACAACCTGCTGGGGCCGATGATGACGCAGCTTTCGCTAACCCTGCAAAAAGTGCGCGACCAGGCTGAGTTGGAGTCTGAATTGCAGATGATGTTCGCGTCGCTGAAACGCGCGCGCCAGTTTACTCAGCAGGTGCTGCGCATGGCCAAGACCCGGGAGCAGGGCAAGGTGCCGACGGACATGCTGGAAGTGGTGCGGGATACCGTGGCGGTTTGCGCGGCCGGCGGCAATGTGGAGGTGGTGGTGACCCCGCAGGCTGACCTGATGTGGGCCTGCGCGGATGCGGCCCGCATGTCACAGGTGCTGCAAAATTTGGTGATGAACGGCATGCAGGCCATGCCCGGTGGCGGCCGTTTGTTCATCGACCTGGCCAATGCGCGACTGGAGCGCGGAAACCCCGAAGGGCTGCCTGCTGGAGGTTACGTGGAGATTCGGGTGCGCGATCGTGGCATCGGCATGAACGAGGGCACGCGCAGCCGCCTGTTCAAAGAAGCGTTCACGACCAAGCATGACGGCAACGGAATCGGGCTCACCACCTGCCACCGCTTCATTGACGAGCACGGCGGCCGGATTTTTGTCAATTCCACGCTGAATGTGGGCACGGAGTTTCGCCTGCTGCTGCCGGCGGCCGAAGCGGCGAGGCCTGCGGGCGCGAGCCGTTGCGCGGGTCCCATCCCGCTGCAGCATGGCCGTGGCCGGGTGCTGCTGGTCGATGATGAGGAGGCGCTGCGGCATGTGGCGCGCCGTATTCTCGTCCGCTGCGGTTACGAGGTGATTGAGGCCGGAACGGGCGAGGACGCGCTCGAGATATACAAAGAGAGCACGCGCGCGGACCGGGGGATCGATGTGGTGTTGATGGATCTGACTCTGCCCGGCGGCCTGAGCGGCGCGGAGGCGGCGCAGAAAATCCACGAGTTCGACGCCGAGGCGAAACTGGTGGCCACCAGCGGCAGTGTCACCGACGAGCTGCTGCGCATGTATCTCGATGAGGGCTTCTCCGCCGTGCTGCCCAAGCCTTATGAGGCGGGGGCGCTGACGCTGAAGGTCAAGGAAGTCATCGAGTTGGCGGGCGCCGTGCGTCTGGCGTGCTAAATCCGGCCGGATGATTTAGCGGGTTGCCAGCGGCGTCTGGAGACGGAACAGTGAGCGCATGAACCAGGACAGGACACGAGTCGGAGTCATTGGGTTGGGCATCATAGGCAGCCGCGTGGCGGCCAACCTGCGGTCTGCCGGGCATGAGGTGTTTGTTTGGAATCGAACACCAAAAGCGCTGCCGAATTTTTTGGGATCGCCCGCGGAAGTGGCGGAGCAGGCGCGAATCATCCAAATCTTTGTGCGCGACGACGAGGCGTTGAAAGATGTGCTGGAGCAGATGAAGCCGGCTTTGCGGCGGCAGCATCTCATCATCAATCATGCCACGGTCAGCCCGGAAGCCACCAAGCAGGCAGCGGAGTTTTGCGCCGTCTGCGGGGTGGATTTCCTCGACGCGCCCTTCACTGGCAGCAAGCTGGCGGCGCAGAATGGCAAGCTGGTCTATTACGTGGGCGGTGCGCAGCCGCTGCTGGAGCGTGCGCGGCCTGTCCTGGAGGCAAGTTCCACGCAGATTTTGGCGATGGGCGATGTCGGCGCCGCCACCACGGTGAAGGTCACGACCAATTTGATCACTTCAGCCATTGTCAAAGCAGTGGTGGAGGCGGCGGAAATCACCCTGGCGCAGGGGGTGGAACTGCATTGCCTGCTGGAGGCGCTGCAATCGAACGCGAATTTTTCGCCGCTGATCGGCATGAAATTGCCGGCCATCATGAGCCAGGATTTTGATCCCCATTTCTCGCTGAAGAACATGCTCAAAGACGCCGACTACGCACGCGCCATGGCGCAGGCTGGCGGGATTGAGGCGCCGGTGCTGGAGGCCACGGCCGAGGCCATGCGGCGGCGGCTGGAGGAGGGCAAGGGGGAGCTGGACTTCAGCGTTCTCGGTGACAGGTTGATGCAAACGAAACGTGAAGCGCACGCCTGAAACATGACCGGGGAACGCTGGCGGGAGCTTGCTGAAGGCGGAGTGGCGGATCTCTCAACGCGCGCCAAGTGGCTGGTTCGGGGTGAGGACCGGCTGCGTTATTTGAATGGTCAAGTAACGCAAAATGTCCGCGCGCTGCGTCCGAAGTCGGCCATTCGATCATGCGTCACTGATCACAAAGGCAAGGTCTTTGGCGATTTATTTATGCGTTTGACAGAAAAAGAAGACGGAGTGCTTGTCGATGCCGACGGGTCACTTCGTGAAACGCTTTATGCGCGGCTTGATCGTTACATTGTGGCGGATGACGTCGAGCTGGTGGATGTGACGGATGACTGGGCGCTGTATCACTTTTTTGGAGCGGCTTCCGCCGAGGCGCCGGCCGCCGCCGTGGCTTGCCGCCGCCTTGGCTGCCCGGGCTTTGACCTTTGGCTGCCGGCAGGCGAGCGCCTGGAGATGCCGCTGGTTGCGCCGGAGGAGTGGGAGGTGTTGCGAGTGCTGCGCGGCGTTGCGGGGCATCCAAATGAGTTGAATGAAGGCGTCTTTCCGCCCGAGGCCGGATTGGAGGAAGAGACGATGGATTACACCAAGGGCTGCTACATCGGCCAGGAGGTGCTTTCACGCATTCGCAGCACGGGCAGGATGCCCCGCGTGCTGGTGAAATGGATCGTGGACGGAGAGGGTGCCGGGATAAAGCCTGAGGCGGAAATCAAACTGCCACAGGATGGCCGGATTGTGGGTGCCGTGACCAGCGTGGTCGTGCATCCGTTGAGTGGCCAGGCTTGCGGCTTGGGCTATATCAAGCAGGGCGCGGTTCCCGCTGATTCGCGGTTGCTAGTCGCTGATCAACTCGCTAATATCCTGCCACTGAATCAAGATTTCCCGATCTGTTCCCGATGAAACATCCGAAATTGCTGACAGCACTGTTTACCGCAAGCGCTCTTCTGGGGCTGGTTGCCTGCGGCAGCGGCAACGTGGACGTGCGCTACCCGACCGTGCAGCAACTCGACGACCTGGATGTGCAGTGGGGGCTGCCCCGGCGGGCATCGCGTGGCAATCCGTCGCGCACGTATTCCGCGCCGCAATCGTTTTCCTCCGGCGCTGCGCCGGTGGCGGGCTCGCCTGCTTTGCCTGATCCGCCGCTGGAAGCTTCGGCGCAGCCAGCGCCGCGCATTCCCGATCAATTGCGCTGAACCGCCCCTCCCATCTTGTCCTCATTCCGCCTCATGAAAGCCTGCATCCTTCCGATTCTTCTCCTGTCCGCCACCTTTGCCGGGGCACAGTCGCTGCCTGACTCCTTGCCCGCGGACGCGGCGGCGGCAGTGGACACCGCCCGCATCATGGCACCCGGAGCGGTGGAAAAAGCGGAGAAAAAAGCCGCGGCGGCAGCCGAACGAATTGCCCCCAAACCCGCCTCCACCAAAGCGCGCGAGCGCAATGTTGGCGATCCCGCTGCCTGGGGCTCGGGCGAGATCCACAAACTCGCGGTGATGGACCTCAAAGTGGGCAAGGAAACGCGCACGGTGATGTTTGAGCTGTTTTCCTCCGAGGCACCGAAGACCGTCGCCAATTTCATCGCCAACGCTGACAGCAATTTATACAACGGTTTGGCCGTGCACCGCGCCATCGACAGCTATCTGGTGCAAACAGGCGATCCCCTGACCGCAGACGACAACGCGCGTGACAAGTGGGGCACGGGTGGCAAAGACCGGCTGGCTCCAGAGATCAAGCGCAGCCACCAGGTGGGTGCGGTGGCGATGGCTCGCCGGGGTGACACAGTGAATCCCGACCGCCTTTCCAACGACAGCCAGTTTTACTTTGTGCTCGGCAACATGACCGAACTGAACGGGAAGTACACGGTTTTCGGCCAGGTGGTCAGCGGGTTGGAGGATCTGGAAGCCGTCTCCTACGTGCCCACCGACAGCAATGACTGCCCGCTCGAGCGGGTGGAGGTCAAGTCCGTGCGCATTGTCGATCACAAGGGGCCGCTGGTCATCACTCGCTCGACGGGCGAGGGCCGCAAAGCCACCAAACCTTTCTCAGCCAAGGGCCCCTTCGAGCGTTTCCTCGAGCGGGTTTGGTGAGTCCAGTGCCGCCGCCCATGACGGGGGCGGCGCTTCAAAGGCAAGACGCCCGCCGCTGAGGGGATGCGTCAAGCTGATTGAAGCCGCATGCAGGCAAAGCGGCGGTGCTTCCACAGGCAGCGTTTGGGTGTCACCGGCCGCCGAGCCCGGCAGGTAGGCAGGGTCGCCGACGATGGCATGGCCGAGGTGGTGCAGGTGCAGGCGGATTTGATGGGTGCGGCCGGTAAGCGGCCGGGCTCGCACCAGTGTGGTGCCGTCGGGCAGGCGGCGCAGGACTTCAAAGCGGGTGCGCGCGGGCAGGCCGGAAGCCTCGTCAATGCAGCGATTGCCGAGGTGCTCCGCCTGGGCTGAGATGGCGGCATCGCATTCAAACGTGTCAGGGTCGGGATGGCCGTGTACCCGGGCGAGGTAGGTCTTTGCCACTTCGCCGCGGGTGAACTGCGGCTGCAGCAGGCTGGCGAAGTGCTTGGTTTTGGTGAAAACGACGAGGCCGGTGGTGTTGGCGTCGAGACGATGCGCGGGCCGCGGCTTGAGTGGATGAAAGGCGCGCATCATGAAGTGCTGCAAGGTGTTGCGGTTGAATCGACCGCCTGGGTGCATCGGCAGCGGCGCCGGTTTGTCGAGGACGATGAGCGCTTCATCCTCGTGCAGCAGGCGGATGTCGGCGCTCACCGCCGGCTCGATCTGCGCAGGCTGGCGGTGCAGGCAGCGCCGGCCGGCGCGCAGCGGCTGCTCCAGCGGGATGGCTTGGCCTTCGTCGTCCACCAAGCGGTTTTCCTGCCAGAGGCGCAGCCACTGCTCGCGCGGCACATGCGGCAGGATGTGGGAGAGGAAACGCATCAGCGTGAAGCCATCGCAGGTGGCGGGCACGGTCAGCGGGCGGAAGTTGTCCTGCGCCATGGAGCCGGGCAGGGGATTGGCCGCGGCGATCAGCGCGGCCTGGCGTGTGCGCAGGGCGGCTGCTTGCTGCTCCTGTGGCGGTCGATGGCAGTAAGGACAGGAAACGCCGGGTTGATAACGCGGATCCTCCTGCTCTTCGGTGGTCAGCGGCTCCTGACAGCGATGGCAGATGGCGCTGTCGGTTTCGTGCAGGCTGGGATCGACTCCGGTGCGTTGATCGAACACGAAGCACTCGCCGTCATAATGCGCGCCACCGCAGTCTTCGAAGTACTTCAGGATGCCGCCCTCCAACTGGTGGATCTGCTGAAAACCCTCCCGCTCCATGAAAGGCCCGGCTTTTTCGCAGCGGATGCCGCCGGTGCAGAACATGACGATGGGCTGGGTCTTCAGCGTCTCTGGAAGAGCGCGCACGGCGGCGGGGAAGTCGCGAAATTTGCCAATGGGCAGGGTGAGTGCGTTGCGAAAGCTGCCGAGGCGGACCTCGTAGTCGTTGCGGGTGTCGAGCAGGGTGACGGGGCGGCCTTCATCCAGCCAGCGTTTCAATTCGGCAGGGGTGAGTTTGGGCGAGGTGTGCTTCGCGGGTTCGATGCCGTCCTCGCCAAAGGAGATGATCTCCTTTTTGAGCCGCACCAGCATGCGGTTGTAAGGCTGGTGGTCACAGGGGTTGTTCTTGCCCTCGAAGGCTTCAAAGCCAGGCAGGGAGCGGATTTCGCGGAGCAGGGAGGCGATGGACTCCTTGCGTCCGGCGACAAACAGGTTCACGCCTTCGTGGCTGAGCAGGATGCTGCCTTTGAGGTCGAGTTCCTTGCAGACAAGGCGCAGCCGCTCGCGCAGCGGGCGCAAGTTTTCCAGCGGCGAAAATTGATAGGCGGCGAGATGAAGAAAAGCGGACATGGATCGGTTTGGCCGTCGGGGGGGCGGCCTGGGCGCGGGTCATGAGCAAACATCCGAAAGGCGGCGCGGGCAAACGCATTCCCGCTTGCGCGGCCGGGCAATGGGGGCGTCGTTTGGAGCTGTCGTTATGGAGCCGGATGTCATCAGGGTGCGCGGGGCGCGCCAGCACAACTTGCGCAATGTGGACGTGGATCTGCCGCGCAACCGGCTGCTGGTGATGACCGGGGTGAGCGGCTCCGGCAAGTCCTCGCTGGCTTTTGACACGCTCTATGCGGAGGGCCAGCGGCGCTACGTGCAGAGCCTCTCGGCCTATGCGCGGCAATTCCTGGAGCAATTGGAAAAACCGGACGTGGATTTCATCGACGGTCTGAGCCCGGCAGTGGCGATCGAGCAGGCGCATTCGACGCCAAACCCGCGTTCCACCATCGCGACGGTGACGGAGATTTACGACTACCTGCGCGTGCTTTACGCGGTGGCTGGGGTGCCGCATGATCCGGCGACGGGCGAGGAATTGACGCGCACCACGCCGGAGCAGATCGGGCAGCGTGTGCTGGAGCTGCGGGAAGGAACGCGCGTGGTGGTGCTGGCGCCGGTGGTGCAGGGGGAGGCTGGCGATTTGAAAGGGCTGTTCGAAAAGCTGCGCCGCCAGGGTTTTGTGCGCGTGCGGGTGGACGGCGAAATGCTCGAGCTGGAGGAGGATGCCGCGCGGCCCTCGGCGCGGGAAAATCATGTGGTGGAGGTCGTGGTGGATCGTCTGGTGGTGCGCGAGAGCGTGCGCGCGCGTTTGATGGAGAGCATCGAGACCGCGCTGCATTGGAACGCGCGCGAGATTCGTTTTCTGATCGGAGCGGGCGGTGAGGGCGGGGAGGTGCTGGCCTTCACCACGGCCTACGCGAATCCACGCACCGGTTACCTGCTGGAAAAGCTCACGCCCCAGCACTTCTCCTTCAACACCCACGCCGGCGCCTGCGCCACCTGCCAGGGCGTCGGCACGGTGATGGCGGCCGATCCCGGCTTGCTGGCGCCGGATCCGCTGAAAAGCCTGGCTGCGGGAGCGGTCAAGACTTGGTGGAGCCGGGTGCCGAAGATGAAGGAATTGCACGAAAAAGGCGTGCAGGCGCTGGCGCGGCATTTTGCGGTTTCGCTCGAAGCGCCCTTCAAGGAGCTGTCCGATGACTTCAAACAGGCCTTGTTTTATGGCACGGCGGGCAAGGCGGTGGCGACCGGTTGGAAGACAGCGGAGAACCGTCGCAGCGTGGCGAAACCCTACGAGGGCCTGGCCAATGAGGCGGAGCGGCTCTACCTGGCGGCGGAAAGCGAAGCGCTGCGGGCGCAGGTGGCGCGGTTCATGAACCCCAAAACCTGCCCGGCCTGCGGCGGCAAACGCCTGCGCCCGGAGGCGCTCGCAGTGCGGTTGAGGTCACTCGCTGCAACGGACAACGGCTTGTCGATTCATGATTTTTGCGGACTGGCGATTGGGGACGCCCTGGCCTGGATGCGCGGGCTGGAACTCACCGACTGGCAGCGCGCTTTTGTCTCCGACCTGCTGAAGGAGATTGTCAAACGGCTGGCCTTTCTCGATCAGGTTGGGCTGGGTTATTTGGCGCTGAATCGCGAAAGCGGCACCCTTTCCGGCGGCGAGATGCAGCGCATCCGGCTGGCGACACAGATTGGCGCGGGCTTGGCGGGTGTGTTGTATGTGCTCGACGAGCCAAGCATCGGCCTGCACCCGGTGGACACCGAGCGCTTGATCGGCACGCTGAAGCAATTGCGCGATCTGGGCAACACGGTGCTGGTGGTGGAGCATGACGAGGGCATCCTGCGGGCCGGTGACTGGCTGGTGGAACTGGGGCCGGGCGCGGGCGCGCACGGCGGGCGCATCGTGGCGGAGGGCACGCCGCAAACCATCGCCGAAGACGAGCGCTCGCTCACGGGTGCTTATTTGAGCGGCCGGTTGCGTGTCGCGGTGGCGCGCGAACGCGTCTTGCCGCGCGGGCAGGCCAGTTTATTGGAAGGGGAGGCGATGGAAGGCTGGCTGACCCTGCATGGTGCGCGTGCGAACAACTTGAAAAATGTCACGGTGGCTTTTCCGCTCGGCTGCCTGGTCTGCGTCACCGGTCCGTCCGGCAGCGGCAAGTCCACGCTGGTGGAGGACATCCTGATGCGGGCGCTGATGCGGCATTTTTACAGCGCCAAAGCCGAACCGGGCGAGCATGACGGCCTCACCGGTTTGGGCGGCATCGACAAGGTGATCGTCATCGACCAATCGCCCATCGGCCGCAGCCCGCGCTCCAACCCAGCCACCTTCACCGGCGTCTTCACGCCCATCCGCGAGCTGTTTGCGCAGTTGCCGATGGCGCGGGTGCGTGGCTACGAGGCGGGCCGTTTCAGTTTCAACACGCCGGGTGGCCGCTGCGAGAAATGCCAGGGCGACGGCCAGCTCAAGATCGACATGCACTTCCTGGCGGATGTCTATGTGACCTGCGACCAGTGCGGCGGCAAACGCTACAACAGCGAGACGCTGGAGGTGACTTACAAGGGCCGCAGCATCGCCGAGGTGCTGGACATGACCGTGGCCGAAGCCGCGCGTTTTTTTGACAAGCACCCGATGATCGGCCCGAAGCTGCGCGCCCTGGAGGAGACCGGGCTCACCTATGTCAAGCTGGGCCAGCCCGGCAATACGCTGTCCGGTGGCGAGGCGCAGCGGGTCAAGCTGGCCGCGGAACTCGGCAAGCGCTCGACAGGTCGAACGCTCTACCTGCTGGATGAGCCGACCACCGGCCTGCACTTTGCCGACATCCAAAAGCTGATGGAGGTGCTGACGCGGCTGCGCGATGAAGGCAACACGCTGATCGTCGTGGAGCACAACCTGGACGTGATCCGTTGCGCCGACTGGCTCATCGATCTCGGACCCGGCGGCGGTGAGGCCGGCGGTTGCGTGGTGGCGGAAGGACCGCCGGAGCGGGTCAAAAAAGTGGCCGCGAGCGTGACGGGCCGCTTTTTGTGAGGCCGGCGCGCGGCGGGATCAGTCCGGGCGCACCCGCCCGCGCTGCTTCTTGACCTCGGCGCGTTTGTGTTTGGTCTTGAGGATTTTCTCCTGCAGGCCGCGTGGCCGCGGGCGCGACTGGCGGCGCTTCTTTTCGCGCTCGTTCTGGCGTTCGAGTTTTGCCTCGCGGCGTTTGGCCTCCATCTGCTCGCAAAGCTCAACCCGCGCCCAGTACCGATTCGCGCTTTGCGAACGCTCCCGCTGGCAACGCACCTCCGTGCCGCTGGCAGGATGCCGCAGCACGACGGTGGAGGCGGTTTTGTTGATCTTTTGCCCGCCCGGCCCCGTGCCGCGAATGAACGACTCCTCCAGGTCCTCCTCGCGGAGCCCAAGCTGCTGCATGCGCCGTTGCAACGCTGCATCAATTTCCACCGCGGCCATGGGGCAGCCTAACCCGGGAAAGTGATTTTGGCATTGGAAAACGCCTATTGGGTGCCTCTGGATACCAGTAATTCAGGCTTTCCAGCCTGCAATGTCCTCCAACCTTCCAGGTTGGAAGGCATTGATCATCAAGCTGCAAGCTCAATGCGCTCATCAGGCTGCAAGCTTGATTCACACCGGATGCCGGGTTTCCAGAGGTGCCCAGAAGTTTCCGTTTTTCAACATTCACCCAGTGGGGATTGGGCGGCTGCTTCGCGGGCTTGAAGCGGCGGCCTGACGACGGCCACCTGCAAAGGTGGAAGCTTTATCGAAACCTACGGCCATGATCGCTTTCTGGCCGACGAGGCATTGGGTCCAGTTGGGGGATTGTCTTTTCGGAGAGACTCTTTCCTCAACTTTGGCGCGACAAGGCAGGGGTAGATGAATCTTGAAGTTGGCTTTGGTTCGAACGGGATTATCTTGCAGGCAGTCAGTGGTTACGCTGGCTGTAAAAAATCGATTTTTATGTGCGGCATTGTTGGTTACATCGGCAAACGGCAGGCCAGCCCCATCCTTCTGGACGGGCTGCGTCGTTTGGAGTATCGCGGTTACGACTCGGCGGGCATGGCGCTGACCGGACCGAAGCGCGGTTTGGAGGTGGTGAAGCGGGCGGGGCGGATCGAAAACCTGCGCCAAGCGGTGAATGAAAAGAACCCGCAGGGCACCTCCGGCATCAGCCACACGCGCTGGGCCACGCACGGAGCGCCGACGGACGAAAACGCGCACCCGCACCTCGACGGCAGCGGCAAACTCGTGCTGGTTCACAACGGGGTCATCGAGAACTACCAGACGCTGCGCGATGCCTTGATCGAGGAGGGGCACAGCTTTGTCTCGCAGACCGACACCGAGGTGCTGTCGCATCTGGTCGGCCGCTTTTTTGAAAGCTCGGACGAGCCGGACGGCGAGGCGCGGCTGGTGGCGGCGGTGAAGGCGGCGTTGTCCAAGGTCAAAGGCACCTATGGCATCGCGGTCATGCACGCCGACGTGCCGGGCGTCATGGTCGGCGCGCGCCTGGGCAGCCCGCTCGTGGTTGGCCTCGGCAAGGACGAGCATTTCCTGGCCAGCGATGTCTCGGCGCTGGTGGCGCACACGCGGGATGTGGTGTATTTGAACGACTATGACATCGTCACGCTGGCGGAGGATCGCTACAGCGTGCAGTCGCATCAGGGCCAGCCGGCGGCGGTGACGGTGAGCCGGGTGGATTTCACCGAGGACGACGCGGAGAAAGGCGACTTCCCGCACTACATGCTCAAGGAGATTTACGAGCAGCCGGTGTCTCTGCAAAACGCCCTGCGCGGCCGGCTTTCCCGCGAGGAGGCGACGGCGATTCTCGGCGGTTTGAACATGACGCCGCAGGAGTTGCGCAACGTGGACCGCATCATCCTCAGCGGCTGCGGCACGGCGTTTCACGCGGCGATGGTGGGCGAGTATTTGATCGAAAGCATGGCGCGCATCCCGACCGAGGTGGAAATCGCCAGCGAGTTCCGCTACCGCAACGTGCCGACCGACAAAAACACGCTGCAATTTGTCATCAGCCAGAGCGGCGAGACGATCGACACCCTGGCCGCGCTGCGCGAGGCGAAGCGCAAGGGCATCCGCTGTCTCGGCATCGTCAACAACGTCGCCAGCACCATTGCGCGCGAGAGTGACGGCGGGGTTTACATTCACGCCGGGCCGGAAGTGGGGGTGGCGGCGACGAAGACCTTCACTTCCCAGGTGACGCTGCTGACGCTGCTGGGGCTGCTTTTTGGCCGCATTCACCATCTGTCCAGCGTGGACGGGCTGGAGATGATCGATGAGCTGGAGGCGATCCCGGACAAGATCACGCGCATTTTGCGGCAGGCAGACCGGATCAAGGAAATCGCGGAAAAGCATGCGCACGCGGAAGGCATGCTGTTCATGGGACGGCAGCTCAACTACCCGGTGGCGCTCGAAGGTGCGCTGAAGATGAAGGAGATCAGCTACATTTACGCCAGCGGCCATCCGAGCGCGGAATTGAAGCACGGGGTCATCGCGCTGGTGAAACCGGACATGCCTTCGGTTTTTGTGGCGCCGGATGACGCGGTGTTTGATAAAAACGTCAGCAACATCGAGGAGGTGCGTGCGCGCAAGGGGCCGGTGGTGGCGGTGACCACCGAGGGCCGGACCGACTTGGAGCGCATCACGGATGATGTGATTTACATTCCGGAAACACCCACTTGCCTGACGCCGCTGTTGAGTGTGGTGCCGCTGCAATTGCTGGCTTATTACACCGCCGTGGCGCGGGGCTGTGACGTGGACAAACCAAGAAATCTCGCCAAAAGTGTCACGGTGGAGTAAAAACCACGATAAATTCATTGATGACCCGCCACCCAACTCCGGGCAAGCAGACCGCCGTGATTCATGTCAGTGGCTTGGTGTTGCTGTGCGGTTGTTTGATCATTGTCGCCGCACCAGCGCAGGGCGACCCTCCTCAGCCAGCGCCAGAGCCCGTCACCCCGGCAAAGGCAACTGGTGATTTTGTCGTCACGCCGATTTGGACGGCGCAGCAAACACCGGCGGACTTTTTAGAGTTGGTGGGGCAGGTGACCAAGGCGCGCTGGCGCCAGCTTTACCGGCCGCCGCCGCCGACACCCTCGCCGGACCGCCTGCGAACGGCGGTGACGCTGGGCTATTTGATGGGGGAAAGTTATCTCTGCGTGCGCGCGGCGGACACCCAGCAGTTCCGCAACAACAACCAGGAAGTCATCACATACTGCCGCACGCTGGGGTTGGGGGAAAAGCTTTCGCCCATGTTTCTGAGCCAGGCCAAGCAGGCCGAGGAGGGCATGTGGGAGGGGCTGGAGGGCGGTGTGGTCGAAGGTCAGAAAGTGCTGCGTGAGGCTTTGATCGAGCAGCGTGATGAAGATCTTGCGATGCTGTTGAATCTCGGGACGTGGTTGCGCACGCTGGAGATCGTTTCCTCCTTGGTGGTGGAGTCGCCGGACGCCGACGTTTGCGGCCTTTGCGTGGGTTCGCCGGGTCTTATCAACCAATTGCGGGATGACTTTGCGACGCTGCCTGAACTCACCCGCGAAAATCAAGATGTGGCCAGGGAACTGGGCATGCTGCTCGACTTTCTTTGGCGGAACTGGGCGCGCTCGGTGGATGCCGAACCCACGCCCGAGGTGGTGAGGATGACGCATGAACGGCTGGCGCAGACCGCGCGCAAGGTGAGCCTCAAGTGAGGCTGAGGCCGCGCGGGGAGGTGGCCATGACCGTGGACGATGTGAAAAGAACCGGGGTTTGGCTGCCAGCGTTGCGTGGCTGGATCATGCTGCTGAGCGCGGTCTGGCTGCTGGCCGGCACCTTCGTGTTTTACAGTCAATGGACGATTTGGAACGGGTTGTCCTGGTTGGTGCTCGCGTTTTTGGCTGGCGGCGGGTTCGTTGACGTGGCAAACGCCTGGCGGAATTCCCTCGTGTTCCGTGGAGTTACGGTTTGGGTGCTCTGGCTGCTTGCTTGCGCCTGGCTTTTGTGGGGCTCAGCCGGTGGCCAAAACTGGGCCTGGGGGGCGCTGGGTTTGTTGTTTTGGTGCGTCGCGCTGCATGGCCTAGGACGTGACGCCATCAAGAGCACGTTACTCGGCGGAATGGTGGTGGCTGCGGCGACTTTCAGCGCGCTTTACAGCCTGATTGCGCTGGCTTGGTTCGAGCCCGGTTGGCATTGGGGCATGCGGCTTGGCAACCAGTTGGTGTACGATGGCTGGAACCAGGTGTGTTCCGGCTTGACCTATGCTTTCGCCGCCGTTTGGGCCATGGGCCTGGCTCTGGAGACGCCTCGCCGCACCTGGCTGCGCCGGCTTCTGGCAGCGTCGCATGGGGTGCTAATCTTCACCGCGCTGGCCAGCCTCAGTCGTGGTGCGCTGCTCGTTTTGATCGCTGGCCATGCAGTGGCGCTGCTGCTGTGCGGCAAGCGCGCTGCCGGAGGCGCGGTGAGGCTGGCGCTGGTGTTTGCCTTGTTCCATTGGCTGATGCCTGCGCTGGCCAGGCCAGACAATCAAAGCCCGTCCGAGACCGAGGTGAGCCGGCGTTATCCGCATGTGATCGATGGCAATCCGCTGCGCGAGTGGACGAAGCGCGGCGCCACCGGCCGCCTGGAAATGTATGAGGCGGTATGGCAAACGCTGCGTGAGGATGGCCCTGTACGTCTGTTGTTTGGCGCAGGTTTGTGGAGTGATCCCGCGCTGTGGAGTCATCGACTGCCGGAGCGAGATCGTGCGCCGCACCCGCACAGTGTGTTTGCGGCCACAGCCATGCACGGCGGCTTGATCGGGCTTGCAGGATTGCTGGTCGTGTTAGGACTCGGTTTTGCCGCCGCCTGGGAAGCGGCGCGCAAGGAGGGCTGGCCGCTGGGCCTCATTTTGGCCAGTGCGGGCTTGGCTGGTGTGCTGTTTGACGGGCAGTCGCTCGCCTCCCTCGACACGCTGCCGCGCTTCGAGCCTTTGCTGGTTTGGACGGGTCTGATGCTCGCAGGCGGCCGCGCCGCGCGCTGAGTTCAGGCCAGCACGCGGCGCAGGACCTCGATGCAGCGGCGGTTCTGCTCCATGGTTCCGACGGAGACGCGAATCCACTCCGGCAGCTTGTAGGCCGCCATGGCGCGAATGATGACACCCTCGCTCATCATGGCTTTGAAAACCGCGTTGCCATCGCCCACTTTGACCAGAACGAAATTGGCGAAGCTGGGAACGTATTCGAGTCCCATGGCGGCAAACTGCTCTTGCAGATAGGCGCGCCCTTCGTCGGTGAGACGCTTGGTTCTGGCCTGATGCTCGTCGTCAAGCAGGCCGGCGAGAGCGGCTGCCTGGGCGAGAGCGTTGGTGTTGAAGGGCTGGCGCGCGCGCTGCAGGATCTCGATCAGTTCGGGCGGGCCGAGACCGTAGCCGATGCGCAGTCCGGCGAGGCCCTGGATTTTGGAGAAGGTGCGCAGGACGATGACGCTGCGGCCTTCGCGCACGTATTTGAGCGTGTCCGGCGGGTTGTCGAGGAACTCGTAGTAAGCCTCGTCGAAGACGACCACCACATGCGGCGGCACCTTGTCCATGAAGCGATCGATTTCCTCCTGGCCAACCAGGGTGCCGGTGGGGTTGTTGGGGTTGGCAATGAAAATCTCCCTTGTTTGCGGCGTGATGGCGGCAGCCATGGCGTCGAGGTCATGCACAAAACCGGGATCAGCGACCTCGATCGTTTCGGCGCCGAAGACCTTGGCCATCAACTTGTAGACCAGGAAAGCGTGGCCGGCCGTGATGATGTTGTCTCCGGGCCGCAGGAAAGCGTGGCCGACGAGTTCAATGATCTCATTCGAGCCGCAGCCGAGGATCACGCTGCCCATGCCCAGGTCAAATTTTTCAGCAATGGCGCGGCGCAGCTTCCAGCCACCGCCGTCGGGGTAGATGTGAGATTCGGCGGCCAGGTTGCGCATGGCCTCCAAGGCCTTGGGGGAGGGGCCAAGAGGGTTTTCGTTGGAGGCGAGCTTGATGATCGAGGCCGGGTCGAGGCCGAGTTCGCGGGCGACATCTTCCACCGGCTTGCCGGGTTCGTAGGCGACGAGGTCTTTCAATTGCGGGTTGGCGAAATCCCAGACGGACATGATTGGAGGGGGCTTGGCGGTGATGAGGGGCGGTTTGTTCGTTTCAAACCCGGGCGAATGCAATGGTCGTTTTCCGGTCGCCCAGCGCAGTCCTGGACGCTCTAAACGCAAGAAAAGTGTGTTTTTGCCTCATTCAGAGCACGACAAAGGGCAAAACTCCTGTAGAGTCGCCGCTTCCCAGCCACCGCCAGTATCCTGCCTTGCCGATGACCAGTTCGCTTTCCGCCATATCGCCCGAACTCACCGAGATCAGCCTTGATTTGATCCAGAACCCGCCTGCGGAGACTATTGAGCGCGAGCCATTGGACGAAGCCGCCGCGCAGGTCAGCATCGGCGAATGGAAGAAAGCCGTGGCGCGGTTTCAAGCGCCTTGCCCTCGCCGCGCGCTCTGGCAAGTGGCGAACACGCTGCTGCCGTATGCGGCCTTGTGGGGCGCGATGTATTGGAGTTTGTCGGTTTCCTACTGGCTGACGCTGGGACTTGCGGCGATCACCGGGTTGCTGCTGGTGCGCGTGTTCATCATCTTTCACGACTGCGGCCACGGCTCCTTTTTCAAGTCTCGTCGCGCCAACGATATTTTGGGGTTTATCACCGGCATGCTCACCTTCACTCCCTACGGCCACTGGACCTGGCAGCACGCGGTGCACCATCAGACTTCGGGTGACCTGGACCGGCGCGGTGAGGGCGACATCTGGACGCTGACGGTGGATGAGTACTTGAAGGCCTCGAAGTGGACGCGCTTCACCTACCGTCTGGCGCGCAATCCGTTCATGATGTTTGTGGTGGCGCCTCTTGGAATGTTTTACATCTATCAGCGGTTCCCCGCGCCCGGCGCCAAGGGCAAGGACCGCCGCTCGGTGATGCGCATGAACCTGGCGCTGGCTGCCATGGCGGGCGGTTTGATGTGGCTGATGGGGTGGAAGGAATACCTCATGATTCAAGTCCCGGTGACCCTGGTGGCGGGTGCGGCGGGCATTTGGATGTTTTATGTGCAGCACCAGTTCGAGGATGTGTATTGGGAGCGGCGCGAGGACTGGGACTACACGACCGCAGCCCTCGAGGGCAGCTCCTTCTACAAGCTGCCCAAGATTCTGCAGTGGTTCACCGGCAACATCGGCTTTCACCACATTCATCACCTCAGTTCGCGCATTCCCAACTACAACCTGGAGCGCTGTCATCATTCGCACCCGATGTTTTACAACACCAAGCCGATCACGCTGCGCGAGAGCTTGAAGTGCGCGAATCTGCGGCTTTATGACGAGGAATCGCGCCGCTTGGTCGGTTACCGCCGCCTGCGTGAAATCCGCCGCGAACGGGCGCGGCGGCAGGCGGCCTGAGTCAGTTTGTTTGACAGGCGGATTTCCCGCATCAACTGGTGGATTGAGCAGCCGGACAATGCCGCAGTCATGGCTACCATTGAGCCATGAGCGATCCCAACAGCCTTCCCCCTCTGCGCAGCTCCCTGGATTTGGAGCGCGTGCTGGAGTTCGAATTCGTGCGCGCCACGGAAAACGCGGCCATTGAAGCCATCCACTGGCTGGGCCGGGGCCAAAAAGAACGCGCGGACGCGGCGGCCTGCCGGGCGATTTACGGAGTCTTCGACATCCTCGACATCCGCGGCAAGGTGGTCATCGGCGAGGGAATCAAGGACAAGGCGCCGGGCATTTTTGTGGGCGAGCAACTCGGGACCTGGAAGCCGGGTTCGCCGCGCTTCGACATCGCCTTGGATCCCATCGACGGCACTTCCAATATCGCCAAAGGCCTGCCGAACAGCATCGCAGTCATCGCTGCCGCGCAGGTGCCGGACGGTGTGGTGAGTGTGATGAAGGAGATCCCCAGCTTTTACAGCCACAAGATCGCCTTTGGCCCCAAAGTGGCGCGGGCGCTTGAAGTGGCGGGGCATCCCTGCCTGCTGGACTGGCCGATGGCCAGGGTGATCGACTTTGTGGCCGCCGCGCTGGGCAAGCGGCGCGAAGACGTGGTTGTCTGCACCATGGACCGGCCCCGGCATGAGCGCATCATTTGTGAAACACGCGAAACCGGGGCCGCGCTGCGCATGGTGACTGATGGCGACATCGCCGCTGCGGTGGCGCCTTCATTGCCGGACTCGGGCGTGGACTTTTACGCTGGCATGGGCGGCTCACCGGAGGGCATTCTCGCCGCGGCGGCGCTGAAGTGCCTGGGTGGAGACATGCAAATGCGCATGTGGTTTCACAACGAGGAGCACCGGGCTGAAGTCGCCGCGCAAGTGCCCACGGACGACCTTGAGCGCGTGTTTCGATCCGAGGATCTGGTGGTGGGGGAGAGCGCGCTCTTTTGCGCCACCGGCATCAGTGACAGCCCGTTGCTGCCCGGCGTCAAGATCACGCCGCGTTACGTGGAAACGCATTCCATTTTGATGCGGGCGCGCAGCGGGACGGTGCGGCACATTCACGCGCAGCATCATTTGGAGCGCAAAGTCATTCCGCTGCGCAGCATCAATTGGGATGGCATCTGAGGGTTGGCGATGACGGCTGCCTCCCGTCACTTGCTGTTGCTGGTGGTGGTTCTGCTGGCGTTGGTCATCGCGCCCTTTTTGATTTGG
Source organism: uncultured Verrucomicrobiaceae bacterium (assembly GCA_964553805.1). Lineage (GTDB taxonomy): Bacteria > Verrucomicrobiota > Verrucomicrobiia > Verrucomicrobiales > Verrucomicrobiaceae > JAGRPD01. The sequence goes on from CAZKMS010000038.1 coordinate 18,990, forward strand.
GGCGGCGGGTTTGAAAACGCCTTTCATCTGGAAGGTGCGCGTGCCTGGATGGAGGGTTTTGGCGCCTGGGCATGGGCCGCGGGCGTGGGTCTGCTGGTGGCAGACATGGTGCTGCCGGTTCCAGGCACCGTGGTGATGTCAGCCCTGGGCTGGGTGTATGGGTGGTTCTGGGGCGGCTTGATCAGCGCTGCCGGGTCAATGCTGGCGGGCATGACGGCTTATGGACTGTGCCGCTGGCTGGGCCGGCCTGCGGCGCATTGGATCGCGGGGGAGGACGGACTGGAAAAAGCGCGCGTGTTGTTTGAAGAGCGGGGCGGGTGGCTGGTGGCGCTGTCGCGCTGGCTGCCGGTGCTGCCGGAAACGGTGGCCTGCCTGGCAGGGTTGGCGCGCATGCGCTGGAGGACGTTTTGGCGGGCGCTGCTCTGTGGCTCGCTGCCGTTGGGTTTTGCCTTTGCCGCAGTCGGTCATTTCGGGCACCAGAGCCCGGCGCTGGCGCTTGCCTTAAGCGCGCTGGTTCCGGTGGTCCTGTGGTGGCTGGCCAGGCGATTTTGGCGATGGACGCGGTGAGCGCGGGTGCTTTGTTGGCGTTTTCACCATGAGCAAGCTGAGTCATCTGGACGAGACAGGTCGCGCGTCGATGATCGATGTGTCGGGCAAACCCGCTGTCGCCCGCGAAGCGGAGGCGGAGGCTTTTGTCACGCTGCAAGCTGCGACGCTGGCTTTGATTGCGGAAGGCGGAGCGCCGAAGGGGGACGTTTTGGCTGTGGCGCGGGTGGCAGGCATTCAGGCGGCGAAGCAAACGCCGTTGTTGATCCCGCTCTGCCACCAGATCCCGCTGGCAAAAGTGGTGGTGGACTTTGGCATCGAGGCGGAGGGGATTCGCATCACCACGCTGGCGCGCACGGTGGCGCCGACTGGCGTGGAAATGGAGGCGCTGACCGCGGCCTCGGTGGCGGCCTTGACCGTTTACGACATGTGCAAGGCGGTGGACAAGACCATGCGGGTGGACGGCTTGCGTTTGCTGCGCAAAGAGAAGGGCTGAGGCAAACGGAGTGCCGCTTACTTGTTGAGCGTTTCGTCCAGGTTGAAGACCTGATTGCAGACGAGGGTCCAGGCGGCAAGTTGGGCGCGGTCGAGCTGTTCGTCCGCTTGACTGTCGCCAATGGCGATCAAAGCCTGGGCGTCAGGAGGATTGGCGTGGTAATGGGCAAGAAGATCACGGTGGCTGGTGGCGAGGAGATGCTTTTCGGATTGAGCGAGGGAGCGGCAGAGCACGCGCAGGGAGAGATCGTTGAGCAGGGCATCGGTGTCGCTGCCATGGCGATGCATGAGCGACTCGGCGAGACGGCGCGAGGCTTCGATGAACTGCGGATCATTCAGCGTGACCAAGGCCTGCAAGGGGGTGTTGGTGCGGTCGCGGCGAACCGTGCAGACCTCGCGGCTGGGTGCGTTGAAGAGGTCCATGTTCGGCGGATGCGCCATGCGTTTCCAGAAGTGGTAAAGGGTGCGGCGGTAAAGGTTTTCGCCCTGGTCTTGAACGTAGTCGCGGGTGTCAGCATTCGGCAGGCCGACGACATCCCAGATGTGCCCGGGTTGGTAGGGTTTGGTGCCGGGCCCGCCCATGCGCGGGGAAAGCGTGCCGCTGGCGGCGAGCACGTAGTCGCGGATCACCTCGGCGTCCATGCGGAAGCGCGGGCCGCGGCTGAGCAGCGCGTTCTGCGGATCTTTCTCCAGCTTGATGGCGGTGACGGCGGCACTCTGGCGGTAGGTCCGGGTGCTCAGCAGCATTTTGAAAAAGCGCTTCACATCGTGGCCGGACTCACGAAACTCGACTGCGAGCCAGTCGAGCAATTCGGGGTGGCTGGGCGGTGAACCCATGATGCCGAAGTCCTCGGCGGTGACGACGAGGCCGCGGCCGAACACCTCCTGCCAGAAGCGGTTGACCGTGACGCGAGTCGTGAGCGGATTGGCGGGGTCATTCAACCAGTGCGCGAGCCCCAAACGGTTGCCGGGCAGGCCCTCGCGCAGCGGATGCAGCGCGGCGGGCGCGGCGGCGGCCACGGCTTCACCGACTTGGTCATATTGGCCGCGCATGAGGATGTTTGCCATCGCCGGGCTGTCGGCATTCTCCACCTGAATGTGGGTGATGGGACTGCGCGCTTCGATGGCCGCTTTCTCCGCCTCAAGAGCTTGCGTGCTTTTGTCGAGCGCTTGAAAAGCGTCATCGCGTGTGGCGAGGTAGTGGCCGTAAAGCGCTTCTTTCTGGGCGGGGGTGCGCAGATTGGCGGCGGCGAGCATGCCGCGCAGCGGGCCGATTTCAGCGATCCGCTGCACTTCGCGGGCGTTGAGCTGGCGTGCGTAAAGGCGCACATCCTGCACCGCACCGTCGGCAAACACCTGGACGTGGCTGCGCTGGCCCACCCGCAAGGAAGTGGTGGTGCGAATGGAGCTTTCGGCTTTGAGGTTGTCGTTGTTGATGACCAATGCCTGCTTCACGCCATCGAGGTAAACCTGCACGCCTTTGGCTTTGCCGGAGCCATCGTAAGTGACAAAGACATGCTGCCACTTGCCGGGCTCGATGACGGCATTGCGGGTGGAGACTTTGATGGCGTCGTCCGCCCAGTTGGCAATGAGGTGCACGGCGAGGGCGAGGTCGGCTTGAAAAAGGTCCCACCCGCGGTAGCCGCCTTGCTCATCCATGCGCGCCAGAATGCCGCCGGAGACGCCATTGCGTCCGGCTTTGATCCAGGCGCCATAGCTGAATTTTTGATCCTTCTCGAAGTCGCCCGCGCTGCCAAGATCAAAGGTGCCGCCGAGCTTCATCACCGGCGCCGGGCCAAGTTTGCCGTCAGGAGTCCAGCTCACTTCGCCGGTGGCTTTTGCGGTCATCGGACCGCCGCAGATCCCGCCGACTTCATTGCCCACGCCTTCATTGAGCGGCAGGTGGAGGGCGAGACCCTGGACCGGCAGATCGCCATCGAGCGTGTCAGGAGTGGCATCTGCCAGCCAGGATTCAAATTCCGGGCGCGCCTGGCGGCGGCGTTCGTCGCGTTTGGCGATGGCCGTGGTGATTTCGCCTGGCAAGGCATCCCAACGCGGCAAGTCCCCGGACGCAGGCACCACCAGCACGGGGCCTTTGCCATCCTTGCTGTTGCCATCCTTCGGCCCTTGCGTGGTGTTGCGGAAAAAGGCGGCGAGCGAATAGTAATCGTGCTGGGTGACGGGATCGAACTTGTGGTCGTGGCATTGGGCGCAGTTGGTGGTGAGCCCGAGATAGACCCAGCCCAGTGTCTGCACGCGATCCGCTGCGTAGAGCGCGAGGTTTTCCTCATCAATGGTGCCGCCTTCGTTGGTGGTGATGTTGCAACGCTGAAAGCCGGTGGCAATGAGCTGGTCCGTGGAGGGGTTGGGCAGAAGGTCGCCGGCCATTTGCTCCAGGGTGAACTGGTCGAAAGGCAGGTTGCGGTTGAAGGCGGTGATGACCCAGTCGCGGTAAGGCCACATCTCACGGTAGTTGTCGAAGTGCAGGCCGTGCGTGTCCGCATAGCGCGCGGCATCGAGCCAGTAACGCGCGCGGTGCTCGCCGTAGGCCTTGCTTTCCAGGAGTTCGTCGATCAGACGCGATTGTGCCTCCTGGGAAAGCGCCGGTTCTTGGGTGTAACGCGCCAGCAGTTCGGGGGAAGGGGGCAGGCCGGTGAGATCGAGGCAGATGCGGCGCACCAAGGTGAAGGCATTGGCCTCCGGTGCCGGTTCCAGACCGCTGGCTTCGAGCCGGGCAAGGACAAAGGCATCAATGGGATGCAGCACCCAATCCTTGTTGCGCAGGGCGGGCAGACCGGGGCGTTGCGGTGGAATGAAACTCCAGTGCGCCTGCCAGGGCGCCCCCTCTGTGATCCAACGCTGAATGAGGGCGATCTCACCGGGCTTGAGACTTTTGTGCGAGTCCGGCGGCGGCATGATGTCGTCTGGATTGCTGGCAATCAAACGCTGGTAGAGCGGGCTTTGCTCCGGCTTGCCCTTGATCACGGTGGGGCCGCTCCCAGGATCGAAAAAACCGGCCTCCGTGTCCAGTCGCAATCCGGCCTTGCGCGTGCCTGGGTCCGGGCCGTGGCAATGAAAACAGGCCTCCGCCAGGATGGGGCGGACGTCTCGATTGAACGACACTTCTGCTGCTGCAGCAGGCAGCAGCAGTGAGAGAGCCAGGCCGAAGCGGCAAAGGAAAGCCATGCAATCAGATTTACGTGCCGTGGCGCTGCAATATAGCATTTCAAGCTGTGCAGGCCTGCGGTTGCCGCCAGCGAAAGGAAGCCGCTTGCGGGCCGTTTGATTGAGCCATGAAATGCCTTCCCAGCCTTCTTGCGGCGCTTGTTTTTGCCTCGCCGCTTGCCGCCCAGGTCGAATTCCAATCCGGTGATCACATCGCCATCCTGGGCAATGCGCTGCCGGATCGCGCCCAGCATTTTGGCTGGCTGGAAACCATGCTGACGCAAGCGAACGCGGACAAGGACCTTGTGTTTCGCACCTTGGCGTTCGCGGGCGACGAAGTCCACACTTGGCACCGCATCGATGATTTTGGCACCCGGGATGAGTGGCTGGCCAAGGTGCAAGCAGATGTCATCTTCGCTTTTTACGGTTTCAATGAGTCGTTCAAAGGCTACGAAGGCATCGAGAGCTTCAAGGCGGACCTGGGCAAGTTCATCGATGAAGTGAAGGCGAGAAACTACAGTGGCAAAGGCGGACCGCGCGTGGTGCTGTTCTCGCCCTTTGCCTTGCAGAAAACGGCCAATCCCAGCCTGCCGCCGGTCGATGAGCGCAACACCGACCTGCAAAACTACACCGCAGCCATGAATGAGGTGGCTGCAGGCAAGGGGGCGGCCTTTGTGGACCTTTTCACCGCCAGCCGCACTGGCATGCCTGATGGAGCGACGCTCGACGGCCTTTACACCACAAGCGAGGGTGACAAAGCCCTCGCCGGAATTGCCTTCCGCGCGCTCACCGGTCAAACGCCGCCGCCGGTGAATGAAAAACTGCGCGGCGCTGTGCTCGCCAAGAATTGGGAGTGGCATCAACGCTACCGCACGGTGGATGGCTACAATGTCTATGGCGGTCGCTCCGGACTGGCCTACAGCGCCGGGGTCGGCGGCTTCAAACAGAACGAGAAGACCCCAGAGAAACCCTACCTCTCCAATTATCAGGTGATGCAGCAGGAGATGGCGCAGCGTGACGTCAAAACAGCCAACCGCGACGTGCATGCGCACGCCATCGCCAAAGGCCGCGATCATGTGGTGAAGGACGACAATCTGCCTCCGGTCGAAAAAGTGCCAACGAACATGCCCGATCCCAAGGAGGGCAAAGAGTTCAACAAGGCGCCCATGACCGGCATGAACTTCACCCCGGAGGGCTTGGTCGCCATTCCGGATGCGCAGAGCAGCATGAAGGAGATTCAAACCGAGGCCGGATTGAAGCTGACGTTGTTCGCTGACGAAAAGCGGTTTCCCGAGCTGGTGAACCCGGTGCAGATGGCCTGGGACACACGCGGCCGGCTTTGGGTGGCCGCCTGGCGCAACTACCCCGAGCGCACGCCGACCAGCGCCAAGGGCGACAGCCTGCTCATCTTCGAGGACACGGATGGCGACGGCGCGGCGGACAAGATGACCGAGTTCGTGGACGACTTGAACTGCCCCACCGGCTTCAATTTTTACCAGGACGGCGTCATCGTCATGCAGTCGCCCAATCTCGTTTTCATTGAGGACACGGACGGCGATGGCAAAGGTGACAAGCGCACCATCCTGCTCATGGGCCTGTGCGCGGCGGATTCGCACCACGAGACCAACGCGCTCAGCTACGACTGCGGCGGCGCGCTTTATCCGAGCGACGGCGTTTTCCATCGCACGCAGGTGGAGACGCTCTACGGCGTCGTGCGCAACACCAATGGCTGCATCTATCGCTTCGATCCGAACCGGCGCGAACTGGAGCGCTTCACCACCGACGCCACGGTCAATCCGCACGGCAAAATCTGGGACCGCTGGGGCAACGCCTACTTCACCGATGCCACTGGCAACGTGAACACCTTTGCCGAGGCCTCGTCCTGCTACCTGCCGCGCGAGGGCGGCGGCAGCGCCAAATTGAAGCCATTCTGGAACCGGCCCGCGCGTCCCAGTCCGGGCAACCACATGATCTCCAGCCGCCACTTCCCCGAGGACTGGCAGAACAACTTCCTCAACACCAACGTCATCAGCTTCCAGGGCATCTGGCGCGTGCCGCTCACCCAGGATGGGGCGGGCATGAAGGGGGAGACCGAGTTCGAACTGGTCAAAGCCGATCCCGCGGTCTACCCGACCTTCCGCCCCAGTGCGGTCAGCGTGGGACCCGATGGCGCGTTGTATTTCTGCGACTGGTCGAACGCCATCATCGGCCACATGCAGCACCACCTGCGCGACCCCAACCGCGACAAGCAGCATGGACGCATTTACAAGCTGACTTATGAAGGACGGCCGTTGCTGAAACCAAAACCTATCCACAATGAGAGCATCGCAAACCTGCTGGAACTGCTCAAGGAGTGGGAGGACAACGTGCGCCAGCGCGCTAAAATCGAGCTGGCGAAGCATGATCATGCCGAGGTCGCTGCCGCTGCCAAAGCCTGGGCATCCAAGCTGGACAAAGCGGATCCGGAATACGAGCACCACCGCCTCGAAGCGTTGTGGACGCATCAGTGGGTCGATGTGGTGGACATCGATTTGTTGAAGCAAGTCTTGGCCAGTTCTGAACCCCGCGCCCGCGCCGCAGCCACCCGGGTCCTCTGCTACTGGCGGGATCGCGTGCCCGGGGCGCTCGACTTGTTGCAAGCGGCCGTCAACGATGCCGACATGCGTGTGCGCATGCAGGCCGTGCGCGCGTTGAGTTTTTACCAGCCCAGCGATGACGCGGAGGAGGCGCTCGAGATCGCTTATGACGTGCTCAAGCATCCAACGGACGACTACATCAACCACGTCTTTGGCGAATGCCGCAAGGCTTTGCAATCCGTGCTCAAGACCAAGGTGCTGCCAAAAGACCCTGCCGCGCTGGCGGAGTTCATTGGCAAAGTAAGTGATGCTGATTTGCAAGGGTTGCCGGACCTGGAACCGGTGCTGGTGGAAAAACTCACCCGCCCCAAACTGCCCGCCGGCGTGCGCGCCAAGGCACTCGAAGAATTGGCCAAAATCACCGGCGACGACGCCCCCGTGGTGCTGGTGGACATGCTCAAGCGCATCGAAGCGGCCGATGGCAGGCTCAACGCCAGCGCGGATGATCTCGGCAAGCTGCTGCTGGCTCAATCACCCGGTTTGCTTGCCCGCCACGGGCTCATCATCAAGGCGCTCGCCCAGGAGGCGAAGCAGAGCGCCGTGAAGCGCGTCTGCTACGCCGCCTACATCGTCGGCGACAAAACACCCGACAACCTTTGGACCGCGGCCGATGCCAAAGTGCGGCAGGACATCGTCGCCTCCATCGCGCTCATCCCGGCCGCGCAGGCGGCCTTGCGCGCCAAGTTTCAGCCGCATCTGGAAGCGATGCTTGCCAATGGTCAAACTGAAGGCGCCGGTTTGCGCGCCGTGCTCACCGCACTGCCATTGACAGGGGCGGAGCATACGGCGGCCAATTTCAAACTCGCGGCGCAGTCAGTGGTGGATGGCAAGGAACGCAGCGCCGCCGCGCGTGCGCTTTTGAAATTCCCGCGCGCCAGTTGGGATGCTGCTCAGGCGCGTTCGGTGGTGGAGGCCGTGCTCACCCACGCTAAAACCGTGCCCGCCAGTGAGCGCACCCAGCTCGGTTATGTTGAAGTCATCACCGCCGCCAAAGAAATGGCCGCCCTGCTGCCTGAGGCCGAGGCCAAAACCGCGCTTGATGAGTTGCGCGGGGTCAGTGTCGATGTCTTCGTCGTCCGCACGGTGCATGAGCAGCTTCGTTATGACACGGCTCGTATCGAGGTGAGGGCGGGCAAGCCGTTTGAAATTGTCTTCGAAAACGACGACGTGATGCCGCACAACCTGGTGATCGTTCCGCCAGGGAAGCACACGGACATCGGCACCGCTGCCATGACCATGACGCCGGACAAGCTGGACAAGAAAGGCCGTGCCTACCTGCCGGCGGCGTTTGAGCAAGAGGTGCTGGCTGCCACCATGCTGCTGGAACCAGGGCAAAAAGAGACCCTCAAACTGCGCGCTCCAGGCAAACCCGGCGAATATGAATTTGTCTGCACCTTCCCCGGTCACGCGCTCATCATGTGGGGTGTGTTGAGCGTGCGTTAATAGCTGCCCATGGCCATGCTTCGTCTTTTGGTTTTAAAACTCGAAAATATGCTCTTCAACATCTCTGCCGATCCCGGCGAAAAAACCAACCTCGCCGACAAACACCCCGATATCCTCATCCGCCTCCGTCAGTTGCACGACGAGCACCTCAATTGAATCACCTCATGCGCCTTCTTCTACTCGTTTCGTTATTTGGAATCCTGCATGCGTCCTTCGCAGCGCAGCCAAACATCCTCCTCATCCTGCCCGATCAGATGCGCGCCAGCGCGATGGGCTGCGATGGCAATACGGAGGTCAAGACGCCAAACATCGACCGCCTGGCCGCCGAGGGCATGCTTTTCAAGCGCACCTATGCCAATGTGCCCGTGTGCTGCCCGGCGCGGGCCATTTTGATGACCGGCACCTATCCGCATGTGAACGGCATGATGGCGAACGACCTGCGCCTGCGCGAGGAGCATGTCACCATCGCCGAAAGGCTGCGCGCCGCAGGTTACCGCACCGGCTTCATCGGCAAATGGCACCTCGACGGCGGACCGCGTGAGCCAGGCTTTGTCCCGCCGGGGCCGCGCCGGCAGGGATTCGAGTTTTGGGCCGCCTACGAGTGCCACCACAAGCACTTCGAGCCTGATTACTTTCGCGACACGCCGGAGCGCATCGTCGTGAGCAAGTTCGAGCCCGAGGCGTCGTGCGATTTCGCGGTCGAGTTCCTCAAATCGCAGCCGAGGGACAAGCCCTTCTTCCTCACCGTGCAGATGGGCCCGCCGCACGATCCGTATGGCGCGCCGGAGAACTACATGAAGCTCTACGACGCCGAAAAACTCACGCCGGATGCGAGCTGGCGGCCGGACAGTGAGACACGGCCCACGCCCAAGGCCGGATTGCGTCGCGGTCCGTTGAGGAATCGATTTGTGCCCGTCGGCGGCAAGGAGGAAATCGCCGCCTACTACGCCGCGATCACCGCCATAGACGATCAAGTGGGCCGCCTGCTCGCCACGCTGGAGGAGACCGGCGCGGATGAGAACACGATCATCCTTTTCACCTCCGATCATGGCGACATGCTGGGCAATCACGGCATGAGACGCAAACGCAAGCCGCACGACGAGTCCGCTCGCGTGCCCGGCATCATCCGCTGGCCCGTCAGCGTGCCGAAAGGCCGGGTCGTGGACACACTTTTCAGCCACATCGACATGGCGCCCACGCTGCTCGCGCTCGCCGGACACGCGGTGCCGAAAGACATGCAGGGCGCGGACCTTTCTAAAGTCGCTTTGGGCGAAACCATCGAAGGACCGGATGCCGTGCTGCTGCAAATCTTTGTGCCGTTCAACGCGGACGGAATCGCCGTGCCCTGGCGCGGCATCGTCACGAAGGACCACACGTATGCGCGGCATGAGCATGCACCCTGGGTGCTTTTTGATGACAAGGCGGACCCGCATCAGATGAAGAACCTCGCCTCCGATCCCGCTGCGGAGGACTTGCGCGAGAAACTCGATGTGCAGCTCGCCGCATTGATGCAAAAGCACGGCGACGCCTGGAGTTTCAACCACAACGAAGTCGTCGAGGAAGGCGGCCGGCTGTACAAGCACACCACCTTTTACAGCGTGCAGGAATACTTCGATTGGGCGCAGGCAAATCCAGACAAGGTGAAGTGACGGCCGGGTCGTTGTGGTCTCCTTTGGCAGAACGGGCCAGTTCGTCTGGCCGATCTGCGGAAGCGCCTGCGGGTGATCACGGTGACGGCGGCTCGATGGCTGGATTTAGTTTGCGCAGGGCAGCCCAAAGATCCGGGCTTTGCGGGTGGCCAAAGAAGTGCACTTTGCCATCCGGTGTCACCAGCGCCATGGCGGGAATGGAGGTGACCTCGAGCGCATTCGAATACGGGCGGTCCTCCGGTTCCACCAGCCAGGGCAGGGCCATGTCTTTTTCCCGCCGCACCTTGTCCGCCAGCGACTCGGCGTTTTCTTTGTCGGTGTTCATGGCGGCAACGATGATGCCGTGTGGCGCCAGATCGCTGGCCTTCTTGCGCAGCTCCGGCATGAGCGCCATGCAGGGACCGCACCAGGATGCCCAGAAGTCGATGAGCAGGGCTTTGCCGGTGCCGAGCTGGTCGCGCAGGGTCGTGGCTTCGCCCTCGGAGGTGGTAAGCACGACATCGAGATCGAGGCGCAGGCTGGCCATTTTTTTCTCGCGGCGCAGGCTTTCCACCGCCTGGCCAAAAAGCGGCGCTGAGGCCGGGTGCAGCCAGAAGGCTTCGGTGATGTGTTTTTTGAAGCCCGCCTCGTCGCCCTGCTGGCGCGCGGCCAGAGCCTTGATGTACTCCACCAAACCGCTCATCTCTTCGGCGCTGCGGATGCCGGCGGACTTGGCGGGGTCAAAGTCGCGCGCCAGGCGCTCCAGCTCCGGCAAAAGCGTGAGAAGCATGGCGACATCGCCGCGCCGCAGGCCCCAAAGCATCTGGGCCTCCAGCAGCACTTGCTCACCAATGCCGGCTTTGGCGGCGGCCTCCAGGGCGGTCTTCATTTCCGCGACGTCATGCTGCGGGTCGAAAAGCTCCTGCAGCGCCTCCCGCTGCTCCGGTGGCGGCGTTTGCGCCGGCCAGGGGCTGACGGTGGCGAGCCAGATGAAAAGCGTCAAGCGCGGCCAGAGGAAATACAGGCGTGTCATGGTATCTCCAACGCCGCCGCGCTCGGCTTCGTGCCGGAATTTCAGGGAAAAGCAGGGGCGTCGCGTGCGAATGCTTCGCGTCCGGCAAGTTTGAACGGCATGGCAAAGCTTTAGCCATCTGTAAATCTGGCGGGGTCAGAATAAGGGAATCGGTTCTTGTAACAAGAGGTTCGTGGGGTACTCTCAAGGGATGAGAGGGAGAATCCGAAGCTTTGCTGTGGCGTTATTGGTCTTTTGCGGGGGGCTTTGTTCGGTGTACGGAGGTGTTCCTAGCTACACGGCTGTTGCGAGCTACAAGAATGAGGAATATTACTCCATTGCTGGCAACGGCACATTGATGGACTTAGCCGATGGAGGCTCCAAACTCCATCGGCGGATGACCACGGGCCGGTTTTTAACCGTCAACGGCAAGATCGTTCCCGAAGTCAAAAAAACCATTGTCCCCAAACGCCCTGGATTTAGCACACGTTGGCCAGGCGGCTTCTGGCACAACAGCCAGGGACATACATTGGTCACCTTCATCAGCGCTTGGGTGCCATCGGTTCCCTATAGATTCTATGCAATGTTGTGGGAAGGTGATCGCATTCATTTGTTCGACGATATGGAAGTCGTTGACTACAACGAGTCGGGCATCGGTGCTGGGCACAAATTTATTGATGAGCCGTATGCAGGTGGAGGCAACAAAAGCATACCGGTGCTCATTACCTCTGGGGGGGCAGTTCAGGAGGTGCATTGTCCGTTTCCAGGTGGATGGGGCGTCGAACGAATTCAAAACTCCGACGGCACTTTCACTGTTATCAAAGATAATTGGGGTGTAGCGCGTGCCATTAACAGTCATGGGGCGATGCTGATCAGTGCGAGAACCCGAACGGGGCATTCCTATTCCTTTGTGGTTAAGGACGGAGCAATTATTCAAGAGAAGCTGCCATTTGAGGCCATTGATCTCAATGATCGGAATGAAGTGATTGGACATAGATACGATAGAGGAACTTGGATCTTCTCACCGGGAGATTCAGCAGCCAGGTACCTCGGAGATGAGACACTAGAGGCACCAAGAAAGATCAACAATCAGGGGGAGATTATTTATCCAGGCCGCTTGTGGCAGCAATATCCGAAGGTCTGGAAAGGTGGCGAGTTCCATTTACTTGCTCCCTTGGTTTCTTCGTCAGATGGTTTTGAACTGACTACTGTGATAGCCGTCCATGACAATGGGCAAATCCTTTGTCAGGGCAACACAGGAGAAGAGTGGGCTACCTATGTGTTGAATGGTTCGGCAGTGTCCTTGGAGGTGGACCCGGGGCTGAGACTGAAGGCGGATCAGGAATTCGCGGTGAGTGTGGTGATTACCCACTCGCTTCCGGCTCCGGCTACCTACCGGTTCACTGGGCCCATTCTGAGCGCCGACCCTCCAGAGAACGTGGAGGTGGGAGAGGTCGAGGTACCGGAGGAGGTGGTGCTGTCGGCGGAGAACCCGGTCTTGCGTTTCACCATTCCATGCAAGGTCTTGAAGCGGGGCTATGTGACGCTCAGCACGGCGATTGAAGTTACAGATCAATCGGGGGCCGTATTGACGAATTCGGCGGTGGAGGAGGTGCTGGTAGATCCTCTCGAAGTCGAGATCGCGGTGACTAAGGAGAGGCACCTGCTCAATCAGACACCTGAGACCGAGTGGAGCGCGCGGGCACGGGCGATCAATGATTTGCGCCGGGCCAACAGCCTGACTCCCTACGCCAATCTGATGGAGATCCGAATGAAGATCACCAACGGAGGCGCGGAAGATATTTCCAACCTCAACATCCCAGCGATTCGCGACATTCTGAGCCACATCAAATCCACCGTCGCTGACAGTCCGGGTGTGCCGCTGACACCGGTGCGTCTTTATGCGCCGAGCGGGAAGAACGCGCCGGGAGGGCCGGACGTGCCGGGCGGGGTGCAGGTCGATTTGACGAATCCGGCTGATCCCACGGTGATCAATGATGTGACCTTGGCGCCCGAAGAATCCGCAGAGTTTGCGTGGTTGGTGGAGGCGTTTGACGGCAATCCGGAACCGGCGGTGGATGACTCGGTGGAACTGGTGTTCACGCCGCTGATTCTGGGGTCGCTGAGAGGAAAGAACGTGCAAATTCGAGGGGAGAAAGCCTTTAGCATCATTGATCGTCCGCTGCTGGAGTGGGGGGTGCGGCCGAAGGATGGGCGTGTGAATTACCCATCCGGCTCAGTGGTGCGGGTGGAGGGCTACCTTGAAAACATTTCCACACGCAATGACCGTCCACCACAGGACATCCGGGTGATGATTTATCAGAAGCCAGAGGGTAATTTGGGCGGGGGGTTCATGTTTGAGTCCGCCCCGGGCGAGACGCCAGCGCAGAAGGAATTCGCGGTGTTTGATTTGAAGGCTGAGGGCCCGGACAAGGTGAAAGATTTGACCGCATTGTTTCGGACGCTCCCGACGGTGGAAGCGTCCTCCGGCAAGGTGCGGTACGTGATGAGGATGTGGACGCTGGATGATGAAGAGGAGGGCGGAGAGATCAGGAAGAAGGTGGTGGAGGCGAGCAGGCAGGCGATCCTGAAGGAAGGCTGGATGGAGGAGTTTGAGGTGGAGCTTACGGCGAATCGGTCGGAATTTACTCGGGAGGAGCAATGCTATTTGCTAGCCGAACAGACGTTTCCGTGGGTGGGTGTGTCGCCGTTCTTGTGCGGGGTGGTGGACGGTGTGTCCACCGATTTCACGGACTCGATCATTGGGCTGAGCCACTTTTTGTTCGAGTCGGGTGAGTTGATGTTAGACTCTGGGGTGGGAATTGCGGTTTGGCACTTCCATACGATGTCTAACTTCTGGAAGTCGGTGGCAGGCGATCCCGTAGCGCAGCAGGCGTTGTTGGTGGAGATCTATGTGCAGTACGAAACCTATGTGAATCTCCAGGTGATGGCTGGTGATGCGGTCACTGGTGCCCCAATGGCGTGGGATGCTTTCAAGACTAAAGCGACAGAGGCTCTCAACGAATTTTTTGATGTCGTGCAATCCGGGGACATCACGGAAATGAAGTACAGAGTGGGCAGGTTTCTGGGGGCGAATCCGGACATGGCACTGGAGCCGCTGATGGTGGCTTCGGCCTACATGAAGATGAACAAGGCATTGATTGGACTGGAAAGGACTTTGACCGACGATCTGCTGACGACGGCGCTGGAGGCAGAAAAACTGCGGAAGGCGAACACGTTGGAAGAGCGGCTGAGTGCTGCAAGGAAGGCGAAAAGACCACCGGAGACGGCGCTGCTGCCGGGGGATGTTCTTTCGAATCACAGGATGTTCAACATCTTTGGTGTCACCGGGAAACAATTGAAGGCCATCCAGGAAATCGCCAAGAACAATGGGGTCATCATCAGTCTCCGGTCGCGGAATCCGATTTCAATCAAGCTGCTGAAAATGGGAGAGGCCTACCCCAAGCCGCAGGCACTGAAGGCGAAGTGTGTGAACAAGATCGACATCCAGTACCTGGGCTACCGGGAGTCGGCGTTTGGCAAGCTGGAGTTGGTGGAGCCACGCCCCAGTTTGATGGGACCAGATGGCAGGGCCTTGACGGGGGACGCGCTGGAAACGGCCTTGAACGCGGAGATGGATTTGATACGCTCACAACTGAAGGGTGATGCATTGCTGGAGGCGGAGGTGCGTGGGCGGATGCAGACGCGGGCGGAAGAGTGGAACAAGTGCTTCCTGGACAAGGTGGGCGGCACTGTGCCGGATGGTGTGATCAAAACGGAAATCCCAGTGGCGTTTGAGGCGGATCTCCAGTTTCCCCCCGGAAAACAACGAGACAATCTGGGCACGGTGAGTGCGGATGAGATGCGGACGGTGACCTATGAACCAGTGCCGGGCAGCAATCCGCGCACCTGGGTCACGAAAATGACCGGGCCAAAAGGCGGGCCAGCGAAGGCGGTGACGGGGGATATTGATATCATGGCCATCCTGGATGAATCGGGCGGATTGATTCGAGATCCGCAGAAGCGGATCGAAGTCTATAAGCAATTGGCGACGGCGCTGGACATGCAGCATGGCGAAAGCTACAGTTTTTTCCTGGAGAATGCCCGAAAGGAATATCTCGCTGACCATGTCTTCGGGAAAGCGGGTGCGGAGGCGATGGCGACGGTGAGCGGGTTTGGTGATCTCCAGCCGCGTGCGGCTTTCTTCAAGGACAACTTGTCAGTCATCGACAATCCAGGCGCGGTAAATCAGAGGCACTTGCCGCGCCGGAAAAAGACACCGCAAACGCTGAGGGATTTCATCCTGCGGCCAGGGCAGGCGAAGGAAGTGCGGCGGGCGGATCCCTCAGGGGAGTTCATGTTGCTGGACGGAGCGCTGGTGAGATCCAAAGTCCCTCTGGATCTTGTGAACCGGTTTACTCCAACGACGATTGCGGAGCGGCTGGAGGAGTTTTTCCGGCTGAATCCGTTCTTCGGGCCGAGCCTGTTGGCGAGGCTGTTCTATCCGGGAGCAACGGTGGAGTTTTCGAGCGGAGAGGATGGGATAATCCTACAGGGGCTGGATGCCAACGGGGAGGTGGTGCAAAAAGTGTGGACGGAGGACGGCGGCTGGCAGACTTTGCCTCAGTCGGCACCCAAAGCGGGACGGAACGGGGGGCCTGCAACCGGAACGGGGCCAACGCAGTTGTTACTGGCACCGATGAGCCTGCTGACGGAGCCGGTAGTGGCCGGAGGGATCAAGCTGGAGATTCTGAGTCAACTGGCCTTGCAGACGCCGGGGGATTTTTTCCAGCCTGGGGACCGGGTGGTGATCAATCCAGGAGGAACCAACCAGGAAATTCGGGTGGTGCAGGCGCTGGGGTCGCTGATTTTGACTGAGCCGCTAGAGTTCGATCATGATGAGGGCGAGATGGTGGCGATGCTGCCGCCCCTGGGGCCGAGGGTGAGGCTGCTGGGATTGACTGAGGGCGCGGAGGTCAATGGCCGCACGGGAATCGAGTTGCAGGTGAAAGCCGGGTCCATGACGAGCACGATCACGCGGGTGGAGTTCTACATCGGCGGGGTGCTGCTGGGAGAATCGACCGGGCCGGACTTCCGGCTGCCCTGGCTGCCCACAGTGAACGGTGTGCATCAAATCCATGCCGTGGCCTATGACGACAACGAAGATCAAGCCGTCTCCAAAACGATCCATGTCACCGTGAACCACATCGGCACTTATGAGGGGCCGATCAAAGGCAGTTACAGCGGCCTGCTGCGGAATGCTCCGGCCACGCATGACTACTGCGGCACGGCGACGCTGAGCACGACTCCGGCGGGCGGCTACACGCTTCAGCTCACGATGGCAGGTAAAAAATACCGAGCCAAGGGATCGTTCGACCTGGAGGGGATGGCGGTGGTGGAGTTGAAGCGCCCCCGGCCCTTGCCCCCCCTGCGGGTGCGCTTGACGGCCTCCACCGCGCCGTCGGTGGATCAGGTGCTCGGAGTGGTCACGGATGGGGAATTCTCCGGGCCGGGTGTCGCTGACGGGAGCTTCGCCACGGCATTCTCTCTCGACCGTCTGGTATGGCATGCGAGCAAGAATGCAGCACCGCAGGAGGGCAGATACACGGTCGTCATCGCGGCAGACGACTTCGCTCTGGCACTGGGCGCGCCACTGGGAGATGGCACGACCGCGTTGACGGTGAGCAAGGCGGGCAGGGCCAAGCTGGCCTGCAAGCTGGCGGATGGAACGGGCGCGACGATTTCCTGTCAACTGTCCAAGGACGGGCGGTTGCCGTTGTATGCGCTGCTTTATAAAAAGAAAGGGATGCTTTCCGGCTGGTTCCGTTTTGCCGATGATCCCGGGGTCAGTGATGGGGCTGCGCTGGTGGACTGGATGCGGCCTCGCGACCTGAAGGCGAAACTTTTCAAACCGGGATTCGCCACCCAGGTGAGTTTGCTGGCCAGCGCCTACACGCCGCCGCTGGTCAACACGCGAATGATCTCGATGGTCAATCTGGGGGGGAATTTGAGCGCGGTCTTTGAGGGAGGTGATTTGTCCATTCCGCTGTCGCGTGTGGCGACGATGGACGGGGGCAGCCGGGTGGTGGTGCCGCAGCAAGGGGCTGAGGGGCTGGTGATCAAGTCGGCACCGAAGTCGGGCATGGTCTCGGGTAATTTTGTGCATCCTGAGACCGGTTTGAAGACGGCTTTTTCTGGCATGATGTTCCAGAAGCAGCAGCTCATCACCGGTTCGTTTTTGGCGGGACCTCAGGGCGGAGGTTTCAGCCTGGAGGCAAACCCAAGATGGAATGTGACGGAACAGGATGCCGAGGCGCTGGGTCTCAAATTGCCACGCCTCGCCATCAAGAGTCCGAGAGCCCGGCAAGTCCTTCCTGCGGGCAGTGATGCGGTGACGGTTACGGGTACGGCTTCCCACACCAGCGGCATCGCCGGGGTGGCGTGGCAGGTGCTCAAAGACGGTACTTTGAGCGAGCCAGAGACGGCGACGGGGACCACAAACTGGAGTTTTGAGATCCCGCTGGGCTTGAACGAAGGCGGGCTGTTCACCGTGTTTGCCAAAGCCGTGGGCCAGAGCGGGGAGCAGTCCAATGTGATCACCTCCAACTTCAGAGTCCTGCAAAACGCGGAACTGATGGTCAGCGTGGACGGGCCGGGCAGTGTGAGCAAAGGCTTCTTGGGCAGCACCAACCGGGAGGTGGGACGACTCTACAAACTAACGGCGAGCCCCCAGCGCGGGAAGCGCTTTTTGGGATGGACGGGGTCTCAAATCAGCACCGCACGAACGATCTCATTCTTGATGGAGGAGGGCTTGGTGCTGCACGCCCATTTTGCCGATTGAGCATTGCTGGGTGTATCCATCAAACGGAGCCCGGCCACGGCGTTACGAGCGTAAGCGTCACGCCCAGCGCCCTATGAAGCCGCTGGCGACATAGAGGTCATAGCGTCAAAGCTATGGCCTGTATGAATGAAGAAGCGATGATCATGAAGCGGG
>CAZKMS010000039.1:0-36640 GCA_964553805.1 uncultured Verrucomicrobiaceae bacterium
AGCAGCTTTTGGAGCACATGCCGTTTATGCCTGCGAATGTGACGCCCAGCTACGACGCGGACGGCAACCTGCTTTTTGACGGGCGCTGGCACTACCAGTGGGACGGGGAGAACCGGCTGGCGGGGATGCAAAGCGCGCCGCTGCCGAAGGTGCAGTCGGGCGGTTCTGTCTATGGCTGGGAGGAAGCGGTGAAGCTGGAGTTTGCGTATGATGGCCTGGGGCGGCGGATTTGGAAGAAGGTCAGCACCGCCCCCGGCAACGCTCAGGGCAGCGGGTACACCTGGACGGAGAAGGAGCGCTCGTTGTTGGTGTGGCAGGACTGGCGGCTGCTGGGGGAATATAGGTGGTTTGTGAGCGGCAATCCGGGGGTGTACGGCCCGACGGGCTGGCGGTTGCGGCGGGGTTATGTGTGGGGGATGGACTTGGTGTCGGCGGTCTATGATCAAGGCATGGCGGAGAGCGGCGCGGCGCTGAATCCCACCGGCGGGGTGGGCGGGCTGCTGTGGGCGCTGGATTATAACCCCGTTGGCATCCAGCATCCGGTGCATAGCGCGTACCGGCAGCTCGCGCCGTGGTACGACGGCAACGGCAACATCATGGGCTGGATCGAGAACGACGCGACCCGGGTGGAGGCCCTGCGGCGGATGGAGTATGACCCGTTCGGGCGGCTGCTCACCAGCGACCCGCTGCGCAGTCCGTATCCGTTGGGCAGTCCCGCGGACCCCGAGTATGACGAGTATCCGCCGTTCGGGTTCAGCACGAAGTTCGAGGACGTGGAGACGGGTCTGCTGTATTACGGCTACAGGTACTACTCGCCGGAGTTGGGAAGGTGGCCATCGAAGGATCCGATTGGGGAGCGTGGGGGCTTGAACCTGTATGGAATGGTGGGGAATGATTTGGTGAACCGGGTTGACTTTCTTGGCTTGAAAGCAGGAGGTAGAAATTGTACATTTAAAGTCACAATAGGTCATGCTTGGCAGCTTTCCTTTGTCGAAGACGATCCGTTCAAAGAACTTGAACCCTGCGACAGAGTCTTTGGTGCAGCTTGCGGCAGGTCAGATAACGGAGGATCAGTTTGGCAAACTGAACAAGACAAGCAAGACGCTCTTGATCGGGGAGATCCTCGAGCCCAACCGGATGATTCTATAATAGATGGTTTAGCTTCCGATAAATGGTCGGAAGCGACTGATAGCATCCATCAAGCCTGTGAGGATTGCTGCAAAACCGTTACAGTAGAAGTATCGTGTCGAAATTCACCAGAGATGCTTAGAGCAAGGAGGCTTAATCCGGAACTCAATAAGATATGCAATCGAAAAAAATTAGTCTATGATTGCGAGAAGCATGCGTTTAAATGAAAAAGGCATTCGTATTTTGGTTGATCCTGATTCTAATTGGGCTATTTGAAACTGCTTGCCTGCAAAAAAAGGACGGTGCTTGGGATTGTTTTAGTCTGAGAATGAAGTCCATAAAGATTAGCACCACGGATGTGGTAGCTGAGAATGTCACAGAGGATGAAAACTTTGATTTGTTTTTTTGGAAAGCAGAAAAGCAACTTTCAAGTACACATTTTCCACTGAAAGCGATGGAAGAATTGATTTCTGCGTCCAATGGTGGTGGCGAAACTAATGGCCCTTTTATGGGTAGATCTGAATTTTTTCTCGTTTGCAGTCCAAACGGAGAATCCTTTGTTTTGATAGTAGAAGTTGAGGGTATCCATCCTCGTATTCACGTTTCAGCCGCCACTAGACTAACCTCTGAAACCAGAACTCCATTTCTTGTGGTTCGAACAGGATTTGGAGGCTATTTGGAGGATGATTCCGAGATCAAGTCTATCATGTTTGCATTATTACAGAATCAAGAAAAGTCATAAGCTGTGGGAATCGAGGTGTGCAAAATTTTGACAGAATGGCCTCCAGCGCGTCGCAAAGCTCGCGACCGCCTTGCCACCGCTGATGTTGCTCCGCGCCGCTCCCGCCCCTGCCGCAAGGAAGTGTGCGGCTTGCTGTAACGCCGCAGCTCCGCAGCCGTTGGAACCAACCGCAAGTTCAGTGTACCTCCCTTAGGTCGCCAGCTCCGCGCCCTCCAATCGGTAACGCGCATACAATGCGAAGTAATGCGCAGCAGGCCGCCACCCGTCCAGAGCGCCGAGACCCGGCGTCCTGCTGTGCGCACGCAGAGCCTCGCCGCATTACACGCCATTGTGTGTGGTTACCTCCTTCCCGGAGAGTGGCGGCGACGTTCGGCCCCCGCCTCACTCTGCCGCTGGCAGGCTCGGGCCGCAAGGCCGTCAGGCGCCGCCAGCCCGAGGCATGAGTCACGCCAGCGGCCAACCGCCTGCGCCCCGTCAAACGCAGCCCCGTTGGTTGGGTTCTTGCCAAATGCGGTCACCCACTGGCTGCCGGAAGAAGGCCACTATTCCCTGCCGATCAATCAAGCGGGCGAAATCCTGCGTGTGCTGAAGGATCGTGATCCGTCTAAAACCTCCCCCAAACGCCACTGGCATGGTCCGGCACTTGCTGTATCTTGACACGCCTTGCCCCCCACCTCCACCCCCTTCAGCCGGCGCCGGCTGCTCCAGCACCTGACCGCAGCCGGTTTTGCTCTTGGCACCGGCACTTGCTCCTGGTCCGCCGGTTGGGAGCGGCGGCGGCCCATGCTCGTGCGCCAGGATCTGCCCTGCCCTTTTCTGCGCGAATCGCAGCACGGCATCAAGGTGCTGCATCTCTCCGACATCCACGCGGACGACTGGACACCGAGCGTGGTCATCGAGCGAGCCGTGCGGCTGGCCCGGCAGGAGGAGCCGGATTTGGTCGTGCTGACGGGCGATTTTGTCACGCGCTTCCCTGAGGCGCTGCTGCCCGCCGCGCGGGCTTTGGGCAATCTGCGCGCGCCGCTCGGCGTCTTTGCCTGTCTGGGCAATCACGACGTCTGGCACGGGCGGCGGAAAATCCCTGAGACGTTGCAACAGCTCGGCGTGCGCACCCTGATCAACGAAGCGGTGCGGGTGCAGGCACCCGGCGGACCTTTGTGGATCGCCGGGCTGGACTCCGCCTGGGGTGGACGGCCGGATTTGAAGACGACTCTGCGCCATTGGAACGCCAACGAACCCACTTTGGTGCTGCTGCACGAGCCGGACACGGCGGACCGGCTGGCCGCGCAGAAGCTGGCGGTCACCCAATTCGCGGGCCACACCCACGGCGGCCAGGTCCGCGCTCCGTTTTGGGGCGCACTGCAAACCCCCCATCTGGGCCATAAGTATGTGCGCGGACACCATCAAACGGGCGACGTGCATCTCTACGTGAACGCAGGCCTGGGCACGATGGGGGTGCCTTTCCGCTTCCTTTGCCGGCCCGAGGTGTCTCTGCACCGCCTGGTGCCGGCCTGAGATCAGGGTTTGGTTTTTTTCTCCGTGGAAAGACGCGGCGCGGGCATCGGAATGCCGTTCTGATGCAAAACGAGCCCGTTGATCGTCCTGGCGTCGTCGCGAGTGAAGACCAGCGCTGCCTCCACCACATCGTACTCAAAACGATCTGGCGCTGTCTCAAACACGGGAAAGGCAGGCTGGCCTTCGAGCTGCGCGAACAACGTGCGGCCACGCTGCGTCACCGTCAGCGTTTTCATGCCCATCACCTGGTAACGTCCAGTGAAAGCACCGAGTTCCTTGGCCGGACGCCAGGTCAGCTCCGGCAGCGCCGCATCCACCCGGCGCCGGGCCACAAGTTCACCGCCATTTTGAAACAGCGTCAAGGAACAGACCTTCGAGTCCTCGCGATTGAACACCAGCTCGGCGTCGATCCCCTTGTAAAAAAAGCGATCCGCAGCCGAAGCCTGCACCGGTAGAAAGGGCTGACCGGTGAGCCGCACCCAGAGCGCGTCGTCGCGCAGCAGCACGGTGAACCGGGAATCCTCATCAAGATCATAAATGCCCGGGTAAGCGCGCATTTCCTCCAGCGCCAGGGTTGCGACTGCCGGTTTGGCTTTTTCTGACAGCGTGCCGGCAATGACCTGTGAGGAATCGAACTGGGCATTGCTGGTCAGAACGGCGCGCACGACACCCAGCGCCGGAATCACCTGCCAGGAGCTGCGATACCCACCCGTGCCGCCATCATGATGGAAGGCGGTTTGGCCGTCGAACCGGCCGATGAACACACCAAGACCGATATCGCCACCTTGGCCGGGCGCCTTCGCGTGAGGCTGCATGGCCAGGGCGAAGGCCGCGCTCAACGGCGTCTTCTCGGGAGCAAGCACCGCCTCGCCAAAACGAATCAAGTCGGCAGCCGTCGAACGCAAGGCGCCAGCGCCGCCCAGCGCATTCAGGTTCCACGGCTTCACCGCTTTTTTGCCGTCATGCGGTGTGGCGGCCTGCTGATCCGCGCGCGGTGTGACGGCGGTGTCACGCAGTCCGAGCGGCAGGCAGATTTTGTCACGCATCAAGGTTTCCCAGGAGGTGTCATGGAGGCGGCCAAGCAAGCAACCCAACACACCGACGCCGAGATTGGAATAGCTGCAGGGATGCGGGCCCTCGCTTTTGAGTTCGGCCGAGGCCAGCCAGGACAGCAGCCGTTGAGTGTCGTAATGCGCATAAGGATCGTCCTGCGAAATCATGCCCAGCGCAAGATCACCCGGCAAGCGCGGCAGGCCGCTGGTGTGAGTGGCCAGTTGCTTCAGGGTGATGGCGCCGACGCGCGGATCGGCCCACCGCGCTTGCGGCAAAAGGCTGGCGAGGCTGGTTTCCAAGGTGGTTTTGCCTTCGACCACCGACTGCGCCAGCAGCAGGCCGGTGAACACCTTGGTGATGGAGCCAATTTCGAAGACCAGGTTTTCCGGGGCCACTCCCTGCGCTTCTGGAGCCGGGCCCGTAAGGCCATAACGCGCGACAGGCTGATCCGCGCTGCGTTCCGCCGTAACCACGCAGCCAGCCGCCAATCGCTCGCTCTTTTTTTGCGCAACCTCGTCGAGAGCCGCTCCCGCTGCGGAGTTCAGTAAAACCGCCAACACGAGCCAGACTCGAAGCAGCGGTGTCATCTTCAGCCCGCCTTTTTGGCCTGTTTTTTCGGGGTTGCCGGGCTGGCCGCGCCGGCATGGCCGCCACCAACCTGCTGAACCACCTGGACATTGTTGACACCGAGGAACTTGGCGGCGCGAGCCGCGTCCTCACTGAAATGACGGTAAGCCAGGCGGGTGAGCTCTTTTTCCACCCACGGCAGCAGCTCGATGTCGGGCGAGGTCTGCGCCGCGTTGATCAGGGTGCTCAGCGCGTCACGCATGCGCATGAGCGTGTTGGACGCGCCGGGATGGCGGTGGGCGTTGGTGCCCAGCGGGATGTCCGAGGGCAGCAGCACATCGGAATTGGAGAGGGCGCAGGCGCGCTGAATGGTGTTCTCCAGCTCGCGCACGTTGCCAGGCCAGTCGTAAGCCTCCAGGTAGGACAACGCGTCCTCGGTAAAGCGCATCGCTTGTCCGCGGCGGCGGTTGGAAATGCGCTGCAGGAAGAACTCGGCCAGCAGCCGTACGTCCTCCCGGCGCTCGCGCAACGGCGGGATGTGAATGCGCACCACATTCAGACGATAAAAGAGGTCCTCGCGGAAGGTGCCTTTTTCGACCTCCGCTTCGAGATCCTTGTTGGTCGCGGCCAGCACGCGCACATCGCATTTCAGCGTCTGGTTGCTGCCGACACGGGAGAACTGGCCTTCCTGCAGCACGCGCAGCAGCTTGCTCTGCACGGCCAGCGGCATGTCGCCGATCTCATCGAGGAACAGCGTGCCGCCGTCGCACTGCTCAAAGCGGCCGATGCGCAGGTTCATCGCGCCGGTGAAGGCGCCTTTTTCGTGACCGAAAATCTCACTTTCGAGCAGGCTGTCTGGAATCGCGGTGACGTTGATCGCCACGAACTCCTTTTGCACGCGCGGGCTGAATTTGTGAATGGCGCCGGCCACCAGCTCCTTGCCGCAGCCGCTCTCGCCCGTGATCATCACCGGCGCGTCAGAGCGGGAGACCCGGCCGATCAGCTTGAAAACCTCCTGCATGGCCGGGGAACGGCCAATGATGGTCTCCTGAATGGTGTCGGTGGAAACCTCGCGAACCTGCGAGCGGGTGGCCTGCCGGGCCTCGCTGGAGCGCAGGGCGCTCTCCACCACGCTGCGCAGCTCGTAGGGCAGCTTTTCCTTGCCCATCACGTCATAGGCGCCGAGGCGCATGGCCTCGATGACCTGGCTGGTGGTGGTGATGCCGCTGAACAGGATCACCATGGCGTTCGGATCGGCCTGGCGCAGGCGCTTCAAAAAGTCGATGCCCGACATGCCGGCCTGGCGCACTTCCGCCAGCACCAGGTCGGGCTTGTCCTTCTGCAAGCTGGCAATGGCTTCCTCAGCCCGCTCGAAGGACTGAATGCGCACTCCGGGTGCTTTCAAATGCGCGCAGGCCCAGGCGAGAAAGTCCGCGTCCGGGTCTACGATGGTGATGTGGGTTTCTGGCAGTTGAGCGGCCATTTGCGGCGGGGGGCAGCTAGCCCGAAACGAGAGGTTCGTCAAGAATCGGTTACACCCCGCCGAAGCGGCGCTGGCGCGATCCGTATTCGCACACCGCCTGCCGCAGTTCTTCTTTGCCAAAATCCGGCCACAGTTTTTCGGTGATGTAGAACTCGGTGTAGCTGAGCTGCCAGAGCAGGAAATTCGACAGCCGCAGCTCGCCCGAAGTGCGGATCATGAGGTCGGGATCAGGGTAATAACGCGTGTACAGGTGCTTGCTGAAGACGGCGGTGTCGATCATCGCCTTGTCCAGATGGCCCTGCTCGATGCTCTCGATGAGGCTCTTCACCCCGTCGATGATTTCCTCCCGCCCGCCATAGCTGAGCGCGAGGACCAAGGTCAGGCCGGTGTTGTCCGCGGTTTGGGTGATGGCCTTGTGCAGCTCTTTTTGGCAGGCCTCAGGCAGGTCGTGCAGCCGCCCGATGGCCTGCAGGCGCACGTTGCGCTCCATCATCTCCTTGGTCTTGGTCTTCAAGAACTCCATGAGCAGGCGCATCAAGGCATCCACTTCGCGCTGCGGCCGGTTCCAGTTTTCGGAGGAAAAAGCATACAGCGTCAAAAACTCCACCCCCAGTTCGCCACAGCCCTCCACCACCCGCCGCACACTGTCGGCGCCGCGACGATGCCCCTCGGTGCGCGGCAGCCCGCGCTCGCGCGCCCAGCGGCCGTTGCCATCCATGATGATGGCGATGTGGCGCGGAATGTTGGTGGCTGGCTCTGGCGGTCGGCTCATGCGGAACGGCTTATTTGCGCCCGCCCGCCCGCCGCGTCAATGGCGGGACTGAGTCACTCCCGCGGCTCATCCAGCGCGCGGCGGATTTTGTACAGCAGCAAATGCGCATGCGCGGGAGCCTGGCCGGCAAACTGCCCTTGCTTGATGGCGGCGCGCACCCGCTCCACCTCGTAGAGCGCGGCCGCCTGGGTGGCGGAGACCATCTGGCCGTTGTTGGCCAGATTGAGCAGGCGCTCCAAATACATCGCCTGCAGGGTCTGGCGAATGGTGGAGGGTTTGCCCTCCGCATCGCCCGCAAAAATGGCGCCGGTCAGCCGCTGCAGCACCTCGTCCACGGTCATCTCATTGCCATACAAGGCACTGTCAGCGAGCCGGGTCAGGGTGGCGCCGTGCAGCAGGTGGTCGAGCAAACCGCGCTGGATTTTGGCCACGCGCTCATGCAGGCGCGGGTCCTCGCCCTGTTCGTGGTCGAAACCGCGCCGCCGGACTTGCAGGTGCGCCGCCAGTTCCACCGGCACCACCCAGGCATCCGGGGCAAAACCAAAACGCGCCAGCATGTCGAGCGCGGCCAACTGGGTCGCCTTCGCCACCGGCGTGAAGGGCCGCCGGTCCGGGGCCTGTCCGGCATGCGCGCGCTCCACATAAACGCCGCCGACGTAGCGCGACGCCGCCGTGAGCGCGTCGCCAATTTCCCGCGTCAGCGTCGAGTAATCGCGCAGCAGCAACTCCCAATCCCTGCCCTCTTCAGGTTTGCGCTCGAGCAGGCTGGCGATGCGACCCCGCGCCAGTTCGCAGCGCGCGGCGCCATAGCCGACCGGATCGCTGCTCAGGTCAAACAGCATCGCCCGCGGATCGATGCCCTTGCCCGGCCCGCGCATGTCGTCCGCATCGTTGGCAAAGGCCAGCTCCGTCTGATGCGAGCGCGCCGCCAGCACCATCAGCCGATCCTTCTCATTCACGGGATCCTCCAGCGACTCCGAATAACCAAACTCGATGGCCCAGTGATCGTAGGGACCCGGTTTGGTGATGTAATATTGCCCCTGCTTGACGCCGGCGGGCGCAATGTTTGCCGAGGGATAATCCATCACCGAGCCCAGCAACCCTGCTTTTTGCGTCACCTTTGCCTGATGGATCGCGTCGATGCTGTGCAAGTGGCTGGCGCGGAAGTTGTGGTTCAGGCCCAGCGTGTGGCCAATTTCATGGAGCACCAGGTAGTGCAGCGCCTCGTGCATCAACCGGTCCACCTCAAGCCGCCCTGCCGGCGCCGTGCGCAGCATGGCGCGGCCAAACATCAGCCCCTGGCTCGCGCACGCTCCCGCCAGACATTCCGCGCCATGGCGGCTGTGCAGCCCCAGCGGCGCTTCCTTGCCCGGATCATGGGCGGGCAAGCCGGCGAGACCGACATCGTCGAACAAACGTGCCGTGCGCGCGCGGCCGGTCATGTAGCTGAACTCCAACATGATGTCCGCGCCGAGGATCTGCCCGGTGCGCGGGTTCACAAAGCTGGGGCCGTAGCCGCCGAAGGGCGGGTTCGGGGATGAAGTCCAGCGCAGCACGTTGTAGTGGATGTCGCCGGCGTCCCACTTCGCGTTGTCCGGCTGCTGCTTGATGACGACGGCGTCCTTGAAGCCGGCGGTTTCAAACGCCTCGTTCCAGGTCAGAGCGGCCTTGCGGATGGTGTCGCGAAACTCCACCGGAGTGGTGTTCTCGATCCAAAAGGTGATCGGCTCCACCGGCTCGCTCAGCTTCGCGCCCGGCTTCTGTTTGACCAGGTGCCAGCGGTGAATCACGTCGCGATACGGCGTGACTTCCGGCGAAGTCATGTCGGTCACCTGGGTGGCGAAGTAACCCACGCGGGGGTCGTCGAAGCGCGGTTTGAAGTCGTTTTCCGGCATGCGCACCAAGGCGTGCTGGATCTGGATCGTGACGTAGCGTGGATCAACGATCTCCTCCGCGCGCCGGGCGCTGTCGCGCTCCCAGGTTGGCGTCGGGTTCTCGTAAACGAAGGCCACGTTCACCAGCACGTTGTCCGGGTAGGTGCTGGCGCGAATCAGCCTGGTCTTCGGCTCCGAGAGCCGCCCCAGCACGGACTTGCTGGTGTCGCTGCCGCGATGCACCCGCAGCAGCGTCTCCTTCATGAACAGGCTGGTGGCATCGATGACCACACCGCCGTCGTCCTCGGCCAGAATCGGCTCGCTGGCCAGCACCGCGGGGGAAGTGTTCGCCACCGCCGCGCGCGCCAGCGGATGCCCGGGGTCGAAATAAAACGCCACCGGCTGTTCCACCACCTCGATGCGGTCAAAGGCGCGCTGCCAGCGGATCACCGCCTCCGAACCGTATTGTCCCCGCATGAAACCCGCCTGCACCACGCCATCCAGCGTCTGCGGATGATAAATATACTCCTGGCCGAGCTGCTCCTTGCGCAGGTAAAGCAGCAGCTTGCCCTTCTCCGGCTGAAAAAAGAAATCAAAGAGCCCGCCCAGCCGCCGGTGGTCCTTGGTCACCTCCGCCACGGTCTTTTTGGCGGGCGGTTCCGGCTTTTTCTCCTCTTCCTTGGCCTCTTTGGACTCCGGCTTTTTCTCAAGGGGAGCTTCGGGCTGCGGTTTTGGCTTGGGCTTCGGCAGCGGACCGGGCTCCGGTTTGCCGGGAGGCGGCGGTTTGGGTTTGTCGTCCGCCGTCAGGTTTGGCGGCAGCAACAGCAGCCAAAAGACCGGCATCAGGAAAAGCGGTGAAAAGTGCATGGCAGCCAGGGGAATGGGGAACAACGATCCGCCATGCGGCGAAATTTGCCACTTTTATCGAGTTCCCAACGCGCCACCGCGCCTCCCCATCCGCGACCGCACCTTGCTCCTGTCGAGGAAAGCGGTTGCGACAGGCCGCGTTTGCAGCAATATCGAATCTTCGCGACGCCACTTTTCCCAACCTCATTTTTTCCTCTATGAAGCTCTCGATGGCTTTTTCTTCGTACGGCTGGCTGTCAGCAGCGCTGCTTGTTTCCTGGGCACTGACCGCCGACCTGCAAGCTCAGGGCGCCGCCGTCCCGGTGCAAGATTTCGACCCGTTGAACTTCCCCGGCCAAGTCGTCGATGACGTGGTGGTGCCGGTGCCGAGCGAGGTTTTCACCGTGCTCGACAAGCTCGGCGAGCCGAATTGGCGCCAGGAAATCCGCGACCTGCAACTGCCGAGCAGCACCGACCGCACCCGCCTTTCCCTGCTCTTTGGTTACGTGGTGGCGGAGGGTTTTGTCGCCGTGCAGGGAGAGGACAAGGAGGCGGTGAAAGACATCGGCCGTGAAGTCATCGATCTGGCCAAAGCTCTCGGACTGAGCAAGTCCGTGCTGCCCCACGCCCAAGCCATCCTCGACGCCGCTGATCACGACGATTGGAACTCCATACGCAAAGAATTCGATCTCACCCAGAAAACCGTGCGCACGACGATGGATCAGATGCGCGACAGTGACCTTGCCCAGTGCGTCAGCCTCGGCGGCTGGCTGCGCGGCACGGCCGCCGTCACCTCCGTCGTGACCAAGGCTTTTTCCGCCGACCGCGCCGAGTTGCTCAATCAGCCGATGCTCGTCGAACACTTTGTCTCCGTGCTCGGCTCCACCCCCCCCGCCACACGCGACCACCCGCTGGTTTCGCGCGTGCTCAACGGCCTGCGCGATGTGCTCACCGAAATGGAAAGTGCCGTGGACGGCTTTTCCGAGGAGTCTGTCCGCTCCATCGGCGACACCTGCAACCGCCTGCTGACCGACATCACCGCGGCCAAATGATCCCAGGCTTCCCGTCATGAAATCACGGAACCTTTTTTTCTCCCGGCTGTTGCTAGGTCTGCTGGCGCTGGCCAGCCCTTGCGCCGCCACCGTCGATGACGCCCACAGCTACGCCATGGAGGCAGCCACGCCCTTTGTCGAGCAGGGCTTCGTGGTGCGCGAGGACTACTGGAATGGCGAAGTCAAAAGCGGCCAGCAGCTCATGATCAAGCACCAGTTGTTCAAGGGCAACGAGTATGCCTTCTGGCTGGCAACCGCCAATGAAGGAGTCGCGCTCGATCTGAAAATCTACGACGAGAAGGGCAAGGCCATCGAAATGGATCAAAAGACCGACAAGCTCTGGATCACAGTCCGGGTCAATCCGCCGAAAACCGGCACCTACACCGTCGTGTTTTCCTTGAAGTCCAAAACCGAGGTCGGTCTGTTTTGGGCGCTGGCTTATGGCTACCGCTGAATGACGCCGGCTTTGTTCCACCCCAAGCCGGGCAGCCCGCCCGCCCTTTTTGCGGCGGCCGTTCCCACCCTTTTCCGCCTGCGGACCAGCCATGCCCGTTGAAACCCTCACTTACGAGAGCCCGCAGTTCCTGCACGACCTTCTCGGCAACACCCCCGCCGGTCTGCGTGCTCTCGGTGGCGCCTGTGACGTGAATGTCACCAGCCGCGACGGCTGGCTGCGCCTGGAAGGCTCCGACGACGCCATCCAGCGCGCCCGCGCCGTGATGACCCAGCTTGAGAAAATCCGGCGCCAGGGCGGTGAAATCAACCGCGACACCCTGCATCTGGTTTTGAAGGACGCGCAGGGAGACAATGGCTCGCAAACCGCCAGCGAACTGCTCGAGGTCAAACTGCTGGGCAGTGGCCGCAAACCCCCGGTGCTCGCCAAGACCCGGGGGCAAATCGATTACTTGCAGGCCATGCGAGAGTCCGAAGTGGTGTTTGGAGTCGGCCCCGCCGGCACAGGCAAGACCTTTCTGGCCATGGCACAGGGATTACATCTTTTGCGTGAAAAGGCCGTTCAACGCCTTGTTTTAGCGCGACCCGCGGTCGAGGCAGGCGAAGCGCTTGGCTTCCTCCCCGGCGATCTCAAGGAGAAAATCTTTCCCTACCTCCGCCCGCTCTACGACGCTCTTTACGAAATGCTCGAGGCGGACGAGGCCAACCGCCTCATCGAGCGCAGCCAAGTGGAAATCGCCCCGCTCGCCTACATGCGCGGCCGCACGCTCAAGGGCGCTTTTGTCATCCTCGATGAGGCGCAGAACACCACCACCGAACAGATGTTGATGTTTTTGACCCGGCTCGGTGAAGGCTCGCGCTGCGCGGTGACGGGCGATCCCAGCCAAGTGGACCTGCGCCGCGGGGTCCGCTCCGGCCTGCATGAGGCCATGACAGTCCTGCAAGGAGTGAAAGGCGTGCGTTTTGTCCATTTCTTGTCCAGGGATATCGTGCGATTGCCTGTGGTTCAGCGCATTATCAACGCTTACGAGCGCCACCGCAGTGGCCATGCACCTGCAACCAAGCAGGAAGCAGATGAACAGCGGGAGCCGGAGGCTGTCAAAGATGCTTGTCGTGACCCGGATTCATGTTAATCTTGGCCACGCCTCTCTAATTACTGGAATGTTCGATTCAATCCGCAGGGCTAAACTGCAGCGCGAGGGGCTCTCGTGTGGCAAAAGACGCCGCAAGCACCAGGAGGGTGACTTCGTGGATGTGCTGCGCGTGCATCCCGGAGCGACCGTGGCTCTGCAGGTGCTCTTTGTCGCCACTGTCGCCGGCTTGATGATCCTCGGCTCCAAAGTCACCGAAGGTCTGCCGCAGCCCGGCTTCTTGATCTACTCCTGCGCCGCTGCGCTGGTCACCGCCCTGGTCATTCACCTGCGTGTCACCATGCGGGACGCGGTGGCGGACAACCGGGCGCTGGCGCTGGTCCTCGGCGTGCTGGCCCTGCATTTGGCCCTGGTGGTGGCCATCCTCAACTTCGGCTACAAGCAGGGCTGGACTGGCGTCCTGCTGGTGCTCGCCCTGCCCCACGCCGCCGCGCCGCTCACTCTCTCGATTTTGATGGGCCGCAAAGCCGGCCTGTTTGCCGCCATCTACGCCACCCTTTTCGGCATCCTGATCGCGGTTTCCGTCAGCCCCTTCACCTTTCTCGCTGCCTCAACCTTGATCGGCTTCCTCAGCGTCGCCTTCACCAACCGGGTGCGCCGCCGCAGCCGCTTGTTCAAGGCCGGTCTCTACCTCGGCATCGTCGCCGCGCTGTTCTCGCTCATGCTGCACCATGCGTCTGCCAGCGGCGCGGAGCTTTCCCTGCTCGTCATGGCCGGGGTGCCTTTCTTGTCCGGTTTCCTGACGGGCATGATCATCAGCGGCCTGCTGCCAGTTTTGGAAAGTCTGTTCGGCGTCACCACGGAAATCTCCTGGCTGGAGCTCTCCGACTTGAATCACCCACTCATGCGCCGCCTCAGCATTGAGGCTCCCGGCACCTATCACCACAGCCTGATGGTTGCCAGCCTCTCCGAAGCGGCCGCCGAGGCTGTCGGCGCCCGCGCCACCCTGTGCCGCGTCTGCTCCTACTTCCACGACATCGGCAAGCTCTCCAAACCGGAGTACTTCATCGAAAACATGGATCCCGATGACAATCCGCACGATGACCTTACCGCCCGCATGAGCGCGCTCGTGCTGATCGCCCATGTCAAGGACGGCGTGGACCTCGGCATCAAGCACAACCTCAATTGCCAGATCCTTGACGTCATCGAGCAGCACCACGGCACCACCTTGACGTGGTTCTTCTACAAACGCGCGCTCGATCAGCGCGCCGAGATGCTCAAACAAGCGGAGCAAACCAAGTCCAACGAAGACGACGTGCCGCAGGTCTCCGCGGACGTCTTCCGCTACCCCGGCCCCAAACCGCAATTCAAAGAAGCCGCCATCATCTCCCTCGCCGACGCCGTCGAAAGCGCCTCCCGCAGCCTCGACAAACCCAATGCCTCCCGCATCGAGAGTTTGATCGACTCCATCGTCCAAAACCGCGTCCAGGACGGCCAGCTCGACGAGTGCGACCTCACCATGGCAGAGCTGGCCAAAATCAAAGCCAGCTTTGCCAAGAACCTGCTCAGCATGATGCACGGCCGCATCAAATACAGCATTCCAGGCGCTCTCGTGCCGCAAGAAGCGGCGCAACTCTCCAAATCCGCCTCAACGATGCCGCCGGACATTGTCGTGGAAGCCTCGTTTCCCGTGCAGGGCGCGCGCCGCAAGCAGCAGGCCCAGCCCCCCACCAAGCCGGCCTCCGCCGCCTGAGGCGGCGGACGACTGGCCATTTGGCGGCAATTGACACGACCTAAGCCCATGCTTATCGAAGTTCAGGCCAGCCCGGACGCCATCCCCCTGCTGCCAGCCGAATTTGACCTTGATCACCTGCGCCTCCTAGGTGAAAAGGCGCATCCACTCTGCCTCGCGGCCGCTGCTGCCGGCTGTCCGCTTCACCACCTTGCTGAGCTGGAGGTGGCGCTGCTCAGCGACGCCGAGATCGCCACCGTGCATGGCGAGTTTCTGGATGACCCCACGCCCACGGACGTCATCACCTTCGATCACGGTGAAATTCTCATCAGCGTTGAAACCGCTGCCCGGCAGGCCCTTGAGCACGGCCAGGGCCAGCCGGTGGAGAGCGAGATCGCGCTTTACCTCGTGCATGGCCTGCTGCATCTCGCCGGCTGGGACGACCACGATCCCGCCAACGCCGCCGCCATGGCGGAACAGCAGGAATGCATACTCGCCGCCGCGGCAAACGCTTGCCGGTAGGCCGCTCGGCTGTCCCATTGCGTGCTCGCTGAATAGAAGAAGGCGCATTGACGTCCATCAGTAACCGGTTCACCTTCGCCCAAGCCTGTTGGATGGCAGGCTGAAATGTCCCGGCACTCATTTCATGACCAACCGCTTAAGATTAGCGCCGCAACTCAAATCGCTTCCCTCACGATGAAAACCGCTTCCACCCTTTTCCTGACCGGCATTCTCCTCGCCAGTGCCGGCCGCCTCTCCGCCCAGGCTCCCATCAACGACGGCTTCTCCAACACCATTCTTCTCAATGAACCCGCCGGCAACACCTCGGCCAACAACACCAATGCCACCTGGGAAACTGATGAACCCGCGGAATTTTTAGAGTCGGCGGGTTATTCCCTCTGGTGGCGCTGGGTGGCTCCCGCGGATGGCCGTTACGCCTTTCACACCCTTGGCAGTTCGTTTGACACCATGCTCGGAATTTACACCGGCACCGCGCTGGCGGATCTGGAACTGACCGCTTTTAATGACGACTCCGCAGGCACACGGCAAAGCCGTGTCAGCTTTGAAGCCACCCAAGGCACTACCTATTACATCATCGTCGATGGTTACGGCGCAGGCGATCACGGAAAAATCAAACTGTCCTGGCTGCTGCAGCCCACGCTGGTTTACACTTGGCGGGAGGATTTCCGCAGCGAGGGTTACGACGCCTATTACGATGACGATCTCGGCGACTGGATAAGCGGCTGGTATCCCAAGACCACCGCCGTGACCACCGGCTTGGTGATTCGCGGCCGCTCAAGCAACACCTTCCTGCCTGTCTACGGCTATGAAATCAACCCGGTCGCGCTCGTGTTCTTCTGGACTGAGAAGGTCGGCAAAAAGAACGTGCGTCATTTTGAGATCCTCCAAAGCAAACCTCACATGATCGAGCCCGCGGATCCTGAAAATGAAGACCCGTATCTGTCCAACGGCGGTTTTGCCTCTGGACTCGTGCAATACAAACAACGCCCCATCTCGGTCTTCGAGGAATCACAAATCGGCATCGTCGTCGATGATGAAGCAGGCGGCGAAAACTGGCTCTACAGCATTTGGGGCTTGGCGGGCAAAGCCAGCTTGAAGGCTCCCTATGCGGGCGCTCCCAAGACCTGGTTTGCATCCTTGCTTCAAGATATGATGGAGTATAGCGTACCCGCCATGGACGCCAGTTACACGCCGGAACAAGGCGAACCTGAATGGGGCATGTTGAACAAGCTCACCAGCAAACTTCTTTTCAGCTCCTCCTACACCAACCGCGTCAAAGGCATGGACTTTGACGCGGCCGTGGCGGCCATCCGGCAGCATCTCCTTTCGACCGGAGCGGTGGAGTACGTTGCTGAATAGCCCGCAATCAGGCTGCGCTCCAGCATCAAGATGGCATGCCCTCGCCTGTCGCTATCGGTTTAAGGATTGCATCCCTCTTGGTGCTGGCGGCTTTGCTGTCCGTTGCAGCTTGCCGGAAAAACGAAACCACTGTTGTTGAGGAATCCAGCAGCGAAGTCAAACCATCGCGCGAAAAGCCGGCAAAGCCTGAACTGCCAGCGAAATCGCCGCCGCCGGACAAACCACGCGAGGCGTCTGAACGGGCGCGAATGCGCAAGCCGAATCCAAATGCCCGCACCCTCGCCAAGTCGCCCTTGTCTTCGGAACAAGCGCGACTGAATCAGCAGCGTCTGCAATTGCTCCGAGATCGCAGCCAGAACGACCGCGCTTCCGCCACCAGCGCTGAGCTCGCCAGCGATCTGCTCCAAACCTACCAAGCCGCCACGGACGCGGATGCCCGCATCGAAGCTCTAAACGGCTTGGCAGGCCGCGACGAGCCCGAGGTCCGGCAAGCCCTCGCGCAAGCCGCCACAGAAGCAGCCGATGCGGAGCGTATCGCGGCCTTGGAAATGCTGGCGGACATGGCGCGCCCGGAATGCCTGCCCATCGCCGCCGCCGCCCTCGACTCTCCCAACGCGGACGTGCAGACCGCCGGCCTTTGGTTGCTGCGCCACATCGCTTCCGAAGCCGCCCTGCCCGTTTGGGCACGCGCCATCCATCATGACTCCGTCGAGGTCACCCAGACCGCCATGGAGTTGCTGTCCGAAGCCCCCGCCTTCCTGCAAGTGCCCGTCGCCAAGCAAGCTCTGGCGCGCAACCAGCCCTGGCTCACCGAGGAAGCGTTGAATCTGCTCAGCGGCACCGTCAGCAAACCCGCGGTGGAAGCGCTCATCCCCTACATCGAGCATCCGGTCTCGGGCGATCTTGCCCAGTCAGGCCTGTTCTTTTTGCTCGGCGAACACTTCGACACCGCGCAAGACGCCCAGGCGTGGTGGCAGGCCAACCAGCAACGCCTCGACACCGAACTGCAACCGCTCGAACTTCGTTAGCTTAACGCTGCGTCACCAAGCCGCCTCCACCTGAAACGCGTAGCCGCGCAAGTATTCCGTCTCCGGCAGCGTCGCGATCACGGGATGGTCCGCGCGCTGGCCGTAGGCCGCCACTTGGCGCAGCGTTTTGCGCGCGTCCACCGCCGCGTCCACGATCACCTGGTGAAAGTCACCGGTGCTCACATGATGGGAGCAGGAAAACGTCACCACCACCCCGCCCGGCTCCAGCATCTTCATCGCCCGCAGGTGGATCTCCTTGTAGCCGCGCATGGCGTCTTTGACGCTGCCCTTGGTGCGGGTGAACGACGGCGGATCGAGCACGATCAAATCGTAACGCTCCCCTGCGGTCTCCGCCTGCTTCAGAAAATCGAAGACATTGGCCTCGACAAAATCGATGCCGTCCGCACCCGCCGCCGCCGCGTTGCGCCGCGCCGAGGCCAGCGCCGGCGCGCTGACATCGATCGCCCGCACCGTTGAAGCGCCCGCCAGCGAGCAGGCCTGGGCAAAGCCGCCCTGATTGGTGAAGCAATCCAGCACCCGCCGTCCGCGCGCCAGCCGCGCCACGGCCGCGTAGCTGTCCAGTTGATCGAGATACAACCCGGTCTTCTGCCCCTCCAGCACGTCCACGGTGAAAA
The DNA here is from genome assembly GCA_964553805.1 of uncultured Verrucomicrobiaceae bacterium. Taxonomy (GTDB): domain Bacteria; phylum Verrucomicrobiota; class Verrucomicrobiia; order Verrucomicrobiales; family Verrucomicrobiaceae; genus JAGRPD01. The sequence goes on from CAZKMS010000039.1 coordinate 17,853, forward strand.
CCAATCCTCCCGACCGCACTTCGAACGGCGCCGGCGCCTCGCCGAACAACGCGCCTTTGCGCAACTCCATGCCCTCCGCCCGGCGCACCGGCGCCTCATTGCGCTCGATGATCGACTGCGGTGCGTACACCTCACGCAACGCCTCAACGATCAGCTCCCGCCGCTGATCCATCGCCAGCGTCAGCGTCTGCAGCACCAAGTGATCGCCGTAGCGATCCACCACCACGCCCGGCAACCCGTCGCTCTCGCTCCACACCACCCGCGCCAGCGCCGTGTCGATGCCCGCCTCCTCGCGCAGCCGCCGCGCCCGTTGCACCCGCCGCAGAAAAAAATCCGCGTCCAGATCCTGCCTGCGGTAAGAAAACAAACGCGCCGAAATCTGCGACTGCGGATTGTAAATCGCGCTGCCCAGAGACTTGCCGCGAATGTCCTTGAGCGTCACCACATCCCCCGGCTGCGGATCGCCCTGGCGCGCTTTGATTTCCGTGGCGTAGGCCCAGACGTGGCCGTGGAAAAAGCGCGCGCGTGGTTGCAAAATGAGGGCTGACATGATGCTCCAAGGGAGCGCACGCAGCCCCGCGCCGTCAAGCAGGGAACACAGGGAAACCCGCCGGCTCAGAGGGTTTTGAGATACTCGATCAAGGCGCTGCGCTCCGCGGGTTTGAGTTTGTCCCCGTAAACGTGGCCGCGATTGGAGTGCCCCGGCAGGGTGGTGTCATAAACGTGTTTGTGTCCGCCCGCGTCCTCCTCCTGGTAACGCCAGCCCACGCTCTCCAAGTCGTAGTCACCCGCCTTGAAACTGCGCCGCCAGTAGCGCGGCCGTTTGCCGGAGTCGAGCAGCGTTTCCAAATCCGGCACCGAGGCATTGTGCAGGTAGGGAGCCGTGGCCCACACGCCGTCGAGCGGCGGCGCCACGTAGCCCGGCTCAGGCTTGAGACGCGCAGCATGCTCGCCGTGGCCAAACCAGCTCTGGTTGTAATCGCGCACCTGCTTCTCAAATGCCGCGTGGCCCGCTATTGCCAGAGCGGGATCCGTCCCCACCTGGTCCACATGCACCAGCAAGTTTGGGTAATCCTCCTTTTCGCCGTAATGACCGTGGCAGCTCGCGCAGTGGCGCGCAAACACCCGCGCGCCGCGCGCACTCAAACCCGCGTCCACGCTGCGCGGAAACGGGGGCGGCTCCAGCGTGAGCAGGTAGGCCAGCACGTCCTTGAAGCGCTCGTCAATGCCCTCCGCCTCCGCCGCATCGTGCAGGGTCAGCAGGCTCGATGCCATCATGGTACGTGCGAAGTCCCCACGTCCCATGCCATTGTGAAACATCGCGTTCTTCTTGCGCAGCAGCCACCAGGCGGGCACGTCGCTCGGAATGATCTCCTCCGGCGGCGGCAGCGCGGTCAGCGGCGTCCCGCTCCACTGCAGGGTTTGCGGATCGCGATGCGCGGCCAGAACGTAGGCCAGTTTGACCGCCGGATTGGTGCCGGCCGTGGGTGTGCGGATGTGCGGCGCTACCACCCGGATCACATCCCGGAACGGCGCGAATGCCTCCCTCGCCGCTGCCTGATCGGCGCCACCGAAGCGCAGCATCTGATCGATCACGTTAACGTTGACACTGGCGTCCTCGGTAAAATCGCGCAGGCTGTTGCCCAGCCCCATCAGGAACCGCCCCTGCAGCGTCTGCGCATGGCAGGCGAGGCAGTTGGCCGTGACGATCATCTCGCCGTTGGCAGCGCGCACCGCAGTGACTCCGGGTGGCAATGAGGCATTCTCCCCCGTGCGCTTTAATTCATTGCGCTTCGCGCTGCCGCGCACCACCCGGTACAACGCCAACGGCACCCCACTGCCGATGTAATCCCCGTTGACCAGGTAGTCGCGCCCGCGCTCCGCGTCGCCCGCGCGCTGCGGCGAAGGCGGCAGTTGCAGGCGGCCCTGCTCGTCAAAGCCGGCAGCCTCCTCCGCGACCAGGGAACTCAATGCTAAAAAACCAGCCAGACTGCGGCAAAGCCAACTCATGCATTGAGGCTAGAAAACACCCTCCACCCTGTCAAGTCTTCCGGCACGACGGTTGTATGCCCGCAATTCCGCGTTGACTATTCCCGCAGCCCCGCCTTTGTAGCAGCCCCCTTTTACTACCATCATCCCACCGACATGGACTTCATCTCGACCAACGTAGCCGCCGTGCCCCTCTCCATGACCCTGGCCGTCACCAACGCGGCCAAGGCGCTCAAAAAGCAGGGTGTCGATGTCCTCAACTTCGGCGCGGGCGAACCGGATTTTGACACTCCTTCCCACATTGTTCAGGCCGCCATCAAGGCCCTCACCGAAGGCAAGACACGCTACACCGAAAGCGCCGGCCTCATTGAGCTGCGCGAGGCTCTCGCCGCCAAGCTCTTGGTGGACAACAACCTGCAATACGAGCCTTCGCAGATCAGCGTCAACTGTGGCGCCAAGCACTCCTGCTACAATGCCATCGCCGCCACCATCAACCCCGGCGACGAGGTCATCATTCCCGCTCCTTACTGGACCAGCTACCCCGAGATGGTTCGCCTCGTCGGCGGCGTGCCCGTCATTGTCGAAACCAAAAAGGAAAACGGCTGGAAAATCACCGCGGAAGAGTTTGAGGACGCCATGTCCCCGCTCACCAAGATGATCATCATCAACAGCCCGGGCAACCCCACCGGCGCCGTTTATTCCAAAGACGAGCTGCAGGCATTGGCCGACATTGCTGTGGGTGAGGACATCCTCATCCTGTCCGACGAGATCTACGAAAAACTGGTCTATGCCGGGCAGCAGCATGTCAGCATCGCCTCGCTCGGCAAGGAAGTGGCGGACCTGACCATCACCGTCAACGGCTTCTCCAAAGCCTATGCCATGACCGGCTGGCGTCTCGGTTACACCGCCGCGCCCAAGGAGATCGCCAACGCCATCGACATCCTGCAGAGCCATACCACCTCGAATCCCACCACCTTTGCGCAATACGGCGCCATCGCCGCATTGCAAGGCGACCAGCAGATCGTCTCCGACATGCGCGACGAGTTCGACGTGCGCCGCCAATACATGTTGAGCCGCCTGCAAAACATCCGCAACGTCGGGGTCCTCGAGCCGCTTGGCGCGTTTTACTTCCTGGTGGACATTGAGCAGATGGGCATCAAGTCCGTCAACTTCTGTGAGAAGCTGCTGAGCAAGCAGAAAGTCGCCGCCGTGCCTGGACAGGCCTTCGGCGCCGACTTCACCATCCGCTTCTCCTACGCCACCGGCCTCGATGTGATCAACACCGGCATGGACCGTTTCGAGGAGTTCTGCCAGCAGCACTAACCGGCTGCTGCCTTGCAGTCACTCCTTCCAGCAAGCCCCCGCATCACGCAGCCCCGCCACGGGCCGGCGATACAGGTAGCCTGACACCTGCTCGCTCTGCCACGTCCCGGCCATAGCGATTGGGGCCAGCTCGTATTCACCTTCGGCCACGCCCTCCAGCACATCGAGCCGCTGCAGCCCGGCCGCATCCACCTCCCACACCTCGCCCTCAAGCGCGATTCCATCATCGCACTCGACCATGCCAGGGTAGCCGCCAAGGTCAAACATCCGGTAGCGCGGCTGCGTCTCCGCTGGCCCAAAAAATCGCTGGCCGCGCAGCCAGCCATGATTGCTCAAGCCCGCCTTCAGCGTGCCATAGACAAATACCCGCGTGCTCATGCCAGCGCGTCTTCCCGCGAGTGCAGCCAGCTTTCACGAACATACCGCTGCGCCGCCAGTTCCTCCGCCCTCTGCAGCACCGCCCGCGGTGGCGACTCCACCTCGCGCACCTGTTTTCCCAATCGCCGCGCCCAGTTCCGCCAAAATGCCGCATCCACTCGCACTTGCTGCACACTGCCCTGATGCAGCAAGCCCAGCCGGCCGCGGCGCTGACCCGCCCCCGCCACCTTGACCGTACCGCGAATCACGTCATGCAGCGCGGGAGCTTCAAAACAAAACGGCAAGTCCTTCACATCCTCCTGCCCCGCCAGCCGGCAGCCCGGATTGCCGGCCTCGACCAGCGCCGCCGCCAGCGCGCCATGAATCAAACGGTAGCTTTCCACCGGCCGCGTCTCCGCCCAACGCTGGCCCGCCGGCACCATCAGGGTGTAGGTGGCATCGTCTTGATGAAACACGACGCCGCCGCCGGTCCAGCGCCGCACCACCGGCCAGCCGGGCAGCGCATCCGCCAAACGCGAAAGATTTTGCGCGTAGCCAATGCTCACCGTCGGCTGGTCCCAACGGTAGGCTCGCAGCAGCGGCGCCCCGCCCTGCTCCAGCCAGGCCTGATCCACCGCCATGTTCCAAGCGCCCGGCCGCGGGGTCGAATCGACCCACAGCACCAGTTCCTCAAAAAACGGCTGATCCCATTCCATGCGCCACCTTTGCACGCAAAAGCAGCGCCATTCCAGGTGCAATCTCAATAGCCCCTGGTGCGTTCCCGCCTGACACCATCCCACCCTTCCCGCGTTCCTTCATTCCCATGAAAGCCGTTCTTTTCAGCCTTCTCACCGCCGCCACACTCAGCGCGGCTGACCAGCCCAACGTCATCCTCATCATGTCCGACGACATGGGCTACTCCGATCTTGGCTGTTACGGCGGCGAAATCGACACCCCCAACCTCGACAGCCTCGCCTCCGCGGGCCTGCGTTTTACCCAGTTTTACAACACCGCGCGCTGCTGCCCCACCCGCGCCGCCCTGCTCACCGGCCTCTACCCGCATCAAGCCGGCATCGGCCACATGATGGAGGACAAGGGCCTCGACGCCTACCGCGGCGAGCTCTCCAAAAAAGCCGTCACCATCGCCGAAGCCGTCAAACCCGCAGGCTACCGCGCCTACATGGTTGGCAAATGGCACGTCACCAAAGCCACCACCCCCAAGGGCGACGCGGACAAGCACAACTGGCCGCTGCAGCGCGGTTTCGACCGCTTCTACGGCACCATCCACGGCGCCGGCAGTTTCTTCGATCCCAACACCCTGACTCGTGACAACCAATACATCTCCCCCTTCGCCGACCCGGAATATCAGCCGGAAGAGGAGTACTATTACACCGACGCCATCGCCGGCCACGCCTCACGCTTCATCGCCGATCACGCTCGCGACCACAGCGGCAACCCCTTCTTCATGTACGTCGCCTTCACCGCCGCTCATTGGCCGATGCATGCCAAGGAAAAAGACATCGCCAAGTATAAGGGTCGCTACGACGAGGGTTACGACGCCATCCGCGCCGCACGGGTGGAAAAGATGCGCAAGCTTGGGCTCATCGACCCGCGCTGGCAGACCGCTGCCCAGGCCGGCGGCGCCTGGAACGATGTCCAGAACCGTGAATTTGAAATCCGCTGCATGGAGGTCTATGCCGCCATGATTGACAGCATGGATCAAGGCATCGGCCGCATGATCGCCGAGCTGAAGCGCAGCGGCCAGTATGACAACACCTTGATCCTCTTTTTCCAGGACAATGGCGGCTGCGCTGAATCAATGGGCCGCAAAGACGGTGAAGATCCCGCCGCCCGCGCCAGCAATCCCACCCTGCTCCCGCTCGCCGCCGGCTACCTGCAGCCTGACATGATCCCGAAGCAAACCCGCGACGGCTTCCCCATGCGCCAGGGTTACGGCGTCATACCCGGCGGCGCGGACACCTACCACGGCTATGGTGAGGCCTGGGCCAATGTCAGCAACACCCCGTTCCGCGAGTACAAACATTGGGTGCATGAAGGCGGCATCAGCACTCCCCTCATCGCGCACTGGCCCAAGGGCATCCCATCGAGCCGCCACGGCGCGTTGGAACCGCAGCCCGCGCATTTGATCGACCTGATGGCCACCTGTGTCGATCTCGCCAGCGCCGACTACCCGAAACAACACGCCGGTGAGACCATCACTCCCCTTGAAGGCGTGAGTTTGCGGCCCGCCTTCGGCGGCGAATCCCTGAACCGCCCTGGCCCCATCTTCTTCGAGCACGAGGGCAATCGCGCCGTGCGTGATGGCGAGTGGAAACTCGTCGCCAAGGGTCCGCGCAGCGACTGGGAACTCTACGACATGGCCACCGATCGCACCGAGCAGCACAACCTCGCCTCCAAACAAACCGGGCGCGTGCAAACGATGGCCGCGCAGTGGGAAAACTGGGCCAGACACGCGAACGTCATCCCCTGGATCTGGGGACCACCCTACGGCGCCGCCAAGGAAGAGGGCAAAAGCAAAGGCGGCAAAGCGAAGGCTAAAAACAAAGGCAAAGCCAAGACAGTCAAAAACTGAACTCAGAGGCCAAACAACCTGTGCTGTCATGCAGGCATCTTGCCTGCATTGAACTCATTTGCTGGCCGGATTAATAAGTGAAGCGCCATTCATGCCTGGCATTTTTTTCCGCTCTTCTCCGGCCTGCCCGGTTTGATCGCCTCCTTCACCGCCTCCGCGCGGACATCCAGACGCAGCCCGGCCTCGCGTTTGTCATCATCCGATCCATGGCAGGCATAGCACTTGGAGGCCAGGACGGGGCGGATGTCCCGGTTGAAATCCGGTTTTTCAACGACGGCGGCACGAACGGCCGCCAAGGCCGGACAGGCCAGCAGGCTCAGGACAACCAGGTGATGAACAGAAGAGGACACAAAGACAGAACCCCACGTACGAACGCATCTAATCCCAGCTTGCTGCCAGGGCATAATTGCGATATCTGGTTTATCTACAGGGGACTTCAACCCCATCAGGACTGTGCCCATGCCGGGCGCACACAAGGCGGTGGAGGCAACTCCGCTGCGCTCCGTGCCTCACCCTTGACGATATGGCTAAAAAATTATGAAACTCGGAACCCCCGAAATCAGTCTGGCAGTGGCCGACATCAAAGCATCGCTTGCATTCTACGAATCACTCGGATTCAAGCGAGTTGAAGGAATCGAGGAAGAGCAATGGGTGGTTTTGGCACAAGACGGGCTTCGAATCGGACTATATGAGGGCCACGTTGATGAGAATTCCCTGACCTTTTTCGGCGGGGATGTCAACGCTATTGCAGGCAAGCTGCACGCCGCTGGCTTCGACCTTAAAACTGGCCCTGAAACCGAAGAGGATGGTAGTGTCGGCGCGAAAGTTTTCGACCCAGACGGAAACCTTATCTACTTCAATGCGTCACCATGAAGCGGCCATATCAACCCGGCGGACTCAACGGCTTACAGCCGTGAGTCGTCTCGACGTTAGGCAGAAAATATACAGGACGCCCCATGAAAGAAGCGGGTCTCAACTCCTCGATCGCTGCCTATAAGAAGCAACTCGACATCGGAAAAATTCAGGTTGCCTACACATAGCTTGTGAAGTTCGTGCTGGCCCTTGGCTCTGCGGTTTTTACCAAGCGCCGGCGGGCTCGGGGAGGGTGCGCTGGATTTCCTCGATGCGGTAGCCGAAGCCGGGTCCGCTGAGGGTGGCGAGGTCGACGATGCCGCCGCGGCGCTGGAAGAGGCCGGGGTGGACGGCTGCCTCAGGGAGGGAGGCGGCGGGGTAGAACTGCATGGCGTTGCACTCGACGCCCTGGATGGTGCCGGCGTGGGCGGCGAGGCGGACGTGGGGGACCATGGCGAGCATGGGGTTGGTCAGGTCCTGCACCATGAGGGGCATGCCGTGGGCTTTGGCCCAGCACAGGCTGAGCAAGGCGCCGGTCTGGGTCTTGCAGGTCTTGAGGGCGACGCCGGACCAGCCGAGCTCGCGGCCGAGACGGACGAAGTGCCAGTCGTGCGCGCTTTCATCCAGGAAGAGGGGCTTGCGGGCGGAGACGGAGCGGACGTCGATGCGGTGGGCCTCCAGGTCATACGGGAAGGGCTGCTCGACGTAGAGGGTGCGGGCGTAGATCTCCGGCTGCTCGCGCAGGAGGCGGTCGAGGATGGCATTGACGTAACCGGGCTCCTGCACGGTGCAGTTGAAGTCGGCGCTGAGCCAGCGCACGCCGCGCGGCAGGCCGAGCTGGCCGACGCGGCAGAGGCGCTCGTAGTCCCAGACGGTGTCGGTGCCGCGCAGCTTGATTTTGAGACAGCGCAGGCCGTCGCGCTCGATCCAGTCGGTGAGCAGGACGGGGTAGCCGTCGTCCGGCTCGCTGCCGGTGAGGCCCTCCGTCTCCAAAGCGTCCACGCCGCCGACGAGATGCCAGACGGGCAGTGTCTTTTCCGGCTCGGGGCTGAGGAAGTCCGCGGGGTAACGCCCGGCGAAGTCCACGGCATCGGCCTTCAGGTAGGCGGCGAGGTCGCGGCTCATCCAGGCGGCGGTGTAGGTCTGGTAAATATCCACGCCGTGGCAGCGGCCGTAGGCATCATGGATGGCGATGTCGAAAGCGCTGAAGGCGACGAGGGAGGCGAGGTAAGGCATGGGCTCGCCGCCGGTTTCGGCGTTGAAGGCGGTGGTGAGGTCTGCCAGCGGACCCTCCATGAAATCGTGGCCGATCTCCATCGGGTGGCCGCGCAGGCCGGAGGCGCGCAGGGTTTCGGCCAGCCGGGCGGAGAAGGCCTCCATGCGGGCGGCGCGCTCCGCCACGCTGAGGCTGCCGGGCCAGACCCAGGAGACGCTGAGCGGGGTCTCCCCCCAGCCAGTGCCGCTTTGACCATCCGCGGTGATGACGTCCACACGCACGCGCAGGCAAGTGACGCTGATGACGGTCTCGGGGCCGAATTTCAACGGTACACGCAGGGTGACGGGCAGGAGGTAGGTGGTGATGCCGCTGATCTGGATGTCGGTGGGTTTCATTGGAAAGCTGAAATGGGGAAAGCTGAAAGCTGAAATCGCCAGGGGCTGAGTATGAGTATGAGTATGAGTATGAGTGGGAGTATGAGTGGGAGGCGGGGGCTACTCGAGCTGGAGGCGGGCGAGGGTGGCGTAGAGGCTGTTGGCGCTGGTGACGAGTTCGTCGTGGGTGCCGCTTTCGATGACGGTGCCAGCGGAGAGGACGAGGATTTGATCGCAGCGGCGGACGGTGCTGAGGCGGTGGGCGATGATGATGGAGGTGCGGTTGGCCATCAGCTTGTCGAGGGCTTCCTGCACGAGGTGCTCGCTCTCGGCATCGAGGCTGCTGGTGGCCTCGTCGAGGATGAGAATGGCGGGGTCGGCGAGGATGGCGCGGGCGATGGCGATGCGCTGGCGCTGGCCGCCGGAGAGCTGGGTGCCACGCTCGCCGACGAGGGTGTCGTAGCCTTGCGGCAGGGCGGCGATAAAGTCGTGCGCGTTGGCCTGGCGGGCGGCCTCCTGGATCTCCTCGTCGCTGGCGCCGGGGCGGCCGTAGGCGATGTTTTCGCGAATGGAGTCGCCAAAGAGCAGCACCTCCTGCGGGACAAGGGCGAGATTTCGCCGCAGGGCGCGCAGGGGGATGTCGCGGGCGGGCTGGCCATCGAAGCGGATCTCGCCGGCGAGGGGCTCGTAGAAACGGAAGAGGAGGGAGACGGTGGTGGTCTTGCCGGAGCCGCTGGGGCCGACGAGGGCGACGCGCTGACCGGCGCGCATGGTGAGGTTGAAGTCCTTCAGCACCTTCGCCTCCGGACGCGAGGGGTAGGCGAAGTCGATGCCGCGCATCTCGATGCCGCCGCGCAGGCGGACGGGCTGCTGCTGCTCATCGAGGAGGTTTTCCTCGCAGTCGTCAGCGAGGATCTCGCGCACGCGCTCGGTGGCGCCGAGGGTGCGCTGGATCTGGGTGACCAGCTCGGAGAACTGCATGAAGGAGGCGCCAACGAGGCCGGAAAAGATGCCGAAGCTGGCGAGGCGCTTGTGGTCGATCTCACCGGAGGCGACCATCTGCGCGGCGAACCAGGTGACGGCCACGAGGGCGATGCTGAAGCAGAAGATGATGAAGGCGATGAAGGTCGCGCGCGGCAGGGCGGCCTTGATGGCGGTGGAGAGGAAGCTGTCGAGGCGGCGGCCGTAACGGGCGATCTCATAGGCTTCGTTGCCGAAGGCTTTGACGCTGACGATGCCCTGCAGGCTTTCATCGACGACGACCTGGGAGGCAGCGAGGTCATCCTGGGCTTTGCGCGTCAGGCGGCGGATGCGGGCGCCAAAGATGGCGATGAGGACGAGCACAACGGGAATGGTGGCGACCATGAAGAGGGCCAGCTTCACGGAGAGCAGGAAGACCGCGACCAAGCCGCCGATGAGGATGACGGTGTGGCGGATGGCCTGGGGAATGGTGACGACCAGGGTCTCGCGCATGCACTCGACGTCGTTGGCGAGGCGGGAGGCGAGCTCGCCGACTCGGCGCTCGCCAAGGGTGGCCATGGGCAGGCGGATGATGCGGCTGAAGGTGTCGCGGCGCAGGGAGGCGAGCGCGCGTTCAGAGGCTTTGGCAAAAAGCAGGATGCGCCAGAAGGCGATGAAGGCCTGGGCGGCGACGAGGACGATGAGGTAGAGGGCGACCTGATTGGAGCGCTGCAGCAGCTCCTGACCGACGGCGCCATCGAGCGCGAAGCCGACCCACTCACCCAGCTCCTTGAAAAAGAGCAGCATCATGCCGGCGGTGGCGACGAGGGCCAGCATGGCCGGGATGAAGACGTTGCGGTGCGGCGCCAGGTAGCGCCAGAAAAAGGCCGCGTCCCGCCAGGCCGCCTTGTCCCACAGTTTTTTTCCGGGTCTTTCTTTAGCCATGACGCGTGTCTCCGTGCCTCTTTGCCGCATTGCCGCTGTGTCAGGCTGCGGGCTCAATACAAAGCCACGCTCCAGCGTTTGGTGGGTTGCTCGGTCAGTTCCAGCACCGCGCCGCCCTCGGCGTCATCGCGGTGGCGGTTGAAGAGCAGGTTGAACTGGTGCTCTGCCGCGAAACCACCGGGCGCGCCGCCGTCACCGGGCTGCCAGAGGGCCAGGGTGGCATTGATGCCTAGCTGGCTGTTGCCATTGCCGAGCGCCCACTCGTGCAGGTAGAGATAGCTGCGCGGCAGGGTGAGGGTAATGCGCCGCACGCCCTCGCTGGTGCTGGAAAGCACGGCTTTGACGTATTTCTCCTCGAACTTCGCGGCGTAACCGGTGCCGAAGGCCCAGGGGGCGATGGGCGCGACCACCGCGCTGCCATCCGAGGCATTGCCACTGAAGCGCAGGGGTTCGGTGACTCCCGTCATTTGACGCTTGCCGTAGGAGCGGGCGTCGAGGTTGACGGTTCCCACCCAGCTCGGTCCGCCGGCCGGGTCGTCTTTGAGGTCGATGCCGCGGATCTCGAAGGTGAGGAAGAGATTTTCCTTGTCCGCGTCGGCGCGCAGGGTCACCGCCTGCCCCCGCTGGCCCTGAGCTGCCTGCTCACCGCCTTTTTTCGGGGTGAGCACGGTCATGGGCACGGGCTGCTTGAGGCCGAAGTTCCGGGTCAAGTCCACTTGGCGGTCGAAGCGCAGGGTCTTCTCGCCAAGGGTGACGAGCGCGCTGAGCGTGGCCTTTTGATTGAAGGAGCTGGTCTCAAGATCAGGCAGCTTGAAGCGCATGGGCAGCTCCTTTTTCTCGTCCGGCTCCAGCTTGAATTCGCCGGAGAGTTGCTGCCCCAGCCAACTGGCCTGCCATTTGCCCGTGAGCGCCTTGCCGCTGGTGTTGGCGAGCAGGTTGGCGGGCACGAACTCCGTGTCCTGGTTGAACTGGGTCTCCACCTTCCAAAGCAGCACCGCCGGGCGGAGGTCCGCGCGCAGGTCCTCGATGCGGGTCAAGCCGCCGCCGTTGACCAGGATGGGCAGCCGCAGCAGGGGCTCGTGGCTGGGCATGGGATTGACGCTGCCGCTGGCGTCACGCCGGCCGTAGCGGATCTTCAGCGCGCGCTGCTCGCCTGCTTTGAGGGTCGTCTTCGGTGTGGCGTCGAGCGGCTTCCAGGCGCTGGTCACCAGCGGCAGCACCGTGAGGTCCAGCTCCTCCTCAGAGCGATTGGCCAAGTCCACGCTCAACTCGAATTGCTCGGCGTCCTTCAACACCGCGCTGGCCTGGCGAAACTCCCAAGGCATCGGCGCGGGAGGCTCGACCAGTTCGCGGTAGATCCTGCGGCCCAGCAGCTCGTGCAGGGCGGCACGCGGGTGCACGTAGTCGACCGCCTTTTCGTGATCGAAAAAGCGCCGGTAGCTTTCCACCACCGCGGAAAAGACCGCCGCCGGCTCGGTGAGGTCCTCCGGCACGCTGACCAGCGGCGCGAGATCACCGAGATCCACAAAAAAGGCGCCGCTCTCCTCGGCCACCTCGCGCAAGGTGTCGGTGTAAGCACGGGTGCGGCCCAGCTCAAGCTCGGGGGGATTGCCGACGATGGCGGTGGGGCCGAGCAGGACGGCATCGGCGCCTGCCGTGCGCACCGTCGTCACCAGCTCCTGGAAGGCTTTGGCGTAAACGGAAAGGTCGAGCCCGGTGGAGGAGTCGTTGATGCCAAAGCTGATCAAGACGATGTCCGGTTTGACCTCCATGCCGTAGGTCGAAAGAGCCTGGATGGCGTGGATGCTGAGCTTGCCGCCGCGGCCCAGGTTGCGCAGGGTGATCTCGACGCCGCGGTGCGGCTGCATCTTCTCCGGCTTGTCCTTGCCCGCCGGTTTGATGATGCGCACACCGCCGGTGTAGAAGAACTGGCGCGCGAGCTGCTCCGCAAACTGGGCGGGGTAACCCTTGATCCAGTTTTGCGCGTCATCGTCGTAGCCGAACATCTCGACGATGGAGTCTCCAAGCGCGACCATGTGCAGGGGTTTGCGGAGGGAGAGTTTGCGGTAGGCGTTGGGCAGCAGCTTCTTGACGCGCTCCTTCTGCGCGGCTGTCAGATCGAAGTCGGTGGTGCGCTGAAACGAAAGGTCGGTGCTGCGCTCTTCCTCGATGAGTTCAGCCGCCGAAGGCAGGGCCTTCGCTGGCGCTGGCTCCGACGGTTTCTCCGGCTCAGGCGTCTTGCCGCCCTCCTGCCCGAGGCCCCATCCAGCCGCTCCCAGCGTGAGCGCCGCCAGCAGGGACGGCACGCGCGCGCTCTTCATCTCAGCAATCGCCAGCATATGCGCCTATCTGAACGTGATCCCCGGACTTTTCCAGCCCTTAATTTGCCGACTTCAAAACAGTCAAGCCTGCTTGCAAAACCTCCGGCAGCGGCCGCACCCGCAACTCTCGAAAGGCGGCTTCCCAGGCCGGCGTCAGCCACACCTCAGCGCCATTCAGAAAAGTGTTCCAACCGGTGCGCGGCAGAGCGGCATCGAGCGTGAGGACCACGCGCGAGGCTGAGCCGATGAAGCTGGCGATCGCGCGCTGGCACTCAGGCCACCACGCCGCCAGTTCACCCCGCTGAAAGCGCCAGCGCCGCGCCTTTACGCCTCCGCTGCTGACACCCAGCACACTGCAACGCCCGGCCTCCGGCTCGCCTGCCAGAGCGACGCTCAACCAAATCACGCCCGTCAAGTCATCGCGCCGGGCCAGTTCCGCCACCTCCCACAGTTCCGGCACGCGCTGGTGCTCCAGCAACGACAGCAGCTTCGGCTCCGCCCGCAGCGCGAGCGCCAGTTGCCGGTCGTCCTCAGCCTGCAATTCGTCCGGCAATCGCAAACGCGTGGCCATGAGCCGCTCCGCCACGGTTTCGTGCAGGAGAAAAAGCGCGTCGTGATCCGTGATGCTTTCGAGGTCGAGCCGGCCCCAGGCTGCCCGCAGGCAGCTCATGCTGTCCGCCCAGGCTTGGCCATTCCTGAGCACGGGCATCAAGCGCAAGCTTGCCTGCCAGCTCCTGGCGAGTTCCAGCAGCCATTCCGGTTTGGCCGGCCAGGAGGCGAGCAGCTTGCCGGCGCTCGTCAGGCACCCATGCCGCAATGCCAGCCTCACCGCCGCCTCCAACAAGGCGTGCTGCTTTTTGACCGCATGGGAAGGCGCCTTGCGCGCCACCCAGGCCAAAGCGGCCAGCGGATGCGTCAACACCGGCATCGCCTGGCGCAGCACCTGCCAGTCCGGGTCCGAGTCCACTTCGTATGCCAGGGCTGTCACCGCCAGATCCTCGGGGTCTCGCAACTCAAGATCCGCCTCCCTGCCCCGCTCGGAATCAGGCGGATCACCTGGGTAAGGCATCTGGTCCAAACCCGCGCCCCAACGCGCCGGAACCGCCAATCCTGCCTCGAACACGAGCCAGGAAGCCGCGCGACAACGCTGCGCCAACCCGCCAGGCAAGCGCTCCGGCGCCAGTTGCAGCGCCAGCGCCGCCCAACGCGCGGCTTCGAGAGGACGACCCTCGCGCCGGGTCAGGGACGCCAAATCAAGCAGCGCCGCGACCTCAGCCGCCCCCGCTTCCGACGTCGCATGACGCGCATCCCGCAGCAGCAGCCAGGCGGTTTGCAGCCAGACGGACGCGTTTTTGGCTTCGGGCTGTTCGCGGATCATTTCACTCAGCGCCAAACTCACCCAGCGGCGCAGCCGTGTGGTCTCGACGGGCAGCCAGCCTTCCCTTTCCACGGCGCTAAAATCAATCGCGCGGCCGCTGCGCCACTCCGGCGACAGATCGAGCAGACACTGCCTGCCCTCCTCCAAGCCTTTCCCGCCCTGCCCCTCACCCAGCCAGGCCCGCGCCAGCCAGCGCACCAGACCGGAAGCCAGTCTCGCTCCCGATGGCGGATCGCCGCGCAGGGCTGCTTGCGCCGCTTTGACGATGTTTTCTTCCCTGGCTTCGACCGGCAGGCCCGCGAGCCAGGCCAGCGCCGCCCAGCGCACTTCGTTTTCAGGCGAGCTCAACGCCCGCCGCGCCAGCGCTGCGATTTCCTTTTCCCGGCCATGGATTCGCTTTGGCACGCGCAGTTTCCGCCAAAGCGCATAGTCTGGACGATCCCCGTGCTTCGCATCCATCGTGCTCCAAAACCGGTTTTCATCCGCCCGGCCCGGTCTGTCGCCCAAAGCAAGCAAGCCAACCTCGCAGAGATGAACGATCTCATGCAAGGGAACCACCGGCGGCTGAGCCTTGGCAGGTGGCGCGCCCCTGCCTTTTCCGCCTTTTTCTTGCAATCGTTTGCGATGCCTCATCATGTGCCCTTCCACCAAACATGTTAGCGCAGCGGGGCGCAAGGCAATCCCACTGGACCCCATCAATCAGGCCCGCACCGCCCACTCGAGCAACGCCTGGGCATCGCTCCAAACACCGGATTTGCCCCCGTTGAGCACGACGACGATGCGGCGCTTGCCATTTTTCTGCCCGCTGGCGACGAGGCAGTAGCCAGCCGCATTGGTGAAGCCGGTCTTCATTCCATCGCAGACCGAGGAGTAGTTGTGCAGCACGCGGTTGGTGTTGTCCAAGGTGAGGCTGCTCTGCCCCTCGCGCTCAAAAACGAAGCGCTTGGTGCGCACCATCTCCCGAACGTCCGGATTTTGATCCGCCGCGGCGGCGATCTTCACGAGATCACGCGCGGTGGAAAACTGCGGCTGATCAGACGGAAGGCCGTGCGGATTTTCAAAGTGGCTGTCCTTCAACCCCAGCGCGGCCGCCTTTGCGTTCATGGCGGCCACAAAAGCCTCGACCGAACCGGAATGATCCCGCGCCAGCGCCTGGGCAATGTCGTTCGAGCTTTTCACCATCAACGCCGTCAGCAACTGGCGGCGTGTGTACTTTTCACCCTCCTTGATGCCGAGGCGCACGGGCGCGCAGTCGGAATCGCTTTTTTCCACGGTGATGATGGCGTCCAGGTCTCCCTTCTCGACGACCAGCAAAGCGGTCAGCAGCTTCTGCGTGCTGGCGATGGCGCCGCGTTCATCTGCATTTTTTTCAAACAGCACCTCACCCGAGTCGGGATCGATGACAATGACGCGCCCGGCGGTGATCTTCGGCGGCTGCCCGCGCAGGTTCTTGATTTCAAACGCGCGCCGCGCCTGATTCATCTTCTCGACTTCGGCAGCCATTTGCGCACGCAGCCGGTCCACCTCAGCCTCTTTGGCAATGAGCGCCAGGCGCTCGCTCTCCACCGCCTCGCGCTCCTGCAACAGCTCGCGCTCGCGGCGCACCATCGCGGTTTCCTTGGCATTGACCTCCTCCTCGCGCCAGCGCAGCCGCGCCTCACGTTCGGGGTCGTCACAACCTGTCAGCAAACCGAGCGCAGCGACAACCAACCCGAACCGGACGAGCCGTCTGGCACTGCCTTTCATCTGCGATTTCGTCATCAATCCGGTGCTTCAAAGTTCGGCCAGCACCGCCTTAAGGCGCGCTGCCGGCCACTGTCCGGGGGCATTGCCCTCAGACCCGATGTAGCCGTAATTCAACAGACTGCCGCACTTTGCAAGCGTCAAGCGCGAGACTGGCCCCAAAGTCCCCATGCCCATGACGATCACTCGCAGCCGGCGCGGTCGGGACGCAAACACCACCAGCCGGGCCAGATCCTCCGGCCCATTGAGAAAGGTCGCCAGCTTCACCGCATCGGCTCCCGCCGCCTCCGCCATCGCCGCCGCGCCCTCCAGCACTTCTTCGGGGGGCGTGCGTTCAAAGTCGTGAAATGAGCCCAGCACCGCCGTGCCTGCCGCCTGAGCCGCGCGCGCCAAATCCCGCAATTCTACCAGGCTGCGCAGCTCGATGTCCATCACGGCGGCTCGTCCAATGAAGGGACGCAGCAGGCTTTCCCGCGCCATGGCGTCCAATCCGCCCTGCCCGCCTTCCTCCGGATGCCGGGCCGTCACCAACAGCGGCAGGTCAATGGCAGCGAGCTGTTCGAGCAAGTCGTCCGGTTCAACTCCGAGCTGATCGAGCCGCAGTTCGAGCAGGTCGCAGGTGTCTTTTTGAGTCGCCGGAGTCTGCTGCAAAAAGGCTTCCAGAGCCGGCCGGTGCGGCGGCACGCCGACAACAAGAGGCTGATGGCTGAGCAGCAGATTTTTTGAGGAAAGATGTTGTGCCATTTATTAGGAGTGCTATAATTTTCAGATAAAGTAAGGTTCACTCATAAAGTCTCGTCTCAGTATGCTCGGCCGGCGGCAGGAAATCAATTTGCAGCTCACGGAACTCACCGACAGTGGGCTGCTGGCCTTTTTCCTTTGGTTTGGCCATTACCTGCGCGCTGATTTGGCGCGCTACTTCCATCCCGCGCTGGATGCAGTGCCGCCCTTCACGGATTTTCTGTGGTTGCTGGCGGCGATTGCACCCTTCATGCCGGTCATTCTCGAGGGCCGCGGCTTTTACTCGAATCTGCTGAACAAGACACCGGCGCGCTCGCTGCGGCAGATGCTCGAAGCCGTGATCATCATTGGCATGGTCATCGGGGCGATGAGCATCTTCATGCGTCTGAACGTTCCCAGCCGCGCTGTGTTGCTGCTCGGTTTGGCGCTCGGTTGCGCTGCCATTTTGCTGCGGGAGGCCGTGCAGCGGGAGTTCCTTCGACGCCGCATCCGTTCCGGCATGGGCCGGGAGTCCGTCATTCTGGCGGGTCTGGCGGAGGACATGACGCAGGCGCTCAACAGCATGAGCGAGGAGCAGCGGGCGGAGATCGATGTCAAGGCGCGCATCGATCTGAGCCAGGAACCGGCGCAGGCCCTGGTGGCGGCCATGCACAAGCACGCCGTCAGTCGCGTCATCTTTGCTGCCCAGCACATCCACTTTGCCAAGATTGAGGAAGCCGTGGTGGCTTGTGAAACCGAAGGCGTCGAGGCCTGGATCGCCGCGGACTTTTTCCAAACCGCCATCGCCCGGCCGACTTTCGACACCCTCGCTGGCAGATTGATGCTGGTCTTTCACAGCACGCCGCAGGCCTCCTGGGCGCTGCTTTTCAAGGACACACTGGACCGCCTCGGGGCGGCGTTGCTGCTGGTGCTCAGCCTGCCGCTTTGGCTGGTGGCCATCATTGGCATCCGGCTCAGCTCGCCCGGGCCGGTGTTTTTCCGGCAGCAGCGCGCCGGCCACTACGGCAGACCGTTCCGGATGTGGAAGTTTCGCACCATGCATTCCGATGCCGAGTCGCTGCAGCAGCACCTGCAGGCGGACAACGAGATGGATGGCCCCGTTTTCAAAATCAGCAACGACCCGCGGGTGTTCAAGTTTGGCTCATGGTTGCGCCGCATGAGCATCGATGAACTGCCCCAACTCCTCAATGTGCTGCGCGGAGAGATGAGCCTGGTCGGCCCCCGGCCGCTGCCGGTGTATGAGGTGGAGCGCATTGAAAAACATGCCCAGCGCCGCCGTCTCAGCGTCAAACCGGGCCTGACCTGCCTCTGGCAAGTCAGCGGCCGCAACGGCATCAAGAACTTCGAGGAATGGGTCGCGCTTGATCTCGCCTACATCGACAATTGGTCGCTCTGGCTCGATCTGCAAATCCTGCTGCGCACCCTGCCCGCCGTCATCCGCGGCACCGGCGCGCATTGAGCGCCCATCCGGCGAATGATCCAATCGAGAACCCAAGTCAAAATGAGAGCGGCATTCCACCGCAGACCAGGTCTGTGAGGCAATAAAATGAAAACATTCGTCTCCCAAACGCTTTTTTCATTATTGGCCGGAGCATGCCACTTCGTGGTGCTATATTGTCTGCTGATTTTGGCTTTTGTGGGGTCATTTGGCGCACCCCAAGGAGGAGATGCCGGATATACTTACCAAACCCAAGGCTTCGTCGCGATGTCCGTATGGATGCTTGAGACTATTGCATCCGTTCTTTGGTTTCCGGGATCGCTTCTGATCAAGACCGAAATTCACCCCTTACTAATTTGGATAGGCAGCAGTATGCTATGGGGGATTGTGATAATTTTCCTTATCACACTGATCTTCAAAAAACAAAAGCTTGAGTTCAAGTTCAAATTGCATCGTTGAGGGTGACGAAAACACCTCCTGCGGAGCAGAAACCTCGCCACACTTAGCCCGACTTCGCGGATTCGACCTGATTTTTGACAATTTTCGGCCATTTATGAC
>CAZKMS010000040.1:0-35867 GCA_964553805.1 uncultured Verrucomicrobiaceae bacterium
TGACTTGGTCGCCCGTGTCGGGATTGGAGACGATGAGGCGGGAGAGACCACCGTCGGGGGCATAGTGGTATTGGGTGATGCGGGGGGAGCAGGCTGAACCATGAACTCCAACGGGACACGCTGAAGCGTGAACAACGTACTCGCCTGCGTTTTCGATGAGTTTGACGAGGCGACCAAGGCGGTCGTTTTCCCAGCGAGTACGGGTGCCGTCAGGGGCGGTGGTTTCGTTGGGCTCGCCGTCGCCAGCAAATTGAGTGCGGGAGACGAGCACGGTGTCTGAGCCTTCCGGGATGAGGGCGGGGCGGGTGAGGGGCGCGCCGCCGTTGGTGCCATAGTCGGCGCTGGCGCGGGTGCGGCCGATGCCGTCCTGCCAACTAGCAGCATAGGAGACGCGGGATTTGGGCTGGGCGGTGTCCGGGCCTTTGAGGGCTCCGGTGCCAGTGGCGTCTTCGAAGCGTTGGCGCTGAGTGGTCTGGATGAGATTGCTTGCGGCATCCCAAGTGTTTTCGGTCTGCTCCAGGACGATGTCGCTGGTGACGCTGTTGCCGTTGCCGCCGAGACCGCCGCTGTTCGGGTAGGCGAGGAACGCGGTCTTGACGCGGCGCAAGGTGTCAAATTGCGTTTTCTGATAGACACCGCCCTGTTGTGGTTGGGTGCGCTTGATAAGCAGGCCGCGCGGGTCGTACCAATTCTCAGCGGTGAGGGCTGCGGCCAGGGCGCCGTTGCTGTTGACGCCGTATTGCTTGCTGCGCCAGACGCGGCCGAGGGCGTCGTAGTCGGTCTCGCCGCGGCCGGTGCGGTTGCTGGCGTTGGTGTTGGTCTTGTAGTTGGTGATGGAGAGGGCTTGGTCGAGGTTGTCCCACGCGGTGACTTCGATGAGCAGCCGCGCGCCGTCGTGAGTGGAGGCTTTGACGCGGCGGCCACGGAAGTCGTACTCGTAATCGGTCTTGAGGTCGTCGCCGCTGGTGGCATTGACCGGGAGGCGCTGCTCGATGAGGCTGCTGTCTTGTCCGGCGCGGCCTTCGTCCCAGGTGTTGAGTTCGACCCGGCGCATGTTGTTGCCGGGCGCGCCGCCGCCGGGGTTGGTGTCGGTAGCGCCGTTGTCATTGGTTCCCACCCAGCTTTCCAGCACGAGGCCGCGCGCGTCGAAGACGGTGCGCTGAATCGTGCCACCGGAGCTGACACGGCGGTTGCGGCGCTCCAGGCTGTCGTAGCCAAAGTTTTCCTGGAGGTAATCGGCGCCGGCAAAACCCTCCACGGGGAGGGCATCCGCCTCGCGCTCGCTGACGGGGATTTTCACATAGCGCCGCACGGCCAGACGCCGGCCGGCGTCGTTGTAGATCGTGCGCGTCCACTTCACCCAGCGGCTCTGCGGCATGGAAGGCATGGCTGGGTGGTGTTGAGGGTTGAAGCGCCTGATACCGATCAGGTTTTCAGTTTGGTTTCATAGGAGGAACCCGGAATTGCAGGATGCGAAGCTTTGCCCGGTGCTGCCTGATTGAAGCTAATGGGTGCGCGGTTTCCTGAACCGGGGTGACGCTGCCGGGAAGATCGGAGACAAGGCGGCTGCGCCGCCTCCTGGCGACAGCAGGCTGGCTGGGAGAAAGCGGCAGCCCAGTTGCGCGCAATCCAAAGACTTCGTCCAGCTCCGCCTGCGCTGCCATCAATCCGGAAGAGGCGCGAACCAAGCACGGAGCAAAAAAGAGCAGATGGATCATTCCGCCTCATTTTGCCGGGCAGAATCTCAAAATTCGCTCAAGACGTCAATCAAAAGCGATTAAATTTTTTATAATAAATATTTATAATCACCAAAAACAACGGTTTATCCGGGAAGTTGGTGCGGAGAAGGGACCGGCGGCAGGGTGGAGCGCACGCGTCCTCGCGTGCCGCCTCCGGCGTCCCGCCGGAGGTCATTTCGGCGTTAGCCGCACACGAGCGCATAACGTTTGCGCGCGGGGCGGGTCTGGCGGGTTTTAGCAGGGTTGGGCTTCGCGGTTCCAGGCACGAAGGAACGCCACGCTGCCAGCGGTTCGGTTCGCTGCGCTCAATCCTGGCGGCGGGACGCCGGAAAGCGCACGCGGGACAGCTTCCCCGCCGCGCTTCAAGGCGCCGGCACAACCGGCGGCAGAGTGGTCTCCGGCTCAAACTGCAGCACCTTTTGGTGGGTGCGCAAGGCCTGGCGGGCTTTGTTGAAGAACTCGGACAAATCCTGCTGGTTGTCACTGTTCTTCTCCTCAATCAAGGCATAGAGCTTCTTCACCTGCTCGTCGGCGTTGAGGTTGACGGCATTCATGGACTGCTGGGCGGAAGCGTAAACGCGACCGAACTCCTGCTGCGCCTTCTCGAAGGCCATGCGCTCGCCCTCCTCCCGATAGAACTGCTTTTCATTTTCGCGATAGCTTTTGCTGAAGGTGCGGCGGAAGAAACTGAAGGGCTTCTTCGGCGGCTGCACGCCACTGCCGGCAGGACGCGCGGCCTGGCGCTCAAAATACGCCTCAAGTTCGGCAAACTCCTGCAGCGGCTTTTGATACTGCTTTTGCAGGTAGCCCAAGCCGGTGGCAATCACGGTGAGTTTCTCCACTTCATTGCGTGAGAGCTGCTGGCCGCCGCGCACCTTGCCTTCGAGCAGATTGATGTACTCGATGGTCTGGCGGTTGCCTTCAAAGATGCTCTCAAACTCGCGGTAAGCGTCGGCGATCTGCTTGCGCTGGTCCGCCCGCAAGCTGTCCAGCTTGGACTCAAAATCCTGCTGCATGGCCTGGATTCGCAGTTCGTGGCGCTCGGTCTGCTCGGCCAGCGACTGCTGAATGAACTCGTCCTTCTCCTGCAGCTCCCGGGTGTGCTGAGTTTCCAAACGACCGACATCCGCGCGCCGCGCGATCTTTTCCTGCCACAAGGCAATGCCCAGCCCGGCACAGCCGAGCACAGCGATGACGACAAGGGTGATGAGAAGTTTGAGTTTGGTCATGGGAACGGAGCTTTGAAAAGTCTCACCGGGAGGCAGCTTGCATGCCAGCCTGCCGATGACAGTGCTTTAATCTGGCTTGCTTGCAAGCCGCAAGGACTTGCGGAACAAGAGCAGCAGCATTTCCCCCAGGAATAGACTGACCCAAAACCAGCCAAGCACACGCGCCGGCCAGGCACTGGATGCCGCTAAACGGCAAGCGACCAGCAACAACAACACCTGCGCCGCGCCTGGCAGACAGGATTCACTCCGCGCCGGAGACAGAAACCCGAAACGAGACATCGGAAGCAATACCAACGGCGGCACAAGCACCAGCGCTTGGAGAAACATGATCCACGCAGGCAGCCATGCCAGCAAACCAAGACCGTCACTCACGGTGGAGGACGCCCCCTTCTCGAAAATCAGCGCGCCAACAGCCAGAAAGGACCAAAGCCCCGCGATGATTGAGGCAACGCTCAATTCAACTTCAGCAAGCTTGCGCGAAACAGTCCCGCCTGGCATGAGGCGCTGCAATGTCCACCCGATGCCGGAGACACACGGTCTGGCAGAAGGGGATTGCGCAGGGAAATCGGCGGGTCTCATGGCGAGGACGAATGTTTATTGAAGACCGGTTCGAAAACAAACCATTGGTCCCAGTGACGATGGACCATGGCCGCGAGATGCCGGCTCCACCACGCACCCGCTTCATTGAGCGCCTGCTCCTTGTCGAGACGCCCCTCCGGCCATTGGCAAGGCGCCAGCGCCGTCACCCGATAACGCCGCCAACCGCTGCGGGTGATGAACAAAGGCAGCAACGGGGCACGTGAAACCAAACCCAACAAAAAAGGCCCCTTGGGCAATACCCAGTCCTGCTCTTCCGAGAAGGGCAAGGTGTGGCCTGCCACATCGAAGAGAATGCGGTCACCCTGGATGGCGACGATCTCGTTCTCGCGCAGCAGAGCCGCCAGTTTGACGGCCAGCATGTTGCCGGGCTCGTTGTAATGAATCACACACTGGCCAGCCGTTTGCTGATCGCGCTGGCTTTTGGCGTAAGCCTGGCTTTCCGGCTGCCTCTCCGGCGCCCGCACCATGTGAAGACGCCGCTTGAGACGGCGGCCGAACATCGGGGCGGCGACATCGTAACTGCCCATGTGCGCGGTGAGGATGATCGCTCCGCCAGTGGTGCCGGCAATCGCCTTGAGATGATCCGCTCCCTCCACCTCCCACTCGATCATGTCCTCGCCATTGCGCGCATGGGCGGCATCCACCATGCTCCAAGCAAAATTCCAAATCACGCGCAAGGCCCGCCAGTGGAGGGAGGCGCGCGCCTCGCCGGGAAAGAGAACGGCAAGATTGGCGAGAAGAGCGCTCCGTGCCGGCCCGCAGGCCAGGTAAAACAAGACCGAATGGATGCCGACCAGCAAAGGCTCAAAAAACCAAGGGCAGGTGCGCACACCAAGAGCGAGCAGGCGCGGCCAGACATCACCGTAAACACCCATCCGCTGCCACCAGCCAGGCGGCGCTAGCGTGTGCGGCGGCGAATCAGCGATGGCGGCAGACGGATTCAATTTTCCGGCTTGTCGTTGTCTTTGGGGCGGGAGTCCCCTGCTATTTGAGCGCGCCACCAGGAATCAATGCTCGGGATGTCAAAGAGCAGAAAATGCCGCCCGGAATTCTGCTCGAAGCTAAGCTGGGCTTCTTTGGCCACATCAAGATTGGGATCTTCTTTGAGAGCCTGCAGCAACGCCGCTCCAACCTCGGGGGTGCGGCGCCCGCCCAGCAAAAAAGCGGCGCGCAGCCGCGGCTGCCACTCGAGGTCCTTGTTGCGCAGCAACTCGATGATTTGTTCCGTATCCAAATCCGCTTCATCCCGGACCTTGCCATCGGGAAAAAGCTGGCCAACCGGCAAATGATAAGCCGGGTCGATCCGGTTGATGAGCTGGTAGTGGCCCATGATGCGGTAATATTCCGAGCTGGCGGCATGGTAGAGAGTGGCACGCTCCGGATCCTTCATGCTTTCGATCAACAGCATCAATGGGCGACGGGCTCCGGTGGCGATGGCCTCATCGGCGTAGGCACTGAGGCGGTTGCGCTCCTTCATGAGCCGCAGTTCAGCCAGACCGGCGTTTTTCGGCTCGTCGAACGCTGTGGAAGCGGGCATGTCGGTCGTGATGCCGGCAGCACCTGAAGTGGAAACCACGGGCGACGCTGCAGAAGCCTCCGCCAGGCCGGCTGTGACGGCGGCAACCTGTGCTGTCAGTTTTTGCAAACGCTCTTCCAGGGTCTTTTGCTGGCTTAAAACGGTCTCCAACCGGCGTTCCAACGCGTCGTTCTTGGCGGCCGCTTCGTCAAGCACCTGGCGCGCATCGGCAGGCAATTGAATTTCGATGGCGCGCGCGACCGGAGGTGCTGAGGATTCCGTGTTGGTTTGCGGCGTCGCCGTGTCCCTCTTGATTTGCGCCAGAGCCGGTTTGATTTCGTTTTGGTACAGCCGATAGCTGTAAAAGGCCAAAAGAAGAACCAGCAGCAAAAGCAGCCCAAACAGCTTTTGGACGCGATTGGAAAGCCGGACATTCTGCTGCGGGCGCGGACCAGTACTGGCCTGGCCGCGGCGGCGCGTTTCCAGATCGGATTCAGGGGTGTCTGGAGCCGGCGCGGGATTCGCATCGGCTTCAGCATGGGGTTCTGCCTGCATGGCACATTCATAGCCGGGAGGTTGGCAGTTGCCAGAGGAAAGAGTCTGGGCACTTTGACCGCCTGGCGACTGAAATCAGGCCTTAGTCTTTTTGCATGACATTAGAAACTCCAACAGAAAAACCCGCCGCGCGAAGCTGGTCGTGGCCAGCGGTCATGCTGTTTCTGGCCCCGCTCGTCTTGCTCTACCTGGTCATGCCCTACCAGCATTGGTATCATGCGGACCGGTCGGGTGTGCTGGGAGGCTGGGCGCGTGTTGTCTGGAACGACGACGAGTGGTGGTTTTGTTTGCTCGTTCCCGCTCTCGTGGGCTGGCTGATCTACCGCAAGCGGGAAACCTTGCGCGCTCTCCCGCTGAATGGTTCCTGGCTGGGACTGCCTCTGCTGACCATCAGCCTGCTGCTGTATTGGGCCGGTTATAAAGTGGATACCGGCTATCTGGGCTTTGCCGCAATGCAACTCGCCATTGCCGGCTTGATATTGCTGCTGGGCGGGCTGGCCTGGGCGCGGGCTTTGTTTTTCCCCTGGCTTTTCCTGATCTTCATGTGGCCGCTCTTTCCCCTCGAAGAGCGGCTGGCCTTTCCGCTGCGATTGACCACGGCTTCGGTCTCTGGCTGGTTCCTCAACATCATCGGCCTCGACGTTGTGCGCGAGGGCACGGCCTTGCACTCCGCCGCTGAGCCGCTGCTGGGAATCGCCAAAGGAGATTTGTTTCGCCTGGATGTGGAGGAGCCATGCAGCGGCATTCGCTCATTGTTTTCCCTGATGATGATCGCCGCGCTCTACGGCTACCTGACGCTGCGCGGCCCGTGGGCGCGCCTGCTGCTCTTCCTGAGCGCCATTCCGCTTGCCATGCTCGGCAACTTCACCCGCATGGTGTTGCTGGCGGCCGCCGCCCGCTGGTTCGGTTCGGAGTTTGCCGTGGGCCGCAACATCGACGGCCATCAAGAAATGAGTTTCTTCCACACCTTCGCCGGGTTTGCGGTCTTCGGTGTGGCGCTGGCGGGCATGTTCGCGCTGGGCGGCTTGCTGGAGGGACGGCTCTCGAACAGACTCAAACGCCGGCAGGACGCCGTCCCGGCAGCGTCGCCAACAACCAGGCAAGGTCCCGCCTGGCCGAAGTCCAGTCTGGCGCTGCTTCTTCCCGTTCTGTGCGCTTTGCTGTGCAGCCGGACCGATGCCAGCCTTCGCCTGGCCGAGCCTGGTCTCAAGCTTCGATTGCCGGGCCATGTGAAGGAATTTCAAGGTCGTGAAATGGGCATGAGCGCGCAGGAGCGCAATGTCTTGGATGAGGGCGTCGAACTGGCGCGCAGCTTTTACGCCTCGCCGCAAGGACGGCACATTTTGGTGACGATGATCGTTGGCGGGCCGGGCAAACGCACGCTGCACCGCCCGGAAGTCTGCCTGCCGGGGCAAGGCTGGAGCATCGCGTCCAGCGAGGTGATCACACTGGACTTTGCAGATGGCCGCAAAACCGAGGCAACGCTGCTGCATCTCGTTCGGGAAACGGCAGCCGAGAACGGCGAACGAGTCCGCGTCCGCGCATTGAACGTGTATTGGTATATCGGGTCGGATGGCAGCACCCGCCCGGACTACTACGGCCACATCAGCAAAGGTTACCAGGATTCGCTCCTCAAAGACCTGAATCACCGCTGGTCCATGATCTCCGTGTTTGTGCCGGTCTCAGAGCTTCCCGTCAGCGCGGACCTCGGGTTTGAGGAATTCACCGTGCTGGAAGAAACGCGCGCTTTCTTGAAGGATCTGGTGCCGGAACTGCAACGGATTGGCGTCACACCCCCATGAGCTCGGGTCCAGCGCGTTTCACCCGCCTTTCTGAGACAAAGCATGAACCCAGGATCGGATGCCGGCGACCCCGGAATGCCGGTCCAAACTATCGAGACCTCTCCTCTTCAAGAGCCGGAATTGGCCATCATTCGCCCCATGGCCAGCGCTCCCAGCAATCCCGCTTTGGCCCCCAAGGCCGGTTTGACCAGGTATTCGGCCACACGCGCTCCGGTTTCCGGTGCTCGGAGATAGCCATTCAGCAACTTCACAAACTGGCCGTGCACCAGCGGCAGCACCTGCTCCTGTTCCATCACCCCTCCCCCTAAAATGATGCGTTTGGGAGACAAGGTGAATGTCAAATTCAGGCAAAGATGGGCCAGCACCTCGGCCGCCTCTTCCCAGGCAGGCGAATCGGGCGGCAGTTTCTCAGCCAAAACACCCCAGCGCTTGGCGATGGCGGGGCCGGACACGTAACCCTCCACACAATGCGCGTGAAATGGGCATTGGCCGTGGCGCATCACCGCTTTGGACCGCCGCGGCGGCGGCACATGCACGTGGCCGATCTCCGGATGCAGCAAACCATGCAGCAGCTTGCCGTTCACCAGCACGCCGCCGCCGACACCCGTGCCGATGGTCACATACACCAGCGGATCCATCCCCTGCCCGGCTCCCCACAGGTATTCCCCCAGCACCGCCCCGTTCACATCGGTGTCAAACGCCACCGGCACCTTGAAACGATTCTTGAGCAACCCCACGACGTCCGTGTTCTGCCAATTGGGTTTTGGCGTGCTGGTGACATGGCCGTAGCTGGCGCTCTGCGGATTCAAGTCCACAGGGCCAAAGCAGCCCACGCCCATCGCGGCAAATGCCCCGTGGCGGGCCTTGGCTGCCGAGAAGAAGCGCGCCACCGACTCCAGCGTCTCCTTGGGTGTGGTGGTGGGGATGCGCGTGGTCTCCAACAATTCTTCAGGCCCGCGCCCAATGGCGCAATTGAACTTCGTTCCACCAGCTTCGATGGCGGCGATCAAGGGTGCTTCCTCATTCATGATGCGTCAGGATGCGCAAGCCGCGACGCCAAGAGAATTGTAGATCTGGCGCGTGGCCTGCGATTTGTTGAGGGTGTAATAGTGAATGCCATCCACCCCCTCATGCAGCAGCTCCCGGCATTGCTCGATGGCGTAGGCGATGCCGGCTTGTGCCACCAGCCCTTCATCCTCACCAGACGGCAGGACACGCAGCAGCCTGGCCGGGTAACGCGCGCCGGCCGCCAGCTCCGCCATGCGCACCATGCCAGCGCGTGTGGTCACCGGCATGATGCCCGCGATGATGGGCACCTCAATGCCCGCCAGCCGGCAGCGATCACGGAAATCCAGGAAGTCGTGGTTGTCGAAGAAAAGCTGGGTGCAAATGTAGTCCGCACCCGCATCGACCTTGGCCTTCAAATAATCGAGCTCCAGCATGCGATTCGGCGTCGCGGGATGACCTTCGGGGAAACCGGCCACGCCGATGCCGAATCCGCGCCGGTCGGGATGCCCCCCGGCGTCATTGAAGCGTCGAATGTGGCGCACCAAATCCGCCGCATGCTGGAAAGCGTCACGGCTGCGGTCATAACCCGCCCGATCACGCGGTGGATCGCCGCCCAAAGCAAGAATGTTGCCCACCGCCGCACTCGCATAACGTTCAAGAATCGAAGCGATCTCGGCCTCACTGTGACAGACGCAAGTCAGGTGCGGCACCGGTTCCAAGTCCGTGGTTTCCTTGATTTGCACCACCAAGTCATGCGTCAGCTCCCGGGTCGAGCCACCCGCGCCATAGGTCACGCTCACAAAGTGCGGCTGGCAGGAGGAAAGCTCTTGGATGGTCCCGAGCAGCGCCTGCGCCCCCTCGGGGGATTTGGCAGGGAAAAACTCAAACGAAAACGTCGGCTTGGCGCGGGCAAAAATGTCCTGAATGTGCATGCTCAAGGCAACAAACGATGAAATCCCCGCCAGCGCAACCTCCCAGAGCACCCACGGCAAATCCCCAATCGCGCCGGCCCACCCGTCTCCGGGTCCGCCACAAAACGCCTCGCCATCAAGAAAAATGCCCTCCAGGAAGCGGTGAGGGGCGAACTATTAAAAGAGCAGGAACCCGCTGACATGGATCACTGGATCATCGCCCAGCAACTGATGGTGTCATTAGGACTCGGCATGCTCATCGGCTTGCAGCGCGAGCGCAGCGGCAGCGCGCTCGGCGGCATCCGCACCTTTCCACTGGTGACCTTGTTTGGCACCATTTGCGGCCAGCTCGCCGTGGCGCACGGGGGCTACCTGCTTGCTGCCGGGTTGGGGGCCCTGGCGCTGGTGACCTTCATCCCCAACATCGTCAAACTGCGTGAGGGCCAAGTCAGCGGGGTCACCACCGAGGTGGCCATGCTGCTGCTGTTTGGGCTGGGCGCGTTTTTGGTCACAGGCCCCATGCCCGTGGTGGTCGTCACTGCCGGCGCAGTGGCGCTGCTGCTGCACTGGAAAACACGGCTGCATGGTTTTGCCAGGGCCATCGGCGACGACGACATGCGCGCCATCATGCGCTTTGTGCTGATCTCCATGGTCATCCTGCCCATTTTGCCGGACAAAGCCTATGGCCCGTTTGAGACCCTGAATCCCTTTGAAATCTGGCTGATGGTGGTGCTCATCGTCGCCATGAGCCTGTCCGGCTACGTCGCCTACAAGGTTTTTGAAGGCCATGCCGGGGTCCTGATGACGGGCCTGATCGGCGGCTTCATCTCCAGCACCGCCGCCACCGTCAGCGCCGCGCGCGACAACGGCAAAAACGAAGGCAGCGCCGGCTTGGTCAGCTTGATCATCATGATCGCCAGCGTGGCGTCCGTCATCCGTGTGATGGGCGAGATCGCCGTGGTGGCGCCGCAGCAGACAGCAGCGCTGTTGCCGCCCTTGGCGGCTTTCCTGGCCGCGTTGATGCTGATCGCCGGAACCGCCTATTTCCTCACCGCGAAAAAAGAGCAGCGCCTGCCGCTGCCAAAAAATCCCGCCGCCTTGAAGCAGGCGCTTGTTTTCGCCACCATCTACGCTGCCATCAAATTCGCCGTCGCCGCCGCGAAGGAGCACTTTGGCAGCAGCGGACTTTACGTGGTGGCCGTCATCAGCGGACTCACCGACATGGACGCCATCACGCTCTCCGCCGCCCGCATGACCAGCACGGGACGGGTGGAGGCGGACATGGCCTGGCGCATGATCCTGATCGCCTGCCTGGCCAACCTGGCCTTCAAAGGAGCCGCCGTGGCCGCGCTGGCAAACCGCCAGCTCTCCCTGCGCGTCATCCTGCTCTTCGCCATCAGCATCGTCAGCGGCGGCCTCATCCTCTGGCTCTGGCCCTAACCTCGCCGGTGGGACTGCTCAAGCCGCCTTCTTTTTCCCCGCCACCTTCAAGTTTAGCATTTCCACCAACACCGAGAATGCCATGGCAAAATAGACGTAGCCCTTCGGAAAGTGGAAGTGCAGCCCCTCCGCGACCAGCGTGGTGCCAATCAGCAGCAGAAACGAAAGCGCCAGCATTTTGACCGTCGGATGACGGCTGATGAAGCCATTCACCATGCCCGCGAACACCATCATGAAGCCGACGGCGACCATGACAGCGATCACCATCACCATGATATGCTGCGCCATGCCCACCGCTGTGATGACTGAATCGAGCGAGAACACGATGTCGAGCAGCGCCACCTGCACCATGATCGCGGCAAAGGAGGCGCCCGCCGCCTTTTGTTTGAGGTCGCCTTCGACATCACCTTCGATCTTGTGATGAATTTCATGTGTGCTTTTGGCCAGCAGGAACAAGCCGCCGAGCAGGAGGATGAGGTCCTTGCCGGTGAGCTCGTATTCGCTCACGCTGAAGATCGGCTTGGTGAGCTGCATGACCCAGGTGATGCTCAATAGCAGCAGAATCCGCGTGACCATGGCCAGTGTGAGGCCGATGAAGCGGCCGCGCGCGCGCTGCTCCTCGGGCAGCTTGTCCACCAGGATGGAGATGAAGACAATATTGTCGATCCCGAGCACGATTTCGAGCGCGGCCAGAGTGATGAGCGAGATCCAGGCCTCGGGGGAGTTCACCCAGGAAAAATCAAACACGTGAATCTCGGAGAGGAAGAGGATCGGGTTCATGCGAGCGCGAGGCCGCGAATTTTCACCCCGGCTCCACAAAGTGCAAACGCTGCGTTGAGATAGTTGGAGACTCCCAGGCGAGACGCTGGAGCCCGCGATGGCCTTTTGAGAAGAGCGAGCCGTGCAAATTCCTGAACTATCCAACGCCACCGGCCACTCCTTGGAATGCGGCCAGACCCGCCCCATTTCATCGAGCAAGCTCGCCAGTTGCTCCCAGCGATGCCAGATGGGACCGACGGCCAGGCCGTCCTCCTTGTCCGTCGCGATCACCACCCAGCCCTGCGCCTCCGCCGGCTTCCGGTTGGGCGGGCTGCTCCGTCCACAATCCTTGCAAGTTAGCTTGCCGCCAGCCTGAAATAACAATCAAACCAGGGTCATCGAAAATGACTCGTTTTTAGTGGTGCCCATCATTTCTCCGGCTTTCTTTGCCTGGTTTTGCGCAACTCCGAGGATTGACGCTTGTTGCCGCTGGCCAACGGGATCACCACCGTTTTCAGCGGGATCGATCCCGCCGGGTGAGCTTGGACCAGGCTGGCTTTGAAGCCGGCTTCGTCCAGGACAGTGCGGGCTTTTTCAAACTCGCCGCACCAGGTTTCTTCAACTTCGAGGTCGCGTTGGGGATCGCGCGGGGAGTCGCCGAGGGCGACGACGCGGGTTTGCACGGCGCTGCCTTGGGCGGGGGCGCTGAGTTCGACGCCGTAGATGGATTCGTTGGGTTTGCGGAGGACGATGCGACCCTGCTCCACCCAGGCGGCGGCCATGCCTTCGCGGACCTCGTAGCCGGTGGCGGCGAGGGCTCGCAGGACTGCGGCACGTTGTTCCTCACGGATTTCTTCGACGATGGTTTGGTCGATCCAGGAGCGGGCTTCCACAAGGAGATTTGGATTGGATTCGGGAAACGGACTTTGAGTCAAGGCGGCGGTGAGGCGTTGTCTCCACTCCGCAGCGACTGGGGAACGGATTTCATCCAACTGGGTGAGGAGGATTTCCAACTCCTCGCGCCAAGCCCGGGTGACGCGTTGGTGTTGCAGGTGGGTGGAAAGCTCCAGCGCCAATGAATCAAGAAGCAGTGCCTGCTGGTCTGCGGGCGTCGTGGTGATGAGCCGCGCTTTGGCGGACAGGGCTTCGATCTCGGGGGAGTGTTCGCCGGTGGAGATTTCGCCCAATAGTTGCCAGCATTTTTCAAGACGTTGTCGATGAGGATCAGCCAGAGCTTGCGGCCGGGTCGGAGTGGTTGTTTCCGAATCAACATCGATCAGGCAGGCGGCGAGTTCGCGCAGGCGGCTGGCATTTTGGTCGTGTTGCGTTTGCCCGATGAAATGCAGCGCAGCGTTGATCGCAGATTCGTGTTGAGTGGAATCGGCATGGGCGAGCTGGGAAACCAAGGCATCTCGTTCTTTTGACGGCGGGAGGTTCTGCAACTGCCCGATCATTTGCGTGACGGCTTGCTGAAGGCGGTGAGCGCGGCGGAGCCTGGTGGCTTGTTCCGCCGCGTGTCGCTGGCGCAGGCGATGACTTTCTTCCTGATAAAAATCACGGAGCCGCCCGGCTTCGAGGAGCAGCGGTTCCCATTGCCCGGCCACGCGCAAGGTCTCAAGGCGTTTCAGCGAATCCGCCGCCTGGGACTGTGCCTGCCAGCGTTCGCATTCGGCAAGGGCGAGCTGGAGCTTGCGCAGCAGGACTTGGCTTTCGCGTTTCTGGCGACGGCGGACGGCTTCGATGTTGATGACTTTGGGGCCACTCATGAAAATGGGATTCAGGAATTCAGAGCGCGTTCCAAGGCGGCACGCAGGTGCTGCTGCTCATCACTGCGGTGATGATACCACGCCCGCGAACTGACGCGATGGATAAAGGGAATGGAGCTGCCCAACACGGACGGACGCCAGAGTTCCCTGGCGCGGGCGGAGGCGAGCACGGGGTGATGATGGGAATCGCACTCAATGCCGAGACCGAATTGTCCCGTGCCGGGGTGTGTGATGGCAAAGTCGAGTCCAAAGGCATCCCCTTGGGCCGGCACAGGTTCGTGACCAAGCCGACGAATGAAGGTGGCGACTTCCTCAACGAAGCGGGATGTGCCGGTGGAACGCTCGCGTTGCGGGACAGGCGCGCTCTGCCGCCCATTCAATGACCGCAGCAAATGGCGACTTTGTTCGAAATCGCCCGCGTGCAGTCTCTCTGCATAGGCCAGCCAGCCTTGCAGGAAATCGCGTGGAGTGGCTGGCTGGCGGCGGCCGTTTTGTCCCGTCCAAGAGCTGACTTCATTCACCGGCATGGAGGTGACAAGCAGGATTTTCTGCCGGGCGCGGGTCACGGCGACGTTAAGTCTGCGCTCGCCACCATGCTGGCCCAGAACTCCGAAGTTCCGACGGAAGGTGCCATTCGCATCGCGGCCAAAAGTGGTGGAGAAGATGATCCAATCGCGCTCATCGCCCTGCACGTTTTCCAGGTTTTTGACGAAGAAGCCCATGTCTTCGCCGTTTTGGCTGCGGTTGGATTCCTCGATCCATGCCTCGCGGAATGCGTCGTCTTCTTCGGCGAGATTCTCCATTTCCTGCTCGATGAGTTCCGCCTGTTTGAGATTGAAGGTCACGACGCCAAGGCTGGGCCGTTCCGCAAAGGGACGCCGCCAGATTTCCTGCAAACGGAACACGACACGCGCTGCCTCATCTTCATTGGTTTGCTCGAAATATTCGCCATTCACGCGATCCACTTCCATGGGCCTGGCGCGCAGGATCCCGCTCTCGGGATGGCGTGCGGGAACGCTGAGGCGACCAGCGTAGAAGGCGGCATTGGAGAAGTCGATGAGCTGCCGATACTGCGAGCGATAGTGGATTTCCAATGTCGCGGTGGGCAGCAGGTTTTGCGTCAGCGTCAGCAGATCGGGACAGTCTTTGACCTCTCGCCTTCCAGCGGCCTGGGTCAGGCGTTCACGTTCGCTGTCATCGAGGCCGGCGTCGTCGGCATCCAGCCATGCCTCGGCATCGTCTTCTTCATCGGATTCCAGTTGCGAGCCGAAGAAACGCGAGGGCGGCATCTGCTTTTCATCGCCACTGACGACCATGCGCTTGGCGCGGAACAACGCGGGCAAGGCGCTTTCCACCGGCAACTGCGACGCTTCATCAAAGATCACCACATCAAACAGTCCGGCCCGCAGCGGGAAGAGGCGGCTGACCATTTCCGGGTTCATCATCCAGACCGGGCGCAGATGGAACAAACCGAGTGGTTCACCACGCTCGACGACTTCGCGCAGACGACGCGCCCGGGGGCCTGTCAGCATGACTACATCGTCCCAATGCCCGCGAGGGGAAAGCGGGCATCCAGCACTGCAGCGGCTCAACTGGCGCCGGTTGGCTTCGCGATACTCACGATCCTTTTGGCCGAGCAGTTGCACTTTTTGCTGGAACTCATCCCGTTCGATCAACAGCGCGGGTTGGGCGGCTTCGATCTGCCGTTTCCATTCCAGCAAAGCCTCCCGTTGCAGTGTGGCGGTGATGTTGCCGGGCAACCGGGATGGATCCATCGAATTCCATATCTCGGCTTTTTCCCGTAGCTTGGCGAAAATCGGCAAGGCTGAAGCATCGAGTGCCTGGACGCGAACGCGGAAGGTTTGGAACTCTGCCAGCGTGGGAAATGCGGTCGCGACAGGCTCCAATGCCGCACTGCCAGGCGAGTGTGCACGGATTTCTCCGGATCTTGTTTCAAGCCATTCGGATGAGAACCAAGGGCGGAGTTTTTCCAACGCCGCCAGACTTTTCTGTTCCGCCGCCCACAGGGCGAGACTGGCATGGCAGGCATCGAGAATGGAGGCGCAAACAGCCGGATCTCCGCCTTGTTCCAGTTCGTTGGCAGCACGTTCGACCGGGCACGACCGCACCCGGCGTGCCGCAGCCAGAACGGGCTGCAAGTGCTCCAAAAGTCGACGCACTTGATGGTGCATGGTCGGCAATGAGGCTTGGTCGCCGGGGTCGCTCAGGGCCAAAACTTCCGTCCATTGGTTCAGCGAAGAACGCTCAGTCCGCAGCGTGCTTTCCAGCTCCGCTGCTTGATGCAGCGTGGCGAGATCGACATTCTCTGGATCCACCGCCGCCTGCCGCAACCAATGGTGAAGTTTCTTTTTCTCAAAGTATCGTGCCGGATTGAGCCGCGCCCAAAATGATGCGGGGGAGGACAGCCGGGCCGCGGAAGCGGAGAATTCGCGCAAAGGCCCGTCACCGCGTGCGGCCAGCTTGGGATAAATCCGCTCCTCCAGGGTCCATCCGGATAACGCCGCCAGTTGCTGATTCAGTGAATCAAGCCATGGGATCAATTGATCGGCATTGGAGGTGTTCTTCGCTCCGTGATTGAAAAGAAAGCCGGTCCACTGCGAGAGATGTCTCGCCACCGGTCCGGGCAGTTCCCGCAAGGCGGCCTCGTGTTCGGCAAGCCAGCTTTGCAACAACTCAGGCGTGTTGATGCTGAAGAAGCGGTCGTGCTTTCGCAGCAGTTCCTGCCGATATTGTTCGGTGTTTTGAAAGACGGAAAAGGCATCGCGCAAATCCGCCAGCGTCGCTTCGTCAGTGCTGAAATAGATGAGGTCGTGCAGCGGGCTGTGCTCGTAGTTTGATTTCAACCAGAGCGGCGTCAGCGGTGCGATTTCCGCGATTCGCCGCCAGGCTTCGGCGTGATCCGAATCACGGAACAAAGCGCCGAGGCCGGGAATGGAAACCCAGGCGGCCCCGTCACTTTCCACTTCCAGCAGCGCATCCATCACCTCGCGATAAGACAGGCGGCCTGGTTGATCGGCAGGTGCTTCGTGCAAGGCCTGATGAGCGTTGTTCAGCTCGTTTTCCAGTGCTTCGATGTGCCGGGCCAAACCCTCGCGTTCGCGCTGCAGGCGGGTTTGCTCGTTGGGATGATGGGTGGGTTGTTCGAGCTGTTCTCGCAGTTGCTGCAAGGCGGGACGCCGGTCGGAAGCAGCATCCTTCAGATAAAACAAACGCCCGCCCAGTCCTTCGGTATCGAGCCGCTTGCGCACCACTTCCAGCGCAGCCTGTTTTTGGCAGACGATGAGCACGCGCTCACCTCGACCGATGGCATCGCTGACGATGTTCACGATGGTCTGGCTTTTCCCAGTGCCAGGCGGGCCTTGCACGACGAGGCCAGGAGCCTGGCGAGCGCGGAACACGGCGCTCTGTTGTGATGGATCGGAGGCAGCCGTGAAATAGCGGTCGAGTTCCGGGGGAGTGGCGGGGGCCTCAAAAGACTCGGTGTTTCCGGAGCGGATGGCCATTTCCAGCGCCGTGCCTTGCAGCGGGATGCCGCGTGCAAGCTGGTCGATGTCCTGCGCGATGGTTTGGCCGGAGAAGTCGCATTGGAACAATACCGCTGCCGCGTGGAGTTGAATCGCTCCAGCCGCGGCCGTCACTGTCGCCGGAGGCAGCGGACGCAAAGACGAGCCGCTTTCCGTGGACGGCGGCGGCTTGGCCAGATGGCTGAAGGCATCCAGCGTTGACTGAATATCCAAATGATCGCGGCCGCGCAGGTCGTTGAGCATGTCCCGCCAATCGGGAAAGGCCGTGCCCAACAGCCCTTCCAGCGCGGGATTCGGACGGACTTCGCGCTCATCATCAAACGCCAGCTTCACTGTGCCGCGCTGCCCGGATGGCATCTCCAGTTTCACCGGCCACAACAGCACCGGAGCGATGCGCGGCTTGGCCGATCCCGAAGCGCGCGCATCACGCAGCACGATGAAGGGAAAGGCCAGGTAAAGCGGATTGATGCCGGTATCGCGGCGGTAGGCGGAGGCGTTGTGCGCCAGACGGCGCAGGCGTTGTTCGCGCAGCGGTTCCGCCAGCAATGGCGAGGGATCGAGGCTGAGCGGCTGCGCCTGCCGGGCGAGCACGGTTTCCAGCAAGGCGGTGGCGGAACGCGCCGGGCCGCCCAATTCGGTGAGATCCAGCCGCGCGGTGGTGCGGCCGATGGTCATGCGGATCAGTCCGCCTCGTTGCAGACCGGTGATGAGACGCCGGTGGAAAAAATGCAGGATGTTGCGCACGTATTCCTGCCGGGCCGGCTCGCGCCATTCGTCCTCGGGAATGGCCAACAGCACCAGCGCGCGGGCAAGCGTGATGCGGCGGTCCTGCCGGA
Organism: uncultured Verrucomicrobiaceae bacterium; assembly: GCA_964553805.1. GTDB lineage: Bacteria > Verrucomicrobiota > Verrucomicrobiia > Verrucomicrobiales > Verrucomicrobiaceae > JAGRPD01. The sequence goes on from CAZKMS010000040.1 coordinate 17,707, forward strand.
AATCATCCGCCCATTGGTCCGGAATCTGGCGGCCGCAGCGGGCGAAGTTGGCCAGCCGTTGATCGACCGCTTTCAAAATGTCCGCGCGGCTGTGCTCAAACCAGGAAGCCATCGTCTCAGGCTGAAACGAAACCTGGGCGCGGTGCGCCTCGCGCCCGGCTTCCTCCAGCACATCCAGCGCCGGACGAAACTGCGAAACCGAGGCCGAGATGAGCAGGATGAGATCTTCCTCCGATGCAACGCGACGCTGCATCATGGAGATGAGCGCCGGATGCTCCGCCTCCGGGTAAAACTGCCGCCGCTGTCTCCAGCGGTTTTCCAGCATGGGCAGGGACGTGGCTAACATGGCGGCGGAGAGTTGCGCCTCGTCACACGCCAGCCGCTGCTCGCGTACCCGGCTGCGAAGGCGGTCCGCGCGCTCTTTCAACTGCACCAGCCAAGTCTCGCGGCGCCATTGCCGGAGCCGCTGGGTGAGCGGGCTGTCCAGCCATTGCCAGACAGTGTCCGGATGCGCGAGCAGCCAATTCGGGGTCACGATCTCACCGCGCAGACACAGCGGCAGATGGTCATTGAGCAGCATCACCGCCGCTGCGAGCCGGGCGTCTTCGGGCAGGGCCATGTCTGCCGCGATATCGCGCGCCTGGGCCGCGCGGGCGATGTCGTTTTCACCGCCGCGCTCCTGCAGCCAAGTTGCCAGCCGTCCGCTCAAAAGCATGTCGCGGGCCTCATCCCAATGCGCCGCCTCCACCGCCGCCAGCGCGAAACTTTCCGGAGTGCTCCAGATGCGGCCACCCAACTGCAAGGTGACGCCGGACGCTGTGCTTTCCGCGTTTTCTTCGACGTAGCCGTGCGGGATGCCACGCTCGCCGCCCAGCCAGCGTTCCACCCGCAGCCAGCCCCAGCGCTGCGCCGGATCACGCGTCAGCAACCCTTTGAGCAGTTCTTTCCACTCCTCCGGCAAATCCTCCGGCACCCGCAGCCCGCGCGTGACCAGATGCAGCAGGAATGCCCGCTCATGCACGCCCTCGAAACTACGCCCCTCTGTCAGCATTTCCAGCACCATGACGCCGAGGCTCCACCAGTCCGAAGCCACCGAACACGTCCCGGCAATCGTTTCCGGCGCGGCGTAGCGTGTGGTTTGACGGGAGAGCGTGAGTTGCAAATCAAACTCGCTGATCGTGGCGGTGCTGAAATCCGCCAGCACCAAATCCAGCGGCTCGCGGCTGCGCACCAGCACGTTGGCGGGTTTCAGATCGCGATGGATCAGGTTGATCTGCGCCAGCCCGTGCAGCGCGCGGCCGAGTTCCCCGACGATGGACCGGACCACCTCCGGGTTCGTTTTTCCCTCCGCTGGGATGTCTCCCAGCGTGCCCAGCGGCAGGTATTCCCAGATTTCAAAGGCCCGCCCCTCATGGCGTCCGGAATCGAGCAGCCGCACGCCGTGGTCTTCATCCAAAGCGCGCAGCGAGGGATACAACGCCACCTCCGGCTCGATGCCACGCCGGTAATGCTTGAACACGCCGGTGACCCCGTCCTTGCGCGCGAGGCGGAGATCGGACTCGCCGGACAGGACCGGCAGTTCTTCGCCCAACGTCCAGCCATTGACCAAGGATGGTTCGGCCCCGGTGGCGGATGGCTCGGACGCTCCCGAAGCGGCAACAGGCTCGCCGCATTCCAGGCACAAAAAATCCCCCGGCTCCAACGCGTGGCCGTTGCGACAATGCGGCGCGGAGATGGCATCGGAGGTCGTCGTTTCTGCAGCAGGAACGACTTCAGGTGCCGGCTCTGGCGCGGTGCCGGGAGCCGTCGCTGGAGTGGGCAAAATGTCAAACAAAGGCCAGCCGCAATCGCCGGCGCCGAATCGCCCCTGACAGAGGATTTCCTCCAGCGAACGGTCGGTCTGACAGCGCGGGCAACGGCGGATCATGCGAAAACAGGAAAGGGAATTGAGTCGCCGTCATCCGCGCCGGAAACCGCGGAGGCGAACCCGGCGTCAGCCAAAGCGCGCTGAATCATGCCGAGACCGTCCGCATCGGGAATCCCGGCCATCCAGACGGAATCACCGTCAAAACACACATCCAGCGCCTTCGGAGAATCCGCGCGGGCGGCCTGGAGCCACGAACCGTAGCGGGCGTGGCCAAGCTCCGTGAGCAGGTTCAGGCGTTGGTTGTCCGAGCCGCGCCAGACCAGCGTCTGCGGCGCCGAACGAATGAAGGGATCGCTGATCACCGCATCCGCCAGCCCAGCCCAGACCGTCACGCGCGGCGCGATTTTCTCCCACGGCTGACCGGAGTAAATCAGCACGTCTTTGCCCGTGCCGATCGCCTTGCGCAGAGCCGGCAGCAAGCACTCCAGCGCGTCGATTTGCTCAAACGGCTCGCCGCCGGAAAGGGTGACGCCATCCGCCTCCGCCAGCCAGGGAGCCGCGGTCGCCATCACTGCGGCCACCGTCGTCTCGCCCTGTCCATGCGCCCAGGTGTCCGCACTGATGCAGCCGGGACAATGCAGGCTGCACCCCTGGAACCAGATGCCCACACGGCGTCCCGGTCCGAGCGTGGTCACGGGAAAATGCAGCCGGCTGAGAAAGAGACGCATGACAGTGAAATCAGAAAGACGCTTCCAGCGTCGTTGCCGCGCCACGTTGCAGTCCGGTGATCTGCAGGGTGGCTCCTGCGGGCACATTTTGATCGAACAACAGCCGGGCCAGCGGATTGACAAAATGCACCTCCAACTGGTTGCGAATGCCGCGCCCGCCATTCGACAAATCCGCCAGGCACAACTCCCGCAAAGCCTGCCGGGCTTGCGCAGAAATCTCCACCGTGACGCCTTGCGATAGCCGCGCTTTCTCCGCCAGGCTTTGCAGCATGGAATCGAAAATCTCCACCGCCACCTCGTCGCGGATGAAGTCGAAAACCATGATGTTCTCGCCCAGCCGGTTCAGAATCTCCGGCCGTCCCAGCGTCAGTTTGAAATGCCGGGCGATCTCCTCTTTCACCTTCGCCTGCACCGCCTCGTAGGGCTCGCCCGGCAGCACGTTCGGCACCCGCTCACCGTGCGCGTCGATCCGGTAGATGCCGAGATTGGAGGTGAAGACCAGAAACGCCTCGGAGAAATACACCCGCTCACCGCGCCCGGAAGTCAGCACGCCGTCGTCCAGCACCTGCAGGAATTTATCCAAAATGCGCGGGTGCGCTTTTTCGATCTCATCGAACAACACCACGGAGAAAGGCTTCTGCCGCACCGCGTTGGTCAGTTCGCCGCCCACATCATAACCGACATAGCCCGGCGGCGCGCCGATCAGCCGCTGGTCGCTGTGCTCGGCGGAAAACTCGCTCATGTCAAAACGGATGCAGGCGGATTCATCGCCGAACAACAACTCCGTGATCGTCTTCGCCAGCTCGGTTTTGCCCACGCCCGTCGGCCCCGCGAGGAAGGCCACGCCGCGTGGACGCCCGCCGCCGCCTTCCTTCGCGCCGATGCCCGACACCGCCCGCTTCACCAGATCCAGCATGTGCGTCACCGCCTGCGCCTGGCCTTTCACCCGGCGGCGGATCAGCGACTCCGCCTGCCTGAGTTTTTCGCGATTCACCTTCTTCCACGGATCCTCGGTCACTCCGAGTTTGTAGCGGCGCACGCCCTCGCCAATCTCCGTCAGAGCGAGTCCCTCGCTCCGGCAAAGCTGGGCGATCCCCACCAGATCACTGACCAGCAAGCCCTCCGTCGCTTCCACGAAAGTATCCACCAGCCGCGACACCTGTTCCTCTCCCATCTCACCCTTCAACGTCGCCGCCAGATTCCCCGCCACCAGCCGCCGCACCCCATGATCGGGCGGAGGCACGGGAATATGCCGCATCCGTGGATTGCCAAGCAAGAACCAGTCGGGAAGATCGCCCTCCTTGTCCACGATCCAGATCACCGGATTGAAAAACGGCCGGCCCTCCGGACCCAGCGGACGCGGCAACACCTGATGCGACAACACCAGCGCCCGCGTGAAGCCGCGCTGCTCCGCCTCGCCCGGCAAATCCGCCCGGATCACCAGCCGCGAGGCAAAGTCCGCCAGCAGCACGATCGGGTCACCCGTGTGCCGCACGACCACCTCCAGCAACTCAAAGAACCTTTCGGAAGAAGCCGCCGCCCGCCCATTCTCCGCCCACGCCAGCCCCAACAGCTTCGCGAAAAAATCCCGTTCCACCTGTTGATCCAGCCCAGGCACCAGCGGCACCGAAAACCCCTGCGCCGGATCAAAGGTCAAAAAATGCGCCATGCCCTCCCGCCGCAACTCCATTCCCAGACAAGACACCAACGGCATCGGAGCCGCCATTCCCGGTCGCACCTCCACCGGATACTGATCCCGCACATTCCCGGACAACACAAACTGGCTCCGCAGCGGCAAAAAGCGGATCAAATCACGAAGCCATCGCGGACGGGAATCGGGCATCCGGCACCATAAAAAAACCGGCGGAGGGATGCAATCCGCTTATCGTCTTCAGTCACAAGAAATTCGCATTGGGCGCTTTCCTGATAAACTCAGGACTGTTCCCCTTTTGGAACGAGCATGACCGAGAGGGTGTGCTGGTTTGCGAGCCTCCCATCACAAAACACCGGTCCAAATCCACGCATTAAAAACCGAGGCCTGCGCGACGATGATGGCGGTGCGGGCACTCATACTTTACGAACTTCCTTCTGGCTCAAGCTCGTTTTGGGCCTTCCCTACTACCAGCACAATCTGCCTCCTTTCGTGGCGGAGCCGTTCCAGTTCTCCCTCAAATCCACGGCGCAGGGCGGGCTGCCGGAAGAGACCGCGCAGCAGGACAGCGTGACGGCGCGGCATCCCATCTGGAGAGTGTTCGACTGGCAGCGGCGTCTGGATGAAGACAAGGCGCTGACCAAAGTGCAAATTGGTGAGCAAGAGGGCCTTAGCAAAGCGAGAATGACGCAGATGTTCAGCCTTCTACATCTGCCCAAGGACGCACAGGATTACCTGGCGGATCTCACGGCACCGACGCTCATCAAGGCTTTCAGCGTGCGCCAGTTGATGGGCGTCGCCAAGACTCCCGCCACCGAACGGGCAGCGGCGTTCCAAAGGATGCGGGTGGATTGCGAGCGGAATGGATAGAATTCTAAAACAACTGTTTCACGATAGACGTGGATGCTGGGGAGATCGTGTTGATCTCTCAGCTTCCTTGTCCTGCACGGATCGTTTCATGCGTTTCAAAACCGGGCTGTGCCTGACTTGGAAAGGGATAGCCAAACCCCTTCTTCCGATTCCAAAGCCCTTTTTCGGCGGTCGGAAGGTCGCGAGAGGCTTCAGACATTCCGATTCAATTTTCAGCCAGCCATGATGCGGCATGAACCTGCGTCATCTGAGATACTTCCCAGGACACAGGTACTCGCTCTCTCGCAGAGGTTTATTTCTGTGGTGTTCGACAGGAAAGGTGCGACCAGTGACCATGAATGGGATCGCTAATATCAGGATCGGTGGTCGCGCAACATCTCCTGGTCTTGCCAGAGCACCCGCATTTGTGCATCGCAATCTTCTTGATGCGCTTTCTACATCCAAATCAATCGGTCGACATGAAGTGACCGCCGAACTGGCCAGCGTAGACCACGCCTTGGAGGTTGTGCTGGCAGATTTGAAGATCTCAGCATTGAGGATAGAATCCCAAACCGGCCCCAAGCTGTCCGCTATCTTTGGTGCCCATGAGGTAATGCTTCAAGACAAAGGACTGCGAGGGGAAATCTACAAGCAGGTGGAGCAGAATTTGATAGGAGCGGCCCAAGCACTCGCGCGGGTTTTTCAGGGTTGGCAAGCCAAATTTAGGGCGAAACCCGAAGAATGGATGCAGGAACGGGCGGATGACCTTGAAGATCTGGAGGGTCGGCTTTTGCGTCAAATCGCCGGGGTAAAAACCACTCTACTGGAGACGATGCCTCTTTCCAGAGTACTTGTGGCCCATCGGCTCCTGCCTTCAGAAACGGTCGCCTTGCCTCAGTTGCAAGTGGCAGCTATTGTTCTGGAGTTCGGTGGACCGGGGTCTCACGCGGCTCTGCTCGCTCGCGCATTAGGGATACCCACGGTTGCCCAGATTCCCAACGCCTTGGAGCGAATAACTGAAGGTCAGGATATCATTGTGGATGGCTCTGAAGGGGAGATTATTTTGAATCCCAGCGCTGAGGTCATTGACGTTTTCCAACGCAAGTTCTTCAGCATGCGGCAAAAAAGCGAATCGGCCAGACGTGAAGCCTTGGGACCCGCCATTACAGCAGATGGAGTAGAAATATCTGTGATGGCTAACATAGGTTCACATGAAGATGTAGTCGAAGCGGTTGCTTGCGGCGCGGAAGGAGTGGGGCTTTTTCGAACCGAACAACTTTATCTTGGAAGAACAACACCCCCATCCAAAGACGAGCTTATTTCTTCATTTCGGGCCATGTTTGCCCCCATGGCAGGAAGGCAGGTGACCATACGTCTTTTGGATCTCGGCGCGGACAAGCCTGTGTCCTTCCTTAATTTCCCAGTCGAAGACGATCCCTTTCTTGGTTGCAGGGGGGTGCGGCTGCTTCTTCGTTACCCCGATCTTCTTGATGCGCAACTAGCCGCAATCTTATACTTTTCTCTCGAACACCCCATTCGTATTTTGGTTCCGATGGTCACGACCGAAATGGATATGGCTCAAGTCAGGCGGCGCACCATGTCCGCCGCTTTAGAATGTGGAGTGAGGGTGATTCCTCCCATTGGCGCGATGATCGAAACACCCGCTGCCGCACTAAGTGTTCCCGACATCCTAAAGCATGCGGATTTTCTGAGCATCGGCACAAATGATTTAACTCAATACACCATGGCGGCAGGGCGTGAAAATCCCCTGGTTAATGACTATTTCATAGATAACCATCCCGCCGTGTTACGCTTGATTAGGATTATCCTGAGCGAGTCGGAAGGCGTTCCGGTCTCGATTTGTGGTGAACTGGCGGGCAATCTATCCATGGTTGAGACTCTTGTAAAAGACGGCATCCGCAGTCTCAGTGTCGCGCCGCTGCTCATTCCCTTCATCAAAGAAGCAGTTCGCAAGATAGCAGAATAAACAAGCTGTTGTCATGGATCGTCAAGGGAGCGTAGCCCACCTCATCCCTCGCATTGCAATTCATGATGCCTCCGCCGGTAAAGTCCTGCATGACATGAGGCCGTTCTGAGCGATGGTGATCAGAGCTTCATCGTGGAGGCTTCGCTCCTCTGATGAAATCATTTACCTGTGATTGTGGCAATAGGCTCTTTTTCGGCAGCAATCGTTGCCTGGGCTGTGGCCGAGAAGTGGGGTTTGATCCCCAAAGTAAAAAAATGCGCCAAGTGACCACCGGCAGTGGTTTGAAGCAGTGTGAGAACGGGGTCCGTCATGGTGTTTGCAATTGGTTGCTGGACGCTCGTTCTGCGGAATCTCTTTGTTTGGCGTGTCGCATGAATCAGGTGGTACCGGATTTGAACTGGGATCGAAACAAGGTTTTATGGAGCAAAATGGAGGTCGCGAAGCGGCGATTAATCTACACACTTTTGCACCTGGGCATTGCGCTGCCGTCCAAAAAAGACCAACCCGGCTTTGGACTGGCATTCGAGATTGTGAGCACAGTATTGAATCCTTCCGTGACGACAGGGCATTTGAATGGCGTGATCACGGTAAATCTTGAGGAGGCGGATGACACGTATCGTCAGATCAACCGGCAGCAACTTGGAGAGAATAGCCGCACCCTTCTGGGGCACTTTCGCCATGAGAGCGCCCATTATCTGTGGGGACGTTTTCTTTCAAATCTGGATTGGGGCGATCCAGGACGGGTCGCCTTCCGTGAGCGTTTTGGAAATGAATGGCTGGATTATGGAGTCGCTCTCAGCCAGCACTATCGCGAAGGAGCCCCACCGAATTGGAAGCAGCGCTACATCAGCGCCTATGCCGCCTCCCACCCTTGGGAAGACTGGGCGGAAACGTGGGCGCATTACTTGCAAATGATCGACGGACTGGAGACTTGCGAGTCCATGGGCATCCGTGTCCAGAATCTCACGCTTACGCTGGTGCTGATGCCAGCAGAGTCGGGATTTTTGCCTTTTCATCTACCGCAGTCCCCCCAGGACGACGATGCTTTTCTCGCCATGCTGCAGCGTTGGATGTGTCTGTCCACTGTGCTGAACGAGGTTGCCGAAAGCCTGGGAGAAGCCCCGCTCTACCCATTTGTGATCTCGGTCGCTGTTGCCCAGAAATTGCGGTTGGCGCATTATTTCGCCGTTTTATGGCGGGCAAAAGATTCTGAGACGGGTGTTGCTTAATCACTGGCAGCCTGTCTAGTGAGGCATGATTAACATCTGGGAGTCAGCATTTTGAGCGAGTCTCCCAAGTTGGGACGCATTGCTTTCATCGGCGGATATGAGCCAAGACAGTGTGGTATAGCCACCTTTACGCATGACCTGTGTGAGGCGGTGCATGCTGCAGGAAAGGCCCCGTGCTTTGCCGTGGCGGTAAATGACCGCGCGGAAGGCTACAAATACCCCGCACGAGTTTGTTTTGAAGTTAGAGAGAAGGATCTGGATTCCTATCGCAAAGCGGCGGATTTCCTGAACTTTCAGAACATGGATGTGCTGAGCGTGCAGCATGAGTTTGGCATTTATGGTGGAGCCGCAGGCAGTCATTTGCTGGCTTTGCTGAAAGAAGTGCGAATGCCGGTGGTGACCACCTTGCACACGCTCTTGCAAGCGCCGAGTCCCGCCCAGCGCAAAGTGATGGAGGAGTTGGTGCTACGCAGCGACAGACTGGTGGTGATGGCGGAAAAAGGGGCTGACATCCTGCGCAAGACTTACGGAGTGCATGAAGATAAAATTGATGTGATCCCACACGGCATTCCGGACATTCCTTTCACGGACTCCCACTTGTCTAAAGCGCAGTTCGGCGTGGAAGGACGAACCGTGCTGCTGACCTTTGGCTTGCTGGGGCCTGGCAAGGGGATTGAATACATGATCGCAGCGCTGCCTGAGATTGTGGAACGTCATCCCAACGTGGTTTACCTGGTGCTGGGGGCGACCCATCCGCACCTGCTGGCGCGGGAGGGCGAGCATTACCGGCTTGGACTGGAACGTCAGGCCGAGGAGTTAGGTGTCAAAGCTCACGTCATCTTTTACAACCGCTTCGTCACGTTGGAAGACCTGACGGAATTCATCAAGGCCACGGACATTTATGTCACGCCTTATCTTAATGAAGAACAGATCACCTCCGGCACCCTGGCGTATGTGTTCGGCGCGGGCAAGGCGGTGATTTCAACGCCTTACTGGCATGCCACGGAGTTGCTGGCCGATGGCCGCGGCTTGTTGGTTCCATTCCGGGATTCGCCAGCCATTACCCAGGCTGTTTGTCAGTTGCTCGACGACCCAGGCCAGATGGAAAACACCCGGAGCGAGGCGTTTCATCTGGGGCGGGCGATGATCTGGCCATCCGTGGCGCAACGCTATTTGGAGACTTTTCAGCGCGCATGCAGGGATCGTCGGACGCCGCCTCGGACAGCCTTCGCAGCATGGACCCTTGCCAGCCGTCCTTATGAGCTGCCCGTTCTGCGTTTGGATCACCTGAAGCGAATGAGTGACAGCACAGGAATCTACCAGCACGCCATTTACAACGTGCCCGATTTTCATCACGGCTACTGCACGGATGACAATGCGCGGGCTTATATCCTTTGCCATCTGTTGTCGGAACAAAGCGAAACGGTTCCCGCGCTGGACATGGAATCATTGGCATCCTGTTATCTTGCTTTCCTCACAGCAGCTTTGAACCGCGATACCGGCCGCTTCAGGAATTTCATGAGTCACGGCAGGCAATGGCTGGAGGAGAAAGGCAGTGAAGACAGTCATGGGCGGGCGCTTTGGGCCTTGGGCACGGGCGCTTCGAGATCGACTGACAAGGGCCATTGCCGTTTGTCAGCCTTGCTTTTCCAGCTGGCGCTGCCCGCTGTGGAACAGTTCTCCTCGCCACGAGCCTGGGCTTTTACCCTGCTGGGATTGAACGAGTATCTGCGGGCATTCCCACACGATATTCAGGCGAAGGAATCACGGCAGCATCTGACTCTTCGACTGATCAAACTTTGGCTGGCCACCGCCACCGAAGAGTGGCTTTGGTTTGAATCATCCGTCACCTATGACAATGCCCGTCTCTGCCAGGCTTTGCTTGTCAGCGCCACGGCCATGTCGCATCGCGAAGGAGTGGAAGTGGGCTTGATGTCATTGCGCTGGCTGGCTTCATTGCAACGGACGCAAACCGGAAACTTTCGCCCTATTGGAAGCAATGGATTCTACGTCAAAGACGGAGCGCGGGCAGATTTTGACCAGCAGCCTGTGGAGGCGCAGTCCATGGTGTCGGCGTGTTTGGAAGCCTACCGTCTCACGGGTGATGAGGCATGGCGCATCGCAGCGCGACGGGCATTTGAGTGGTTTTTAGGCAGGAACGATCTTGGGCTGTCATTGTATGATCCAGCGACAGGGGGCTGCCATGATGGGCTTCATGCAGATCGAGTGAATGAGAATCAAGGCGCTGAATCCACCCTCGCGTTTCATTTGGCCCGTGCCGAGATAAGCGCGGCGGATCACCCTCTTGCACAGTAAATCCCGCCTTCATGAGTTTGCTTCCCATCCGCCGCCACGAGGTCATGCTTCGTCCAGAAAGTGCCAGAGTCATCATTCGTGATTTCACTCCTGCCAGCCTGCAACGAATCACCGCTATCATTGGCCGAGCCCTGTCTTTGTCCGAGCAGGAGGTGCAAGATGAACTAGACCGGATACGCGCGGAATTTGCTTCGCGTCATCTCAACATCGATGTTGCTTTCATGAAGCATTATGCGCGGGTGGAATCACACCTTTTTACCCAGCGCCCGCTTTCGGGCGAAAGAGAACTGCTGATCGGCTCCCTGTTCGCCGGAGAATACGCCTTGGAATCTGCCGCCTTGTTCAATCCATCCATCGTGCCACATCCAGATCAGACGGGTGTGGCCGCAGGCGGCCTGCGCTTCATCATGAGTCTGCGTGCCACAGGCGAGGGACACATCTCTTCCATTGAATTTCGCGAGGGTATAATCACTGCTGAAGGTGACGTTTCATTTACTCCGGTTTCACGCTTCGTCACCGTTCCAGAGGTAGTGCCAAACCCCAGCTACAGGAAAAAACTGTTCACCATCAAGCTGCACGAAATGGGGTTTGACAATGAATGCGGTGCGGCGGTCATGGCGGTGCTCTCGGAGAAATTTACCCGCAATGAACTGAGTCAAAGCGTGGCCAGTGTCCGCAGTGAATCCCTGACGGTATCTCATGATTTTCAGCGCACTCTCGATTGCATCCAGTGGCTCGCTGATTCCAATTATGAACTGCTGTTTTCACCGCAACTGGCGATAAGCGAACGCATCATCTTTCCCGTTTCATCCAATGAAAGCAATGGCATTGAAGATGCTCGTTTCGTTCGGTTTATGGAAGACGATGGAACGGTCATGTATTACGCGACCTATACCGCCTACAACGGGCGGGCCATTCTTCCACAGTTCATCGAAACCGAGGATTTTCTGCATTTTCGCGTGCTAACCCTGAACGGGAGTGCCGTGCAAAACAAAGGCATGGCTTTATTCCCCCGGCGTGTCGATGGCCGCTACGTCATGCTTTCCAGACAGGATGATGAGAACCTCTTCATCATGTTTTCCGACAACCTCCATTACTGGAGCGATCCCCAGATTCTTCTTCGGCCAGCCGAAGTTTGGGAGTCGGTCAAAGTTGGCAACTGCGGTTCCCCCATCGAAACCCCTGCTGGTTGGCTCGTCATTACCCATGGTGTAGGCCCCATGCGAAAATACTGTATTGGAGCCGTGCTACTGGATCTTTCCGATCCAACCAAGGTCATCGGACGCCTTCGTCTGCCGCTTCTTTCCCCTGAAGAAAACGAGCGCGAAGGTTATGTGCCCAATGTCGTGTATAGCTGCGGCTCACTTCTGCATGGTGACTTGTTGGTCCTTCCTTACGCCATGAGTGATCATGCCACAGCGATTGCCACACTCTCCCTGAAGTTTGTTCTTGCTGCTTTGACCCAGTGATGACCGTTTGCGTCTAACCACACAGGCTCGCAATCAAGCGGTCTTCTGTAGAGTGATTTTTTGCTCCCATTTGGGAGCACGTGGCGGTGCGGGCACTCATGCTTTACGAACTTCCTTCTGGCTCAAGCTCGTTCTGGGCCTTCCCTACTACCAGCACAATCTGCCTCCTTTCGTGGCGGAGCCGTTCCAGTTCTCCCTGAAATCCACAGCGCAGGGCGGGCTGCCGGAAGAGACCGCGCGGCAGGACAGCGTGACGACGCGGCATCCCATCTGGAGAGTCTTCGACTGGCAGCGGCGGCTGGACGAGGACAAGGCGCTGACCAAAGTGCAAATCGGTGAGCAAGAGGGTCTTAGCAAAGCGAGAATGACACAGATGTTCAGCCTGCTGCATCTGCCCAAGGACGCGCAGGACTACCTCGCGGATCTCACCGCTCCCTCGCTCATCAGGGCTTTCAGCGTGCGCCAGTTGATAGGCGTCGCCAAGGCTCCGGCCACCGAGCGGGCGGAGGCATTCCAAAGGATGCGGGCGGATTGCGAGCGGCATGGTTGAGCAGTTGAAGTGAATCGTTCCACGGCGGGCCGTGCGGGGCGGGATCATTGGCCGGAATCTCCGGCCTTCCCGTCCCGCACGATGCGTTTCATGCGTTTCAAGGCCAAGTGGGCCTTGTCGGTGAGATGGTAGCGGGAAGCCTTTCCCTGCCCTTGGCGGATGATCCATCCGCCCCGTTCAAGGTGCTGCAACCGCCGGTAGGCGGTGGTGCGGGAACTGCCGAAACAGGCGGCGGCATCGCGCGGGTGAAGATGCCCGAGTGCCGCAGCCTTGCGCATCAGGGTCATCTCATCGCTGGCCAGCGGCTCGTCTGGCACGTCAGGGGCGGAAAACTCATGGCCGGATGGAGGCGCATCGCCGGATGCCGTGGGCACTCCATCAGCCCCCTCTCTGGCGGCGCGCTCGCGCTCCAGCCGCAGGGTGACGGCTTTGCCGAGGATGGCTCCGATGCGCCGGATTCGCTCCTCGCGGCTCAGGGATTCATAATCGGATGGCGACATCATGCGTCCATCCTCCCATGAGATGCTCCGGCCCCTGCTCCCGATTTTGAGTAACCCGCCGCATCATTGATGCGCGGTCATGGAGGCGGACGGCGGGATGAGGCCGCTTTTCCCTGCTGTTATGAGCAGTCGGGGAAGCGGATCGTCAAGAAGCCAGCCAACAACAAACCTACCGGATTGCTCCCGATTGGGAAGAAGTCGAGGCGGACAAGGAATAGAATGGAAGACCATGAACTACATCCGCCGCCATGAAGACCCGATACAGAAACATAATTGGCCCGCAGGTGAGGAAGATTAGGTATCAACGCGGGATGACCCAGGAGCAACTGGCGATCAGATTGCAGATGGCCGGTTACGACCGATCGCGCGGCACGCTGGCCAAGATCGAAGCCCGGCTGCTGTGGGTGGGAGACCACGAGCTGTTCTTCTTCGCCAAAGTGCTCGGAGTGCCACTGTCAGCCCTCTTTCCTCCCATCAACCTCCAAGACCCGGACCTGCATGAGACGATTGACCACCTCATGACACGCCGGTTCTAAAGAGAAAAAGCCAACGAGCTTTTTCCTTCGGAAAAAGCTCATATGAGCCTCTTTTCCGGCGCACAGCGCAGGGCAAGGGGAAAACGGAATAAGTGCCCGCAGGGCCGGAGCGAAGCGGAGTTATGCCGGATTTGCCCTTGTCCCGGAGCGAGCACCGGACGACGCCAGCGGTCACACTTTCACCCCCCGCCGCACCGAACGGGCCGTAGTCTGTGATTCGGTTTCGGCTTCGGGTTGCTCGTCCACCTGAGTGCTGGCCTGATTCTTGGAGAGATCCAAAGCGGCGATGATTTCCTGCTGACGTTTCTCGGCGGCTTCCAGCTTTTCCTGATGTTCAAACGGGACGCCAAGCTGGGCCTGCAATTCCCCGATGCGCTTTTCCTGCCGTTTCAGATTCTCCTGCGACTCGGCTCGCTGGGATTCAAAATCGCCAAGCGCATGTTCCAGTGAATTGATGGTGCCCTGCGGGCTGTCGCTGACCGTCGCCTGATAGATGTTCTTCCCGTGGATGCGAAGTTCGATACGGGCGTCCAGCCGACGGAGTGAAATGGGAAACCCGGCGATGGAGCCAATCCTGCGCGTGGACTGCATGGGTTTGAGACCGTTTCCGATAGTAACCAACAGTTGACCGGCCTTGACCCGTTCGTCGAAGTGCTGGCCGTCAATGGTCATGGTGAAGCTGTTTCCGCGTGTCGGTGTGCGGGTGGCGATATCTTGCTGGAGGTTGGCGACGAATTTCTCCTCGATGGTGATGTTGTGCTCGGCGCTCTTGATCCGCAGACGAATGGAATGCTGGCTGTCCATGTGCTGGCGGCGCAGGCGGTTGAGGCGGATGACTTCGGCATCCACCTGGGCTTTCTCAATGACCATTGGGTTGCCGCTGGCAATGGCCTTCACCTCCGCATAGCTGAGGGCGGTGGCGTCCACGTCCTCGGCCTTGCGCATGGTGGCGTCCCCGATCATCACCTGCGCGATGAAACGCGCCTTCGTCTCCAACGTCTGCCACATATAGGCATCAAAGCTGCCTTCGGTGACATAGCGGAAAACGCTGACAAATTCGTTGGTGTTGCCTTGGCGAAGGATGCGGCCCTCCCGCTGCTCAATATCGGAGGGACGCCAAGGCGCGTCGAGATGATGCAAGGCGATGAGGCGGTGTTGCACGTTGGTGCCTTCCCCCATTTTGAGGGTGCTTCCCAAGAGGATGCGCACGTCTCCCTCGCGCACGGCTTTGAACAGCGCGGCCTTGGCGGTGTCGGTGTCGTGATTCTGAATGAAGGCGATTTCTTTTTCAGGAATGCCGCGGGCGATGAGCTTGGCGCGGATGTCGTCATACACGGAAAATTCCCGCTGCTGCCCTTTCTTCGGCGTGGAGAGGTCGCAGAAAACAAGCTGGGCGCTTTTTTGAGGCGAGGAATCGAGCCAGATGCGATGAATCTTTTCCACGGCAAGATTCACCTTGGAATCCGGGGCGTCTGGAGCGGCGGGCGCAATCAGACGGAAATCGAGAGCGGCCAATCTCCCCTCTGAGGTGATTTTGAGCATGTTGTCATCCTTCGGATTGACCTTCCCGCCTTTGATCTGCTCCGACCGCTTGACCAGCGTTTCGACAAATTTCTGAAGGCGCGAGCTGCACGGGGCGCTGACGATGATGGGCCGCCCGGTTTCCAGTTTGGGAATCGGCAGCTTGAGCATGTCCGCTGTCTGCACGTCTGCCGTCTGGCGGAACTGCTGCATGAGTTCCGGCACGTTCACGAAACGCGCGAAGCGGTGCTGCATACGGTAGCCTGCTCCGTCGGGGCTGAGTTCCATCGCCGTCACCGTCTCCCCGAACGTCCCGGCCCACGAATCGAAATGCTGAAGGCCAAGACGACGCAGCGAAGTCATTTGCAGATAACGCTGCATGGTGAACATCTCGGCCATCGTGTTGGAGATGGGCGTTCCCGTCGCAAAGACCACACCCCCGCCGCCGTTGCGCTCCTGAATGTGGCCGACCTTCAGGAACAAATCGAAAGCCCGTTCCGATGCCGTTTGCGGCAATCCGGCGACTCGGGTCATTTTGGTGGTGTAGAACAAATTTTTGAATTTGTGGGCCTCGTCAATGAACAGGCGATCCACGCCCAATTCCTCAAAGGTCAGGGTCCGGTCTTTCTTCTCCTCGGCGGAAAGGGAATCCAGTTTGAACTCCAGTCGTTTTCGCACGCGCTCCAGTTCCTTGACCAAGCGCGTTCCGCGTGACTCGGATTTCTGTTCGCGGATGACATCCTCGATTTCCTCAATCTGCGCTTCGATGAAGTTCTTGCGGGCGCTGGTGGAGAGCGGGATTTTTTCAAAGCTGGAATGGGTGACAATCACAGCGTCCCAATTTCCGGTGGCGATGCGGCTGAAAAGCTGGGCGCGGCGATCCTTCGCAAAGTCATCCTTGCCTGCGGCGAGGATGGTGGCGTTGGGGTAAAGGGTGAGAAGTTCCGTGGCGAACTGCGAAAGCATGTGATTGGGCACGGCGAACATGGGTTTGCGGGCCAGTCCGAGCCGCTTCATTTCGATGGCGGCGGCCACCATCGTGTAGGTTTTGCCCGCGCCCACGGCATGGGCCAGAAGGGTGTTTCTGCTCTGGATGATGCGCCAGACGGCATCTTTCTGGTGAGAGCGCAGCGTGACCTGGCGACTGCTGGCGGGCAGGGTCAGGTGAGCGCCGTTGAAGACGCGGAGGCGCTCGGAATTGTATTGATCGTTGTAAAGGCGGCAGAGTCTTTCCCGGCGTTCGTCGTCCTCCCATACCCACGTCTTGAAGCGCTCCTTGATCTTCTCCTGCCGGTCGCGCGCGCCTTCTGTCTCGGTGGCGTTGACGTAGGGATTCCCGTTTTCGTCCCGGTCATAAACGGTGGGCGTTTTCAGGTTGAGGCAATCCTGAATCAAATCGAGAGCGGGATACCGTGCCGTGCCCCACTCGGTGGTGTTGGCAACGGAAACTTTGGCCTGTGGTCCGCCCTGCACGAACCATGCGCCCACCTGCGGGGAATGGCTGATGGTAACGGGATTGTTCCCCAGCAAGGAGGAAGCGAAGGCTTCCACGTCGGTTTCCGGTATCCATGCCGTTCCAAGACGCGCCTCGATCTGCGAAGGCGGCAGGTCTTCCGGCTGCACGGCTTGCAGCGCGTCCACGTTTTCCTGAAACCGTGGATCATCCCGCGCCGCGCGTTGCGCCGTCGCCAGTTTCTCGCGGACATTGCCGAACAAATAGCTGTCCTCGGTCTCCCAGCGGCCGGTTTCAGGATCGAGGTAGATCAATCCCTTGAGTTCCGGCGTGAGTTCGGAGACTTCCTTTCCCAGCAAGGCGGCCATGTGCTCCAAGTCCACTTTGCCCCGTTCATTGAGGGTGACGACCAAGGCGTCCTTGGCGGTCTCGGCTTTGAGGACGGGAGCGGCGGAATGGATAGTGCGCTCGCGGAAAATGGCGGTCTTGGTCGCCTGCCTGGTTTCGTGGTTGTAGTTCTCCAGCGAACACAGGAGCGGATAGTCCGGATCATTGCGGAAGGCGCGGCGATTGCCGGTGTTGCTGACGGGACCGAAACGGGCGACGAACTGGTCGTAGTGGATATTGAGCTGCTGACGGGCGGCGAGGATGGCGGAATCGCCGCTTTCCTCCAGTTGGGTGCGGAGAACGTCGCGCACGGCTTCGCGGATTTGGATCAGGCCGCGAATCCGGCGTGTCGTTTCGGCGGGAAGTCCACGGGACAGAACAAGCGTGCCGCCTTTGCGCACGGCCACCTGTCCCTCGTGCAAGGTGAAAGCGCCTTCCTTGACACCATCCGGTGCGGGGATTTCCTCCGGGTCGTCTCCCTGATTCGCGGATTGGCTTTCGGCGTGGCGATAGATGGCGCTGGGGAGATGGGCGATGGCCTGCGACAAGGCGGCATCGAGCGGTCGCCCGTCCGGCACAAGGGCCGGTTCCCCCTCGGAATACATGGTGCTTTCACTGGCCATGCGTCCGCACATCATGGCTGGATGTTCGGCAAAATAGCGATTGATGCGGAAGGAGACGCCATCGGCGTTTTCATGCGCGGCCAGTTCCCTCCAATCGTGACCGCAGGGTGCTTCTCCCTCGTTCAAGCGGCGCAGGAAAACCATGTCGGTCGTCACTTCCGTGTTGGCGTTCTGTTTGAACGCGGTATTAGGCAAGCGAACGGCTCCCAAAAATTCCGCCCGGTCATGGAGGTAATCGCGCAGGCGGGCGTCCTGCTTGTCCATCGTCCCCATTGAAGTGATGAGCGCGATCACGCCACCGGGACGCGCCTTTTGCAGCGACTTGGCAAAGAAATAGTCGTGAATCAGGAAATTGTGCTGATTGAACTCGGGATCGAAGACCTTGTAATTGCCGAAAGGGACGTTGGAGATGACGAGATCAAAGCCCTCGTCGGGTAGCCGGGATTGCTCGAAACCCTGCTGCCGGATGTTGGCGTCCGGGTAAAGCACGCGGGC
>CAZKMS010000041.1:0-35594 GCA_964553805.1 uncultured Verrucomicrobiaceae bacterium
CGATCTTGCCCTCGTAAACTAACTCCCTTTTGGTCCAATTATCCGTGGCATCTCAACTTCCCTTGATAGAGCATATCAGATGGCAACGCCGAGGCGTTCCACTGATTGAGATTCCGTTAGCTACTTATCCTCTTCTGTTTTCTATTCCTCTTTTTTATCAGGAGGAGCAAGCAGTCTATGAAGCGGTATTGACTCCTTCGGGAGCTGGAATAACCAAAACCATGGCATGCGTTCTGCTGGTGATACTGTGCCTGCTGGCGGGATACAGACTTGCAGCCAAGGCACCGATAGACGGCATTATGCCGCGAATCAGAATAACCACTTCTGGACTGATTGTGGTTGGGCTATTTCTCATGGTTTCGAATTTGTTGCTTTATGCTGCAGAGACACGCGTGCCGGAAATCTTTTCACGTGTCATAGGTGTTGTTTTGTCCAAAGACTTAGGCATCGCTATTTTCGGTATTCTTTATTTTCAGGGAAAGCTGAATCAAGGATGGAAAATGGTGTTGTGGTGTTTTTTGGTTTTTTTTACACTGCATGGATTGGTCTCAGGACTGACTCAGTCGGCCTTGCAACCTTTGTTTGTTTTGGCCTTGACTAAATGGGTTTCCACCGGGAAAGTGCCCTTGATCCCGGGCCTTCTTGTTTTGATTGCCCTCTTTATGATTCAGCCAGCGAAAGGTGATTATCGTAGCCGTGTCTGGTTTGGTGCTCAGAGCAATCTTGCTGCTTTGGAACGCTTCAAATTATATGCTGAAATTATCTCCAATTATTGGTTTGGAGGCGAACATCATACAAGTATACGGAAAAGCGTCAATGAATCCGCAAAAGAACGGTTTTCTTTGCTCTTATCGACTCAACGATACATTGAACTGACGCCAAGCCAAATACCTTACAAAAAGGGCGAGTCTATCGGTTATTTGTTTTATGGTTGGATACCCAGATTTGTTTGGAGCAATAAACCCACGGCCTTCGTCGCGAACCGACAATATCCTGTCGAATACGGTATTCAGCATCCCAACACTTTATCCACGACCAGTATTGGCGTGGGACATGTTGCTGAAGGTTACGTCAATTTCGGAATGATTGGCATGATACCTTTGTTTGTTTTTTTGGGCGTTCTTTCCCGCGTTCCTAAAAAAATATTCTCGGAGAGATCGAGCGGCGTCATACCCTTGTCCATCCAATGTTTTGCGACGCTCCAATTGATGTTTGTCGGCAGCACGATCGGGGGCGTTTACGGTGGTTTGGTCACGGCGGTTGTAACGCAATTTTTTGTTTTATGGCTTGTGAGCGTATTTTTTGCGAGTCGGGCGCTCGAAGAAAATGAAGCATAGGAGGGATTGCGAATGCGAAATCTGCGCGAACCATTCGGTGTTTTCCCATTTGTTTGAAATCCGTGATCTGATATTTTTTAGTGTGGCGGGCTCGCCACGTCCTGCCGTTTTAAAGCAACCGTGCTCTATCAGAGTTTTTGGGAAATGACGATCATGCACACCTCGCCCCCCATGGGGCCGTCTTACGGTGGGCCTTTTGAGTCGGTACGGCAGTTGGCTCGTTCGTTGACTGGGGCCGGGGCGGCCACCCATGTAGCCATGCCGTGGGGGGAGGAGGCTTTTCGATACCTCGACTGCTGGGCACCGGCGGGAGTTTCCCTTGAGGGGCGGATTCGGGTTCCGGCTTTGGGATGGTCGGGGGCGTATCGGCGGGAATTGCTTCGACGGGAAGCGGATATCCTGCACACGCACGGTTTATGGCTGCATCCCTCCTGGGTGGCGCTGGCATGGAAGAGAAAATTCAGCAAGCCGCATGTGGCTTCGGTCCGGGGGATGCTGGAGCCTTGGGCCTGGCGGCACAAGGCATGGAAGAAGCGGCCGGTGTGGTGGCTGTGGGAGCGGCGGAATTTACAGACGGCATCGTTGCTTCATGCAACCTCGGAGCAGGAAGCGCAATCCTTCCGGGATAGAGGGTTGAATACCCCAATTGCGGTGATTCCGAACGGGGTGGAACTGCCGGGAAACGGGGAAACGGGGAAGCAGAAAGCAGAAAGGAAGACACTGCTGTTTCTGAGCCGGATTCATCCGGTGAAAGGATTGCCACTGCTGCTGGAAGCGTGGGCGAAGGTACGGCCGGAGGGGTGGAAGCTGCGGATTGTAGGCCCCGATGAGGGGGGGCACCGGGCGGAGTTAGGGCGGCAGACGGTGGCCTTGGGTTTGGGGGAAACAGTAGCCTTTGTGGGGCCATTGGCGGGCGAAGCCAAGGAAGCAGCCTATCGCGAGGCGGATCTTTTTGTGCTGCCGACGCATTCGGAGAATTTTGGCATCGCGGTGGCGGAAGCGATGGCGCATGGCCTGCCGGTGATCACGACTCATGGCGCGCCATGGAAGCTGCTGGAAGAGGAACGCTGCGGGTGGTGGGTGCCGGTGAACGTGGAGGGAATCGCCTCTGCGCTGGAGGATGCGACGCGGCGATCGCCAGAGGAATTGGCCGCCATGGGGATGCGGGGACGAAAAGTCGTGGAAGAGCGTTTTTCCTGGGACGGGATCGCGCAGGAGTTTGTCGCCTGCTATGCGTGGCTGCTGGGGCGGGGTCCTCAGCCCGGGTTTGTCATTTTATAATGCGGCGCATGCCGCTGCCAGACTGGCGGCGACGGATATCAGCCGCTCCAGCCACCGGATTCCGCCGAGAGGAAGCCATGGATTCTGTTTCTCTCCCGGCTGGACCTGAAGAAGAACCTCGAGGAATTGCTGGAAGCCTGGGCGGCGCTGGCGGGAGCATTTCCGGCGTGGAAGCTGGCGGTGGCGGGCGATGGGGAAGCGGGCTACGTGCGGGAGCTGCGCACAATGGCGGACGGTCTCGGGATCGGGGAACGGGTGGAATGGCTGGGACGAATCAAGGGAGAAACGAAAGCGCGCTGGCTGCGGGAGGCGGGGATTTATGTGCTGCCGTCCTATTCAGAGAATTTCGGGATCGCGGCGGTGGAGGCGATGGGGGCGGGGCTGCGGGCGCTTTACGAGTCGGTGGCCAAATGACCGAGTTGCCAGAGCATCCTGGAAAACCGCTAATGGACGCCTATCCGAATAACGGCAGTCGTGGGGCGGGACGCCCAATACGGTTCGGTTCACTTCAACGACATCAGGCGAGCCCGCGCCACTCCCCCGCGTTCTGGCGAACGCGCCTACCTTTCGCGGCAGGCGGCACAGCGCTTGTAGGCGCAGTCGCCAGACTGCGGCGAGCGCGAGCAATTGTTCCGAACAGCATTGGGCGGGGCGCCCGCGACACACACAGCCGGGACGGGCTGTGCTACGGTGGGCGCCTTGGATTTTGCAACTTCTTCCATTCGTGTCCATTCGCGGTTCAAAACCCCGGGCTTGCCAAGCCTGCCGCCAACCCGTAATGTGAACCCATGCCGGTCTTGGAAGAACGCATGAGCCGCCTGGAAGCGGCGGTGGAACGCTTTGTGGAGCAAAGCTCGATGGCCATTGCCGCCATCCATGAGGACGTGGCGGAAATCCGCGTCAGCAACGCCCGCACCGACCGCGAATTGCTGCGCCTGCGTCAGGAGTCCGAAAAACGCTGGGAGGAATCCAACCAACGCTGGGAAGAGTGGAAGCAGCAGGCTGAGAAAGACCGCCAAGAATCCGCAAAGAGCCGGGAGGAATCCAACCAACGCTGGGAGGAATTCAAGCAGCAGGCTGATAAAGACCGCCAGCAGGCTGATAAAGACCGCCAGCAGGCCGAGCAAGACCGCCGGGATTTCAACAAGCGCATGGCCGAGATTTCAGACCGGGTGGGCCGCTTCATTGAGGATATGGTGCATCCCAACGCGGCGCGGATCGCCGGCAAGCTTTTCGGCGGCGATCCGATTGAGACCCTCGCCATCCGGGTCAAGCGCAAGCATCCCGCCGACGCCTCCCGGATGTTGGAACTGGACCTCCTGGTGGCGGGGACGAAGCACCTGCTCATCGGCGAAGCCCAATCCACGCCCACGGTGGAGAAGGCCAAAGACCTCTTGGCCAAGGCGTCCGCCGTGCCGGAGTTTTTCCCGGAGTATGCGGGCCACAAAATCCTGCCTTTGCTGGCCAGCGTGAGCTTCGATCCCTCCTTGCTCGCGTATCTCACGCGCCGGCGCATTCATGCCCTCGGTTTCGGGGATGAGACGATGGAGCTGCTCAACGAAGGAGCGTTTTGAGATCGCGACCCGAAGACGTCCCTAATGCACCGTTGTCAGGTGTTTCGCCTTTGCCAAGGCCATTGTTAGAGCCAGATTCCCACCGGATGACAGAACTATCGGACCATTTGTTCTGGGATGTGGAGCGCTCCGCCGTCGAGCCGGAGCGCCATGCGGCCTGGCTGGTGAAACGGGTGCTGGAATACG
The DNA here is from genome assembly GCA_964553805.1 of uncultured Verrucomicrobiaceae bacterium. GTDB lineage: Bacteria > Verrucomicrobiota > Verrucomicrobiia > Verrucomicrobiales > Verrucomicrobiaceae > JAGRPD01. The sequence continues at coordinate 4,379 of CAZKMS010000041.1, forward strand.
GACGGTGGAAAGATTGGCTGATTTTGGCTGCCTACTACGGAAAACCAGGGCTGGCGGATGTGGTCACCGGCTTGCGGGACCTCGAGCCCCGCTCGCTGGCCTTCTGCAGGGCTTGGTTCCAACTGCCTGCCGAGGCCTTCCGATGCTCTGCTACCATGCCATCCCGGACGAGGTAAAGGCTTTGCTCCATCGCCTGTCTCCCCTGGAGGCTCTGCGTGAGTTTGCCTTGGGTGGTGGCACGTCGCTGGCCCTTCGCTTTGGTCATCGCTGGTCGGTCGATCTGAATTTTTTCACGCTGGATGAGTTCGCGCCGGATGTGCTTTTCGGGAGAATGGGGCTGGCTGAGGCCACCGTCCTTGCGCAAGCCCGGAACAGCCTGACGCTGGAAGCGGGCGGTGTGAAGGTGGATCTGCTGCGGCATCATTATCCATTGCTGGGGTCCCCGGACGCCTTGGATGGGCTGCGTTTGCTGTCTGTTCCCGATCTGGCAGCCATGAAGATCAATGCGATTGTCAACAGGGGATCGAAAAAGGATTTTTTCGATCTGGCGCTTCTGCTGGGCCACCTTTCCTTGTCAGAGATGCTTGTTTTTTTCAGAACAAGTATGCCCACTGCGAAGTCTTCGCAGCCATTCGCAGTCTGGCTTGGTTCGAAGACGCGGAACTCGAACCCGATCCCGTTTCCTTAACCGGAACCACCTGGGTGTCGGTAAAATCCAAGGTAAGTGGCGCCATCCACCATCTGTAACCGCTTGGCGATTCCCGCGGCAAAGGCGGCGGGGCGCATGGGCTCAATCCTTTTTCGCGCCGCCTGAAATCTGGCTGCCCCCAGCCCATCGCTCTCCGCCCGCTGGCCACTGAAATGTCTCCCCCCTGACCTCCGGCCTCTCGTTTCACCGGCAGATTCAGGCAGAATGCCTGAATGACTGGTCTCAGGCAGGATGCCTGAGCTACTGGCAACGCGCTGACCACCGCCCTTCAGAAAAGCTCCTCCGGATGGAAGATGCGGGGTGCCAAGTCGGGGGCGATGGCGGTGAAGTGGCGTTTGTTCAGCGTGAAAATCCGGTCCACTCCGGCTTTGCGGGCAGCGCACAGGTGCAGGTGATCGTAAATCGCGCCCCCACGCACGCCGTGGCGGCGGGCTTTTTGCAACAAGGTGATGATTTCCAGCGGAGTGAATTGAATGATTTCGACTGCGGTGTTTTCCAAGGTCCCGGAAATGACGGCGGCAGCCTCATCGGGAGCCAAGCATGTGGGATGGCGTTTGCCGGTCAGCGTCGCGAAAGACTCGAGAAGACCACGGGCATAAAACACGGGATCAATGGCGCTATCCCACGCTCTGCCCGAGCTTTCATGGTCCGGGTCATCCTCGGAAACCGCTGCGACAAACACAGACGAGTCAAAATAGTCCGCCATGGCTCACCGATGTTCAAGATTCGCCAGAAATTCCATCCGATCCTCCCGATCCAGGCGGATGGCTTCGGCGGCGCTGAATTTTTTGCCCGTCGCGGCAATGACCAACCGGCCGTTTTTGCGGATCAACTTTGGCCGGGGTGTTTCCAAATCTTCTTTCGGCGTCAGTTCGATCCGGTCGAGAATGACCTCCAGATCGAATCGGGTTGTCTCATCCGCGCCAATGCGTTCCCGGACTTCCTTGGGGATGACGATCCGGCCCGCTTTGTCCATGGAAATGGTATAGCGCACGCCATTACGGATGCCATTGGTCGCTCCATTGTCAATCAGGGCGGCGGATGGATCTCGCTCTCTTGGTCTCACGGAACCTCGCCGGGCATGACGGGCAGCCGAAACTCGCTGAAATGTTCACCGTGATCCGCAGCCTCGCCTGATTCGAGGATGCGGAGGAATCCGATCCGGTTTCCCTGGATGGCTTGCGCTGGGAAACGGCTCAAACGAAGGCGGGTAGCGCGGTGGCCGGCTGGTGATTTCACAACCTGGATTCAGGATGAAGCTGGAAGACATCCTTCCGCCGGTCCCACCCGGGAGTTTCGCGCCGGCGCACTTGTCATTGATACGATTCACCCGTAGTCTGGGCGCATGAAAGAATTGATTTTCGAAATTCTCGAGGATCCTGCCGGGGGCTATACCGCTTCCGCCCTGGGGGCCGGCATTCACACCCAAGGGGAGACGCTCGAAGATCTGAGGGCTCAAATCCGCGAGGCCATCGATTGTTATTTTGACGATGAAGCGCAACGCCCCCCGCTGGTGAGGCTGCATTTCGTACGGGATGAGTTGATGCCGGTATGAAGCTGCCGCGCGATGTCGAGGGTGCGGAACTCGTCAAAGCTCTCCGCAGCCCTGGCTATGAGGTGACGCGCCAAAAGGGATCGCACATCCGCATCACCACACAAGAAGGAGGAGAGCACCATGAGGTCATTCCGGCCCCATCGTCCGATCAAGCCGGGGACCTTGGCATCCATCCTGAAGAGCGTGGCATCGCACCATCGCCTGACTTTGCAGGAGTTGACCCAAGAAATCTGGGGATGAAGAGGAGACGGCCATGAATTCGGCGGACATCACCCCCCAGATCCTGACCTGGAACGAGGTGCCGCTCATCAAAAAATGAAGCTGGAAGACATCACCCCGCTGATTCTGACCTGGAACGAGGAACCGAATCTGCGCCGCTGCCTGGAGCGGCTGCGTTGGGCGGCGCGCATCGTCGTGGTGGACAGCGGCAGCACCGATGGCACGCGGGGCGGAGGTAGGAGGCCTGGAGGGAAAACCTTGCCGGGAGTTGCCAGATCGGAAACCTGTCCATCACCCGCCATGAAAGACGCTATGAACGAAGAAATCGCCACCGGATATGCCTATGCCCAGGCCGATGCCGCCCACACCCATGCTTATCTGTGGGAACCGGTATTGCGCGAGCTGGCGGCAGGAAACGCGGGGGAGGGGGGGACGAGTGTTCGATCTCGGCTGCGGCAATGGGGCTTTGGCGCGTCATCTGAAAGCGCAGGGCTTTGAGGTGACGGGGGTCGATCCTTCGGAAACCGGCATCGGAATCGCGCGAAAGGCGGACCCCTCCCTGCGTCTGGAGGTGGGAAATGCCTATGAGGATCTGGCGGCGCGTTATGGAACCTTCCCGGCGGTCGTTTCCCTGGAGGTGGTGGAGCATGTCTATGCGCCGCGCCAATACGCGCGGTGTGTGCATGACCTGCTGGAGCCGGGCGGCCGGGCCATCATCAGCACGCCCTATCACGGTTATCTCAAAAACGTGGCGCTCGCGATGAGCGGCAAGATGGACGCGCATTTCACCGCCTTGTGGGACCATGGGCACATCAAATTCTGGTCGGTGAAAACCCTGACGGCGTTGTTCGCGGAGCAAGGATTGGCGTGCGAGAAGGTGCTGCGGGTGGGGCGGCTGCCGGCGCTGGCCAAGTCGATGATTCTGGTGTTCCGGAAGACCGGCTAGGCGGGCAGACGGGAGGCACATGCTCTCGCAGGAGTTGCGATAAAATACGGTCATTAGCCGCAACCAAACGATTGTCTCGTTTCTTTCGGGAGCTTCTTCCTCCTTCTTGTTTAACCGTTTCCCGTTTTAGCTTTCCATGACTTCGATACTCGGCATTAACGCCTATCATGGCGATGCATCGGCTGCTCTCGTGATCGACGGGCGGCTCGTTGCCGCCGTGGAGGAAGAGCGCTTCAACCGCATCAAGCACTGGGCGGGCTTTCCGGCGGAATCGATCCGCTGGTGCCTGGAAGCCGGCGGGGTGAAGGCGGAGGACCTTGATCATGTGGCGATTTCTTTCGATCCACGCGCCAATGTGGGGCGACGTCTGGCCTACGTGGCCAGGAACCGGCCGTCGCTGCGAGCGATCGCGGACCGACTGAGGCGCCAGGGCAAAACTCTGGGGCTGGAAGAGCAATTTGCCCGGGCGGTGGGGATGCGGCGCGATCAGGTGAGCGCAAAATTCCACCGCATCGAGCACCATCAAACGCATGTGGCGGCGGGTTTCCTGATCTCACCCTACGAGGAAGCGGCGGTACTGTCCGTGGATGGCATGGGAGACTTCACGAGCACGCTGACGGCCCATGCGCGCGGGACAGACTGGCGGGAGTTGAACCGGGTGTGGTTCCCGCATTCCATCGGCTTTCTTTACAGCGCGATCACCATGTACCTTGGGTTTCCCTATTATGGTGACGAGTACAAGGTGATGGGGCTGGCTCCTTACGGCGAGCCGGAGTTCGCCGATTTTTTCCGGAAAGTGATCCGCCCGAAAGGGGATGTCTTCGAGTTGAATCTCGACTACTTCACCCATCACAAGCAGGGAGTCCGCATGTCATGGAACGACGGCGCCCCCATCGTGGAGCCGTTTTTCAGCGACTTGCTGGAGAAAGACCTTGGCCTGCGCCGTGGCAAGGAGGAGGAAATGACCCGGCGGCACGATAACATCGCCAAATCGTTGCAAGTGGTGACCGAGGAAATCATCCTGCACCTGCTGACCCGGCTGCACGAGAAAACGAAGACGCCCAACGTCTGCCTGACCGGCGGGGTGGCGATGAACTCGGTGGCCAACGGCAAGATCACTCAGCACACGCCTTTTGAAAACGTCTATATCCCGGCGGGAGCGGCGGACAACGGCACCTCTTTCGGCGCGGCCTTCTATGTCTGGAACAAGGTGCTCGGTGGCGCCCGCGGCTTTGTGCAGGACCACGCCTACTGGGGCTGCGAATCGGACGATGGCGAGTGCCTGGCCGCAATCCGCGAGGTGGGATTGCCCTGCGAAACGCTGGATGAGGAAGCCTTGCTGGACCGGACGGTGGAGAAGTTGCTCGAAGGCAAAGTTGTCGGCTGGTTTCAAGGCAAAATGGAATTCGGCGCCCGGGCACTGGGCAATCGCTCCCTCATCGCCGATCCACGCCGCACCGACATGCGCGACATCATCAATCTGCGCATCAAGTTCCGGGAGAAATTCCGGCCCTTCGCGCCCAGCATTCTGGAAGAATTTGTGGGAGAATGGTTCGAGATCGACGAACCGGCGCCCTACATGGAAAAGGTGTTCCCGATCCGCAAAGAAAAGCACGCGCTCATTCCGGCGGTGACGCATGTCGATGGCAGCGGCCGGCTGCAATCGGTCTCGAAGCGGACCAATCCACGTTATCACGCTCTGATCTCGAAGTTTTACGGGAAGACCGGCGTGCCGATCATTCTCAACACGTCGCTCAACGAAAACGAACCGGTGGTGCGGCTGCCGCTCGAGGCCATTTCCTGTTTTCTGCGCACGGACATGGATGTGCTGGTGCTGGGGAGCCATGTGATCGACCGTCATGCGCCGGATTTTCCAGAGGCCTGGCGGAAACGGGTGGCATTGAAGCCGGGAGAATTGCCTTCATTGGAATAAAGAGCACGGAAAGTGTAGCGCAAGGAGATGAACCGGCAGCGGGGTGCGCTTTCCAACAAACTGGGGCATATTGTCGAGGACGTTTTGGGGCCGAATCTGCCCCGCTTGGCCCGCGAACACTTCAAGATGTCCAGCGTGGACGAAATCAATCTCCGGCTCAGTCGCCGCAATCCCCAGAAACGCGAGCAGTGGAACGAATTCGATGCCATCGTCTCCGGCCCGGAAATGGTTCTGTTGGGCGAGGCGAAGTCCACGCCGAGCGGGGAGTACGGGGAGGCGTTCGCCGCCAAACTCAAGGTGTTTTTCCGCTGCTTCCCCCAATACGAAGGGCGGAAGTTGATCGGGGTTTTTGGAAGCTGGTCGGTGCCGGAGCCGGTGGAGCGACGGCTGACTGAGCTGGGGATTTACTGCCTGCAAATGGGCGAGGAGACCATGGAACTGACCAATGCGGCGGCATTGGAGGCGGCGGCGGACGCGTAGAGGTTTCGTTGCGTGGAGTTGATTGTTCGTTGCTCCATGGTATTCAGGCTGAAAGCCTGAATAACTCCTCTCAGGTTGGAAACCCGAGCTACTGGAGTGCCCGATCCCATGAGGATTCGCGCGGGCTGGAAGCTTGCGCGGCTTCACAACCATCTGCTGAAAATGACGACGACAGAATCATGAAGGGTCAAATCATGAATGAAATAAACATGATTCTGTCCTTCATGATTTTGTCGTTGGGAACATTCAGGCAGGATGCCTGAATAACTCCTCTCAGGTTGGAAACCTGAGCTACTGGAGTGCCCGATCCCATGAGGATTCGCGCGGGCTGGAAGCTTGCGCGGCTTCACAACCATCTGCTGAAAATGACGACGACAGAATCATGAAGGGTCAAATCATGAATGAAATAAACATGATTCTGTCCTTCATGATTTTGTCGTTGGGAACATTCAGGCAGGATGCCTGAATAACTCCTCTCAGGTTGGAAACCTGAGCTACTGGAGTGCCCGATCCCATGAGGATTCGCGCGGGCTGGAAGCTTGCGCGGCTTCACAACCATCTGCTGAAAATGACGACGACAGAATCATGAATGAAATAAACATGATTCTGTCCTTCATGATTTTGTCGTTGGAAACATTCAGGCAGGATGCCTGAATGACTCCTCTCAGGTTGGAAACCTGAGCTACACTTTGGGCGCACTACGGGCTTTGAAAACACATCTTGTCATTCCCTGCTTCCGGGAAAGCGAACGTTTGCCGGTCTTCTTGCCGGAGTTGTGCGCCGAAATGGACAGGGCTGGCGAGGTCCGGGTGCTGGTCGTGGATGATGGTTCGGGGGCGGCAGAGGCGGCGGCGCTGCGCGCGGTGGTCGATGAAGTGCGCAAGACTCGCCCTTGCCTGCTGCCCTTGTTGGAATTGCCGCACAATCTGGGCAAAGGCGGGGCCGTGCGCGCGGGTTGGAAGGCGGCGGCGCCCGGCACGGAGTGGCTGGCTTTTGTCGATGCGGATGGGTCTTGCTCCGCAACGGAGACCGCGCGGTTGATTGAGATGGCGAGAGCGCAGAGCGCGGGGGGCGGCGAGGCAGGCAGGATGCCTGCATTACACGATCTCGGGCAGGATGCCCGAGCTACGCAGGATGCCCGAGCTACGCAGGATGCCCGAGCTACTGCCCTCATTGCCTCGCGCATCAAGATGCTCGGCCGACGGGTGGATCGACAAATCAAGCGCCATCTGCTGGGCCGCATCTATGCCACGCTGACCTCGATCCTGCTGAACATCCCCGTCTATGACAGCCAGTGCGGACTCAAACTGGTGCCAAAACCGGCGTTCGACGCGGTGGTGGATCGCTTGAAAATCAGCGGATTCGCCTTCGACGCCGAATTGATCGCCGCGCTGCTGGATCAAGGCACGCCCGTGGTCGAAATCCCCATCGACTGGCATGAGGTGCCCGGCGGCAAGGTGCGTCTGCTGCGCGACTCCTGGCGCATGGCGCGTGATCTTTGGCGGATACGGGGAGAAAGCCGAAATAGGAAAGCTGAAAGCTGAAATTGCTGCTCTCCGCACTACGCCTTCCCCTGCCCCATGCGCATTCTGTTATTGAACCAGTTCATCCCGCCCGAAAAGCCACCGACGGCGCGTTTGCTCGGCGACTTGGCGGAGGCGCTGGGCCAGGCGGGCTGGCAGACGCAGTGCCTGGGCTGCGGCCAGGGTTATCAGCGAAAAACCCAAGGCGGCCTGGCGCGCGTGCGGCGTGATCTGGCAGCCAATTTTCGACTGTTGATCGCCGGCCTGCGCGCTCCCCGTTGTGACTGGGTGCTTTGCCTTTCCGATCCCCCTGGCCTGCCCTTCACCGCGGCGGTCATCGCGATTTGCAAACGCGCCCGGCTGGCGCACTGGGCGATGGATGTCTATCCGCAAACCGCGATTGCGCTGGGCGCGCTGCGGCCGGGCTGGATCAGCGGCCTCGTGCGTGCGGCGATGCGCTTTGCCTACCAACGTGCCCGCATCCTGGTCGCCCTCGATGGAGACATGCGGGCGGTGCTTGAGACGAACGGAGGCCGCCATGTTCAAGAGTTGGCACCCTGGCCTCCCGCGCTTCCCACCGCGCTAACTGCCCGCAAGGAAACGGAATCGTCACCCCAGGAGCGGGTCTGGCTTTACTCGGGCAACCTGGGGCGCGCCCACGAATTCGCCGACCTGCTGGCGGCCCAGCAGATCGTGGAGAAAAGCGGCGGCGGCTGGCGGCTGGTTTTTCAAGGCAGCGGTCCGGCACGCGATGCGGCGATGGCAATGGCCCGCGACATGGGGCTGCAGTGTTGCGAATGGCGCGACTATGCCCCTGACGATCGGCTCTTGTCCGAGTTGCAAGCTGCCGATGTCTTGATCGCCACGCAAAAGCCGCCACTGACCGGCCTCATCTGGCCGTCCAAACTGGCGTTGATGACCCTGCTGGAAAAGCCGGTGCTCTGGCTGGGGCCGGCGACCAGCCAAGTGGCGCAGAAACTGCGGCATCAATCAGCACGGCACGGGGTGTTCGCCCCAGGACAAGGAGCCGCGATCGCCGCCTGGCTGCGCGCGCTGCCGCCCTCTCCGCCGCCCCTTCATGAAAACGAGGTCCGCGCGCGTGTCGAAGCCGTGCGGGAGCAGGGAGTACGGCAGTGGGCGGCGTGGTTGGAACGTTGAAGAGCCCTCCCCGGCCGCAGTGCCGCCCGGTGTCCTCGGTGGTGGAAAACAGGGATTCACCACAGAGCGCGCTGAGGAACACGGAGGGTTTGCATGAGGTTCAGAAACGTGGAGATTTGAGCTTCCGCCGCTGTCCTCTGTTTTCATAAAGTGGGGGCAAGCGTCCCGCTTGCTTTCCCTTTTTCACGGGCAATCAAAGTGATTGCCCCACTTTGCTCACCCCATGTGGCACCTTCAGACCCTGCTGTTTTTCTTTGTTTCCGCGCTGGTGCTGTCTGCGGGGGTCACGTATTTGTTGGTCAAACGCTCCGGCAGGCTGGGGCTGGACAGTCCTGACGATCACCGCAAGCAGCATGAGCGGCCCATTTCCCGGCTGGGTGGCCTGGCCATCTTCACGGCGCTCAGCATTGGATTTCTGGTGCTGTCGATCCGGCTGCCAGAGCTGCGGCAGAAGTGGCTGCCCGTCATCATCACCAACGCGCTGATCTTCAGCATCGGCTTCCTCGACGACCTGAAGCCGCTGGGAGCGAAGATCAAGCTGATCGGGCAGCTCGGCTGCGCGCTCGTGCTGTATGCGTTCGGCGTCTCCATCGACATCGTGAGCAATCCTTTCGGCCCCGGCTCCATCAGCCTGGGCCTGATAGGTCTTCCCATCACCCTGCTCTGGCTCATCGCCGTGCCCAACATCGTGAATTTGATCGATGGCATGGACGGACTGGCCACCGGGTTTGGCCTGTTTCTCTGCCTGACGCTGGCCTTCGTCGGCCATTACGCGCACATACCCGATGTGGTGCTGGTCTCGCTGGTGATGGCCGGCGCGCTGGGCGGCTTTTTGATTTTCAATCTGCCGCCCGCAAAAATCTTTCTCGGCGACGGCGGCTCCTACTTGATCGGCTTCTTTGTTGCCTCCGTTTCGCTGGTGAGTTCGCAAAAAGGAGCGGTCATCGCCTCCCTGCTGGTGGTGCTGGTGGCGTTGGGCATTCCCATTCTGGACACCTTTCTGGCGATCCTGCGCCGCGCCATTCGCGGCATGCCGCTCTTCCGCGCCGATGCCGAGCACATCCATCACCGCCTGATCCTGCTCGGCTACTCCAAGAGCAAGGCTCTGGCCGTGCTCTACACCACTTGCGTGGTCCTCAGCCTTGCCGGCATCAGCATCATGGCCAGCCGCGGTCTGGCCCTGCCGATCGTCTCGGCAGCCGTTTTTCTTTTGGCGATCTTCGCCGTGCGTTACCTTGGGTACGTGCGCAACTGGCGCGGGCTGCGCCGGCAATTGCGAGACAGCCTGGAGCGCCGCCGGCTGCGCGAGTACGTGCGCGCCCACGGCACCCTTTTGGAGATGGAAATTGAGCGGGATATCTCCGCGCTCGACTTTCATGCCATGCTGCTCGACACCCTGCGCCGCCTCGATCTGCGAACGGCTCCCGCACCTGGCCACCTGCCGCTGCATGTGCGCGGTTCTCACGGCACCGTCGTGCTCCACAGACCCGCCACCACCCTGAATGCCGAGGAATGGCAGTTCCGCGGCGAGATGCTGGAAGCCGCGCTCACCCGGGCGCTGGAAAAGTGGGGCGACCTGCCCAATGTGGAAGTGATTCGCTCCTCAGCGGAAGCGAGCATGCCGGAAGCCGAATGGCAAAAGGACAAACTTTGATGCCTCAAAAAGAGCACGCCAGCCCGGCCCGCAAACCTCTGCGCAAGAAAGCACGCAGCGGCAGGCATTGGACCGTGTTGGGCGCGTTCACTCTGCTGGCCGGTTGCTGGCTGAATGGGAACAGCGAGGCGGCGTATCTTCTGATCAGCGGCGTGACCGGCCTCGGGCTGCTGCTGCTGCCGCCTGTTTGCCGGCCGCCCGGGGTGCTGGTGGCCGCGGCGGCGGCGGTGGTGTTTTTTGGGGCTGTTTCCTTGCTGCCAGCCGCCTGGTTCGGGTTGCACGAGCCTTGGCGCCAGTATCTGCCGGCGGACTGGGGGATCGCCCTGCCTGCCAGCGTCTCGCCCCAGCCTTTTTTGACCCTGGGCAGCCTGTTGGCCCTGCTCACCGCACTCGGCTGGTTCTTCCTGCTGCTGGGTCGTCCTGCCGATCGTGACTCCCGCCGCCGTCTGTTGGCCGTGCTGGCGTTCGGCATCACCGCCTTCGCTGCGGTGGCGCTGGCGGAGCACCTGGGCTGGCTGGTGAGCGGCTGGCCGTATCGCGCCAGGCATGTCGCCGAGGACGACATCGGCCCGTTCCTCAATCGCAACCATTTCTCCAGCCTCTGCGCGGTGGGCGCGGTGCTCTGCGCCGGTCTGACGCGCGATGCTTTGGCCCGGCGATCGCCCTTGTGGGCCGTCTATCTGCCCTGCCTGCTGCTCTCGTTCAGCGCCATTGCCGTCAACACCTCGCGCGGCGGCTTGGCGCTTTTTTTCCTCGGCATGGCAGCCTGGCTGATCACCTCGGCCAGCCGCGGCAGCATGCTCAACCGGTTGACGGTGGTCGCCTCCCTCGGCTTCACTGGAGTAGCCGCTTTGCTGCTGTACGGCGGCGGCGCCTTCGCCCGGCTCACAGCGGAAGCGGCCGCGGAAGCCGAACCTCTGATGGGATTTCGCCAGATGATTTATCTGGAGATCCTGCCCCGCATTCTGAGCCGGTTCGGGAGCGGCGCCGGGCTGGGCAATTTCGCCGCTGTGTCCGCGCTCGAAACGGCATTGCCCTTGCCGGCCAGTCAATTGCTGCATCCGGAAAGCGACTGGTTGTGGCTGGCCTTCGATGCCGGCGTTCCCGCCCTCATCCCATTGATGCTGGGCTTGTGGTGGGTGCTGTTTCGCGCCGGACCCTGGAAGTTGAACAGCCAAGCGAAGCATTCGCAACGATCCCGGTACGTGCGCGGAGCGGCGGGGGTCGCGGTTGGCATGATGGCGGTGAATGCCTTGTTCGATGTGCCCCTGCACAATCTGACCCTGGCCTGCCTGGTGCTGCTGCTCGCCTCCACCATCATCTCAAGCCGCCAGCGCGAAGCCACGATGACTTGGCGGACTCCCCTCGTCCACCGGCTGTTCGGTGTGATTCTGCTGGTCATCGCCGCCGGCCACTATTCAGGCCTGCGCGGCAACCCCTGGCTGCCCGGGCGTTTTCACGTCGAAAGCCTGGCCGAACGGGCTGACACCCATTTCAAGCAAACGCAGCTCGGAGAGGCCAATCACCTGCTCATCGAGGCCCTGGCCAAAGCGCCGCTGCGCTGGGATTTGCACTACCGGCACGCGCTGGTGTTGCTGGCCCTGGGCAGGCCCGCCGATGAAGCCCTGCTGGCTTTCGGCCGCGCGCGCGCTTTGCTGCCAGGCAGCTTGAAACTGCGCCTGGACGAGGGCCAGGTGTGGCTGCGGTACGATCCCCAATATGCCATTGTGCCCTGGCGCGAGCTGCTGCAAACGCAGCCTTCCCCCAATCACTATGAGACCATGCTGAGCTGGTCCAAACCTCATCCCGCTCTGCGCAGCGCGCTGCTGCAGCTCGCCGCCACCCCTGCCCTGCTGGCTTCCCGCCTGCTGCATTCGCAAACTCCGGAGGAATGGGATGCCGCGCTGGGCAAGCTGCTGGAAGCAGACCCCGAGCTGTCGCAAATCGAGTCAAGACAACGCAGTTCCGTACTACAGGCTTGGTCCACCCGGGGTCAGCGGAGCACCCTGATCGAGCGCTTGGAGAAAAGCCCGGACTGGCACGGGGATGCCTGGCGCCTGCTCGCGCGGGAGTACGCGCAGCAGGCCGAGTTTGAAAAAGCCTGGCACCTTCTGAAGAAGCATGCCTATGCCACCACCGGCCACGAGAGCAGCTCCGACCTGCCGCTCAACCAGTTGGAACGCGAGTTCCTGCAGCACCCCGCCGATTTGAAGCGGGGCATTGACCTGTTTTTTGCCCAGAAACGCCGCGGCATGCTCAAAGAAGCCATGCGAACACTGGAAAAAATCCTGGCACTCCCCTCGGCCCCCGCCTGGCTGGCGCAGGAGCAGGCGGATTTGCTGGCGTCTCAAAACGATTTTCGCCGCGCCTATGAGCTGATGGAATCCCGTTTGACCAAGAGTCCCTGAGTCTTTCGCAATCGCGAAAATCTCACTGGTTACAAAAAAGTTACCCTCCTCGTCGATCAAGTTTGAGAAAGCTGATTGACCTGGGAGGGTTTTTTCGTTAATTTAGCTCATCTGATAATCAACGGTGCTTCTCACTCCCGAAAATTTATATGGCTAAAATAATAATCATAGACGACGAGGCGGCCATTCTCGAGCTCATGAGCAAGCTCTGCCGAGCCGCCGGCCACCAAGTAACCGGGCTCCAGACCGGCGCTGAGGGCCTGACAGCCTTGCGCGCGGAACGCCCCGACTTGGTGATCGTGGACCTGCGCATTGGGGACGTCAACGGCCTCGATATCGTTCGCGTCTGTCGCGAGGAATTTCCCGCCACTTCGGTCATCATGGTCACTGGGCATGGCACGGTGGAAACCGCGGTTGAAGCCATGAGGCTCGGGGCTTTTGATTACCTGACCAAGCCCTTTGACCTGGGAGACCTCATCAAAACCGTCAATCAGGCTCTGGGCCGCAAAGCGGACGGAGCCGCCGCCGAACTTCCTGCCGCCATCACCCGCTCCAGCCAATCCACCAAACTCATCGGCCACAGCGATGCCATCCAGCGCATCTTCGAAATCAGCCGCCGGGTTGCCAACACCGACAGCCCGGTGCTGCTGGAGGGCGAGTTTGGCGTCGGCAAGCACATGGTGGCGCGCGCCCTGCACGATGCCGGCCGCCGGTCGGCGGCTCCATTCAAGGAACTGCAATGCAGCGCCATGCCTGAGTCCGTTTTGGAAACCGAGCTTTTTGGACACGGCGGCAATCCATCCGCCGGCATTTTCGGACGCGCCTCCGGCGGCACCATCCACCTAGCCGAGGTTCACCAGCTTCCCGTGCGCATTCAAGCCCAACTCAACACCTTCCTGGACGAGTGCCTGGCGAGGCGGGGAGCCTGGGGCGGAGCCAACGCTCCGGATTTCCGTCTCATCACCTCGACCACGGTGTCGTTGGAGGAAGCCACGCAGTCCGGCAAATTCCGCGAGGACCTCTATTACAAGATCTCCGTCGTGCCCATCAAGATCCCCTCTTTGCGCGAACGCCGCGAGGACATCCGGCCGCTGGTGGAGCATTTCCTGAAGGACCTGAGCGAGCGCATGGGCGGCAAATCCAAGTCGATCTCCGAGAATGCGCTCGGGTTTCTCGAGAAGTACCCATGGCCCGGGAACATCAGCGAGCTGCGCAACGCTGTCGAACGCGCCTGCGCCTTCGCCGAAGCGGATCGCATCGAGCCAGCCGATCTGCCCTCCAAAGTCAGCCAGCAAATCGAAGTGCCCAGCCCCACCGGCGGCGGCGGCACGCTTCAGCTTCCGATCGGCTCCACCCTGGACGAGTTCATCAAGGCGCAGGAGCGTCTCTTCATTCAGGAGACACTGAAGTACAACAACGGCTCGCGCGAAAAAACCGCCAGCATGCTGGGCATCAGCATCGCCACCTTGTATCGCAAGATGGATCTCAATTCCGAGCGCAAGACCACGGCGTAAGCGCCGCGGCGCGCGAGGCACCGGCCTCACAGAGGCCAGGTACAGCTCCGGGGACAGAGGCTTCTCAGATGCCGGTCTCCGGCGCCTCGCCTCGGACCAGACGGAGGGCCTCCTTGAGTTGCTCGCGCTGCCAGCCCATGAGCTGGCTCTCCGCGTTGCGCTCAGCCACCACCTGCTCCAGGGAACCACGCGAACCGAGCAAGGAGGATTCCACCTCCAAGCCCAGGGCGACGCGGTCGCGCATCTCGCATAGTTTGTCCACGAGGGCGCGCTCCTCGTCCCCAAAGCGGCTTTTCGGCCGTTTCAACCGTTGTGGACAATCCCCTTGTGGCAGTGCCTGCGCCTCCCGCACCACCTCGCCAAAAGCTTTCTTCCAGCGCGGCCGCCAGCCGGCCGGCGGTTGAATTTCCACCCCTTTCTCAAACTGCTCGGCGTAGGCCAGCATCTGCTTGTTGGACATGATTCGGTAGCAGGGCAAGTCACGCTCCTCGGCGATGCTCTCCCGCCAGATCCATGCCTCGCGCAAAAAAGCCAGCCCGCGCGGATGCAACCGCCCCGCGCCCTGAACCCGCCAGGGATCTTCCCGCGGAGCTTGCAAACGTTCCGCCACATCCGCCTGCAAACTGGCGCAACTCTCGATGAACCACTGCTCACGGTCTTTGGCGCGCAATTCCGCCAGCAACCGGTCGGCAATCAGCAGCAGGTAACGCACGTCATCCACCGCGTAACGCAGCATGACCTCCGGCAGCGGCCGGCGGCTCCAATCCGCTTTCTGCGAGGCCTTTGAGAGCTCCACTCCGGTCATTTCGCGCACCAGCGCCGCCAGTCCAAACTGGCGATGCCCGACCAAACGGGCAGCGATCTGGGTGTCGCGCATGCGCGCTGGCGTCCAGCCATAGGTACGCTGGAGCATGGTCAAATCGTAATCGGCTCCGTGGAACCAGATCTCCCCACGATCAAACAGGCGAAACAGCGCGGACACATCCGCTATGGCCAGGGGATCGACCAAGGCGAACCGGCCGGCGCAGGCCACCTGCAGCAGGCAGATTTTTTCCCGGTAGTGGTGCAGGCTGTCCGCTTCGGTGTCCAGGCAGCAGCGCTTGTCCGCGTGCGCGTCCAAGGCTTTCTCCATCTCCTGAACCCAGGCGTCGAGAGCAGCCTGGCTGTCAATGTAAACGAAATCGGCGTCCACCGGCAACAAACCGGAGGCACTGAAGTCCAATGCTGCCTGTCCGTTCATTTCAGTCCGGTAAGCAGCACCTCGGCATTGTTCCTGGTGCGCTGGATGTTCTTGATCAGCAATTCGATGGCCTCCACCGCCGGCACCGCCGCCAACTGCTTGCGCACCTGCGTCACCCGGCGGAACTCATCCGGATGGTAGAGCAAGTCATCGCGGCGGGTGCCTGACTTGAGCACGTGAATGGCCGGGTAGATGCGGCGCTCGGAAATCTCCCGGTCGAGGGTGATCTCCAGGTTGCCGGTGCCTTTGAACTCCTCGAAAATCAATTCATCCATCCGGCTTTCCGTTTCAATGAGAGCGGTGGCCATGATGGTGAGACTTCCGCCCTCCTCGACGTTGCGAGCGGCGCCAAAGAATTTCTTCGGTTTCGCCATCGCTTTGGAATCCATGCCGCCTGACATGGTGCGGCCCTTGCCGCCCGTAAGCGCATTGTAACCGCGCGCGAGGCGAGTCAGGCTGTCCAGCAGGATGACCACGTCCTTGCGCATCTCCACCAAGCGTTTGGCGCGCTCAATCACCAGTTCCGCGAGCTGGGTGTGGCGTTTCGGGCTCTCGTCGAAGGTCGAACTGTAAATTTGGCCGCCCGCCACGGTCTCCTCAAAATCGGTCACTTCCTCCGGCCGCTCGTCCAGCAGCAGGATGATCAGTTCGATCTCCTGGTGATTGGCGATGATCGACTTCGCGATCTCTTTCAGGAGCATGGTTTTGCCCGAGCGCGGCGAGGCGCAAATGAGGCCGCGCTGGCCCTTGCCGAGCGGCGCGACCAGGTCCACCACACGCGCGCCGACGGACGGGTTTTTGGCCGTCTCCAGAATGATGCGCTCGTTGGGAAACAAGGCCGTCAGCTTGTCGAAATGCGCTGGCGGCTCCCAGCTTTCAATGGAAGTCCCTTCAACGGTGAGGATGCGGTCAATGGCCAGGTACTTGTCACGATCACGCGGCTGCTTGGCCAGGCCGCTGATCTTCTGACCGCTGCGCAGTTGGAACTTCCGCACCAGGAACAACGGCACAAAAATGTCCTCCGGCAACGGGCTGGCGCTGAAACGAGGGTAGCGGAGCAGTCCAAAGTTGTCCGATCCGATTTCCAACACCCCTTCGACATGCACTTGAGTTCCGTGCTGCGCCAGCCAGCCAGCCAAATCGTAGATCAACTGGTGTTTGGAACGGCTGGCATTGACCCGCCAACCCGTCTTCTCCGCCAGCGTGTGCAGCTCCGCCAGGGAAGCCGTTTGCAGAGCGTCGATCTCGATCTTCTCCGGGAAACCCGCTGGCAGGGACGGTTTGGCCGGGTTCGCTTCCGCAGTCATTTCAGAGGCGGATGCAGCCGCTGCTGAGGCCCGCTCAGGAGCACCCACGGCAGCTTGGGGCAGTTCCCCAGCGATGATCTCTGAATCAGAGGAAAGGGTGGTGTCGGTCATGATTTGGTTAAAAAGTGAGTCAAGGCTTCGGCTTGGTCCTCCAGCGTCTCCAGAGTGCCATCGTTCCAGATGACAACAGAGGCGTTGGCGGCCTTGTCCAAGATGGGCCACTGCGCGGCCAGCAAGGCCTCGCAGCGGACTTGGTCGAGCCCCCGGTGCTGCATCAGACGCCGGACCTGAAGGGCCG
The DNA here is from genome assembly GCA_964553805.1 of uncultured Verrucomicrobiaceae bacterium. GTDB lineage: Bacteria > Verrucomicrobiota > Verrucomicrobiia > Verrucomicrobiales > Verrucomicrobiaceae > JAGRPD01. The sequence continues at coordinate 21,323 of CAZKMS010000041.1, forward strand.
GGCTACTGGCCACCACAATCACATGGTCGGCAGCCACCGTTGCGCCAATTTCATAGTGAAGCGGCACCTCCGCAACAAAAAGATTCACTGTTCCCGCCTTCGCCGCCGCCCGGGCGGCTTCCAAACGAGCCAACACTGGAGGATGCAGAATGGCCTCCAAGTCCCGCCTCGCCACCGGATCAGCCAGCACAAGCTCACGCAGGAACTCTTTGTTGATGGTCCCTTCGGCGCCAGATTCAAGGACATCCGTCCCAAACCGGCCAGCCATCTGCTCCTGCACGGCGGTCTCCTGGTAGAGTTCATGCACTGCGGTGTCACAGGAGAAAGCGCTCATCCGCGGTCCCAGGTTGGCGGCAAGCCAGTCCATCACCACGGATTTACCGCAGGCGACGCCACCCGTCACAACCCAGCTTTGCATGCCTTTCATGGTTCAATTCAAGCCGCGCAGCTTAAAGCAAACAGGCGCCACCGCAAGGTGACGCCTGCTCATTCGAAGCTTGGGAACCGCCCTTACTCGCCACCAACGGCTGGCAGCAGAGGATTAGGACCCGGGCCAATGCCGCTGCCAACGTCCGCCGGCGGCAGGTCACTGTTGCTGATTTGCGGCTTCACCTTTTGACCGGAAGGATCGATCACGCTTGCTGTGACGAAGACCATCAAGTTGCGCTTGAAATGATCTTCGGCCTTGGTCCTGAACAAGCGGCCGATGATGGGGAGGTCGCCCAGCACCGGGATCTTGTCCTCCACATCCTGCACGTCCTCACGGATCAAACCACCGAGCGCGACCGTTTGGCCGTCCCAGATGGTCACCGAGGTGTTGACTTTGCGGGACGAGAACACCGGCTGGTTGATGATGTTGTCTGTCAGAACGATCTCGCGCGGATTGCCCAGCGCGTCAGTCGTTCCGGTTTTGATTGGGCTGCCATAGTTGATGAAGCCTTCAAACTCCGTCACTTCCGGGGCCAGGTTCAAGTCAATGGTGTAGCCGTCGCCGCCAAGGACCGGATCCACTTCGAGACGCACGCCGATGGGGCGCATTTCGAAGGTGGTGGGGGTCGTCGGTGTCACCGGGAAACCTGCGGCCGATTGACCCAAACCTCCCGCAAAGCCACCGCCGATGTTGCCGCCGAACTGCTGCGGAATTTCCGGCGGGTCGAACTCCGTCGGGTAGAGGAATTCGCGGATCACCTCAACCGTGGCGCGCTGGCCGCTCTTGGCGGTGACACTGGGCGCACTCATGAGATCCACCCCTTTTTTCTGGTTGAGCGCACGAATGACGACTTGGAACTGCGGGTCGGTGAAGACGCCGGCAAAGGCTGCAATACCAGGGGAAAGGGTGGAGGCTGCGGCCGAGGTGGCAAGCAACCCGTCGATGGAATCAGACGCGATCGCGTTGGTGCCAAAGCGCAGGCCGCTGCTGGACGGGAACTGGCCAATGGGAACAGTGCCGGCACCTGGATAGGACATGGGATAATCCGCCGAATTCAACGGACCCGCCGTTGCGTTGCCGGTGGTCCCGCCAGTGGCAAACACGCGGTCGCTGCCAGGAACGTTAAAACCGCCAAGCAGCCAGTCAAAACCGAGTTCCTCAGTGTTCTTTTGGGTCACTTCCACAAACTTGGAGGTGATGAAAATCTGCTTTGGCTGCTGGTTTTGCAACGACTCCACGTAGGCCTCCACCTGGTCAAGCATGGCCTGGGTGTTGCGTACGATGAGCTGCGAGGTGCCCTTGTTGTAAACCGCGGTGGCGCCATCGCCAAAGGTGATGCCGTTCTCGCTGAGGATTTCGATCGCCGTGCGGCGGCCCACCAGCGCCGTCCCTCCACCCGCAGGAGCAGCTGCGAACGGATCCGCAGGCGCTGCGGGGGCACCACCGCCACCAGCACCAGAGTCCACCGTCAAGAAATCCGGCGGCACGCGGAAGATGCGCTGGTACATCTCCATGTTGGTGGCGGAGATCGGCACCACCTGAACCGCAAACCGGTCCACCTTGTATTTCATGCCGGCCAGGTCCGTGATGTAGCGCAGCGCTTCCGACATCGGGACGTTGGACAGGTCGATGCTGATTGAGTTGGTCACCGGCGTGTCCCCCTGGTTGAGGATGATGTTCACCCCTTTGCGGGCTGGATCCATTTCCTGAACATCAAGGTCCCGGCTCTTGATGCGAAGGAACTCGATCGCCTCCTCCAGCGAGGCGCCAGAGAACTGCACCTGCGGGAAAATGATGCGCTGCATTTTTTCGGTGATGGCAGCGGAGTCACTGGGGCCAACCCGGCCTGTAAACATGTCCGCTTGCGCCACCTGCACCGGCACGGTCTCTTCCCAGGCCGCGTTCACGTCGTTCAACATGCGGGCGCGGGTGTGATCGCGTGCCGACTCAAAGTAATCAGCCCGCTTTTGCTCGCCGAATTCCATGCCGCGACGCGCGGCGACGTTGTAAGGATCCTTGCGCAGAACGTCCTGGTAGTCCGCGCGGGCGAGATCGTAGTTGCCCAGCTCATTGTTGCTTTTGCCCATGAGCAGGCCGCGCTCGACCTCCTGTACTTTGATGACGTGCTCGGGGGTCAGGGCCACTGGCCAGCGATCCGGGTCATCCAGCTCTTTGGAGAATGCCACCGCGCGTTTGTGGCCGGGAACCGCTTCTTCCGCGCCCTTCAGCAGCTCGCGCGCTTCTTGATAACGACCGTTTTTGGCCCGTTCCCGCGCCAAGATCACACTGCAATCGGCAAACTTGGCCTTCGCATACTCGCGCCATTCCGAAGTGATGGTGGCATCCGGCAGCGCATCCATCGCGGACTTGTATTGGCCGAGCGCCGCTTCGGTATCGCCCTCTGCCATCAGCTTGTCGCCCTGCTCAATGGCGATGCGCGCATCCTGCACACGTCCCATGCGGCGGGCAATTTCACGCTCGGCAAGACCGGAGAGGCTGCCGGTTCCGCCGCCTTGCACAGCGCCTGTGGCGAGCACGGTGGTAACGACGAGCGCCAGCCGGCGATTTTTCAACACATTTCGGGAGAGACGAGTCATACTGGATTGAGAAAAAGGCAATTTAGCAATGGAGGGGAGTGAATAGCAGGTTTTGGCCTGCGTTGGCGAGGTTTTTTTTGCGATTGAAGGCGTTTTTTAGCGCATGGGGACTTTAATTGGCGTGCCGAGCTGGCCGTTGGCTTCGACCTTGGCGATGGTTGCCTCGGTTTCCTCCACCTCAAGCACCTTGAAGGTTTCACCAGTGCCCGGGAGTTGGAAGTTTTCTCCTTTTTTCACGCTGAACTCGCGCAGTTGGCGGAGGCGGTATTCAAAAAGAGCTTCATATTCCGCGAGGTTGGTGTCCTCGCCGCGAATCAGGACGAATTCCTTGTTGCTGGCCCTGTCGAGGATTTTCAGCTCGGAAACATCGCGTGTGCCGGTGCGCGGATCAGGCACCTCTTTTTTCTGAAGATCCAGCACCTTGAAGCGCGGGGTGCCCGGATCAAAGCCAAAGTCCTCGCCGACACGAGGGAACTTGTTGGCCACAGGCTCGGGTTTCAAACGCGCCACCTGCATGGAGGTGCTGCTTTTGAAATTGAGGATGTAGTCATTCGTGATCCGGCCCTTGAGGAAGAGCTTGGTGGTGGCCGGCGGTTTGCTGCTGGCATCCATCGGCTTGGTATTGGCGAGGAATTCCTCCTGGTTTGAGAAACCGTCTTCGTCCGGATCGAGGTCGCCCAGATTCGTATGCAGGATGTCCGGCAAGTTGTTCTCCACCAGGAACTCGTTGGTCATGGGCTCGCGGAGCTTGGGCTCCGGCACGAAGAGATCGTACAATTCGCCGCTGCGCACCACCATGAGGATGGATTTGTTCAGCGGCACCGGTTTGCCGTTCCGTTCGGGAGCTTTCCAATCGAAAACCGTGGACAGGCGCTTGATCGCCTCATCGACTTTTGCGATCGGGACTTCGCCAAGCTCATTTTTGGGGGTGCCTGACTTGAGCACCAGGGTGTCGCGCAGGCCTTGGCTTTTCCATATCAGCAGCCCGGAGACCACGATGGCAAGCAATGCCATGACGATGAGCAGCTTCTTTTCGTAATTGCCTTGTCTTTGATTCATAATTCCTGAAAACGAGTGGGAGTCTAGGTGGCATTGCAGGCTGCCTTAAGCGCCCTGATCAGCGGCTTCGGGGCTGCCCGGCTCGACAAATCTAATCAAATCAAGCTCCATGTAGACCTTGAGAAGCTCCTTGCCAAGAACGTCGATGGCGTCCTTGGCTCCCGGCTTGGCGGCCTCGATCACTTCTGCTTTCGGCTCGGTCGCCGGCGCGCCGTCGGGTGAAATCACGATGGGCTGCTCCGACTCTTCAAACGCAGGCTGAATGCTCTTGTTCAGTTCAGCGGCGATTGCCGAGCGCAACGGGCCTTCGTTCTTTTGGTTTTCCACGCGCAGCAGGCGGACCGCGGTGAAATAAGGCATCTGCGAAGGGCTGGCCAGGTGGTTGAGGACCTTTTGCAAGGCCCCCTGGTCGCAGGTCATTGAAATGGTCAAGGTGCGCCGCTCGACGAGTTTGGCCACTTCCTTCACCGGCGCGGCAGCCGCCTTGGCTTTGGCGGCGCCTGGACGCGTCTTGGGCGGAGGTGGCGGAGCCGGGGCCTCGCCTTTTTCCGAGCCCAACTGGGTCCGGTCAAACATCTCCACCGACTTCACGCCGGACTCGATCAGCGTCCGCGTCACAGCATCCACAGCATCCAAATAATCGGACAGTTCGTGCGCCACTGCAGCAGACTTCGGCAGGCTGGCGGTGTAATCCGGGAAGGCCAGAGCGAAGTCAGCGGGCAATTGCGTGGTTTTTCCCGCCAGGGTGCGCACCTCGGCAATGCGAGCTTTGAGCTTGGCTTGGAAATCGGTCTCGGAAACTGGCTCGGCTGAAGGCTGCAGACTGAGCAGCACCCGGCTCAGCGTGCCCACCTTTTCCTCATACTCGTTCACCGCCGTTTTCTTCTTTTCCAGGTTTTCCGGACTTGGATAAAGATCCGCCGACTTCATGGAAGCCAGGCTGTTGTTGTTGGTGTCGAAGCGTTCACGCGATTCGCCAAAAGCCATCCAGGCTTTGACCACGAGAAAGCCGAGGCCGCCGGCGGCGGCCAGAAACACGCCCATGAGGGCGGCCAATGTTTTGTTTGCGCGGATCCAGTCCATTAGTTCTTTTTGAATTCGATGTGCTGATTGAGGGGAAGACGGATGTCAAATTTATAAGCGTATCGATCTTCCTCAATGCCCGTTTCCGCCTTGACGTACTCGTTGAGTTTCTTGTCGATGTCCGGCACCTCAAACCAGTCGCTGGCAGCCAAGGCGCGGACATACTGATACACGACCTCCTGCCCCGCGTCGTTTTTCCGGTACAGGCCCTGCAAGTGCAGTTCGTGCGCGGACTGGGTGGAGGCGGCCTGCTCAGCGGTGACCACCTCCTCGGTCTTGCTGCCGAAGGCGGGGGTCAGGGACTGGCCGTTGGAGACCGGCTCCACCAGGGTCAGCCAGATGAGGTCGTTTTCAAACTTGTTGTTCAGCTCCTGCAGCAGCCGCACCCAATAAGAGCGGGTGTTGACCGCCGACTCGATCTGCGCGCTCTGGCCGCGCAAGCTGTCGAGTTTTTCATCGAGCTGGCGCAGTTCGTCGGCAATGCCGCGCAAGCCGCGCTGTTCGGTTTCCATGGCCGACACTTTGGACTGCACAACGGCGTTGGCCTTGTTGAAATAGGCGTAAGTGGCCGCCAACGCGCCCAGCAGGCAAAGGCCCGCCATCACAACCGCCGGCGCACGGCGCGCGGCGTCACGCGATGCAGCCAGATCGTCCGGCACCAGCTCCACCTCGCTCGGGCAGGCGCCGAAGTGCCGCAGCGCCAGGCCGGTCATTTCACCCATTGCAGGCGCCTCGCTGTGCGCCATGTCTGCATCCACGCCACGATCAAGCTGCACACCGCGCAGGCCATTGAAAATTTCCACCGGGATTTTGAGCTTCTCCTGGAAGAATTCCACCGCATAACCCATCGTGGCGCCGCCGCCGCAGAGGAAGGCTCGCTGGGGGGCCGCGCCCTGCTGCTGGCTGCGGTAATAATTGATGGTGCGCATCACCTCGCCATGCAGGCGGGTCATGGCATTGCGCATGACCTTGGACAGCGCCGCCACTTCGGGATCAGGGTGCACCTCCACCGCGCCGCCCAGAGCCACGAAACCATGGGTGACTTTCTGCGCCTCGGCATCACCAAAACCCAGGTTGAACTCCTTGCTGATCGCGGTGGTGATGGTGGCGCCGCCAACGAGAATGTTGCGGGTAAAATAGCGGTCCTCCTCGACGAAAAGCACGTTGGTGGAGCGGGCGCCCAGATCAATCAAAACCACGGGCTCGGACACATCCGGATAGCTGTACTTGAACGCGTTGTAGAGAGCCAGCGGCGCCAGATCCACACCCGCGGTGCGAATGCCATTGGCGACGATCTGCTCATTGATCTCGTTCAAGGAATCGGCCTTCATGGCGACCAGCACCACCTCAGTTTCACCCATGGGCTGGCCAACGACCTCATAATCCCAAATCACCTCGTCAATCGGAAACGGCACATTCTGGCGCGCCTCAAACTCAACGATTTGATCCATCTTGTCGCCGTGCACCGGCGGCAGCTTCACAAAACGCGTGAAGACCGTGTGGCCGGCCACGGCATACCAGGCATCCTTCTTCGCCAAGCCGAGCTTGTCCGCCAGCTCCTCAATGCCGACTTTGAGCTGCGGCATGCGCGAGACATCCACGGTCGGGTCCCCCGTGAGCTCCACAAATTCGAATTTCTTTAAGACGAGGTCGCCCCCGGCCTGGCTGTAAATCGCGCCTCCCAGGCGCTGCGAGCCGAGGTTGAGGACGGCGATTTGTTTTTTGTCTGCCATGTGCGGTTTGGGTCGTTTTTTCGAGAGTCAGGAAAGAGGAAAGAGGTCGGCGGCGCAGTTGGCGCCAGCAAGCGCGATGCAAGCAAGCCCCGGGCAAAGCAAGCGCTCAAGGAGTGGCGGCGACCGGCAAATCGTAGTCTCCCCAGAACGGCGCAAAGGGAGTTTTGGATTTTGGCAGCACCGTGCCCTCCAGAAAGCTGAATTTGTCGGAGAGGCCCTGGCTGCCGGCGTCGAACCACCAGGGGCTGCCACTGGAAGCGACGCGGGTCCCGCCCACCAGCACCTCAACTCCGAAGGCGGCCACGTCGCCTTTGCCGCCGTTGTCCTTCTTCAGCACACTCTTGAGGGTCTGGGGGGAAACGAAGGCCAGCCCGATGCTGGTGGTGTCCGCCGGCACGTCGATGTAGCGCACGGAGCCGGAGAGCACGATGTTTTTGCCGGCATCATCGCGCTGGTTGAGGCCGACATAATACTTCACCTCCATGGTATCCAGGCTGCCATCGCGGCCTCCCGCATCGCGCGCCAGCTTGAGATCAAAGGCCGCTTCGATCTCCAGCCAGTTCTTCGGCCGCCATTTTTTGTCCACGATGTTCAACGCCTGGATTTGCGGCGTTGACTGCTGTTCCAGCTTCACTCCTTTGACTTCGACTTTGACTTGGCTGGCGTCCTGGGCGCCAAGCGTGCCGGCGGCCAGCAAGGCGATCAAAAAAGTGGGGAGGAGTTTCATGCGGTTAAACTGGGAGGTTTTGGGCAATTCGGTATTTTTCGTTTTTTAGCAGGGAAGCTGCGCTCGCATCAAGAAGGGATTGCGAGAAAGTCGCGAAAATAATCGATTGTGCGCACGATTCCCTCTTCAAACGGCACTTTTGGCTCCCAGCCGAGCTGTTTTTTCGCCAGTGAAATGTCCGGCTGCCGCACTTTGGGATCGTCGGCAGGCAGCGGACGGAAGTCCATTGGCGCGGAACTGCCGGTGATTTCGAGGATTTGACGCGCAAATTCCAGCACCGTCATTTCACGTGGATTGCCGATATTGACCGGCTCGTGGTAATTCCCCTGTGACAGGCGGTAAATGCCATCGATCAAATCCGACACGTAGCAAAAGCTGCGCGTCTGTGAGCCGTCGCCAAAAACCGTGAGCGGCTGCCCTTGCAAAGCTTGGCCAATGAAGGCGGGCACCACACGCCCGTCCTCCAGGCGCATGCGCGGCCCGTAGGTGTTGAAGATGCGGACAATCTTGGTGTCCACCTTGTGATAACGATGGTAGGCCATGGTCATCGCTTCCGCGAAGCGCTTCGCTTCGTCGTAAACCCCGCGCGGGCCGATCGGATTGACATTGCCCCAGTAGGTCTCTTTTTGCGGATGCTCCAGTGGGTCGCCGTAACTCTCGCTGGTGGAGGCCAGCAGGAAGGAAGCGCCCTTGGCCTTCGCCAGGCCCAGCGTGTTGTGCGTGCCGAGCGAGCCCACCTTCAAGGTCTGGATCGGCAGTTGCAGGTAATCGATCGGGCTGGCCGGTGAGGCAAAGTGCAGCACCAAATGCACCTCGCCAGGCAAATAGATGAAGTTCGTCACATCATGATGGATGAAATGAAAATCGCGATTGCCCGCCAGATGCTCGATGTTGCGGAGGTTGCCCGTCAGCAGATTGTCGATGCCAATGACCCGCCAGCCTTCCGCCAGCAACCGATCCGTGAGGTGAGAGCCTAAAAAGCCAGCGGCTCCAGTAACGACAGCGGTTTTTTTTGATGACATGGGAGTAGGCGGCGGATGGTGCGCACGAAGGCGCCGAATCTGCGGGCGATTCCTCAATCCGCAAGCGAAAGCCGGAAGGCGCGGACTTGTTTTTCCCTCCGCCAGTGGCTGAGTAGCGGCTCATGCCGACCGAGTTCGTCTTCTCAACGCTTGCCCGTGCGCGCTTGCTGCTGCCTTGCCTGCTGGTGCTGACCTCCTGCCGCGAATCGAGTCGGCCGCCATCTGAAGCCGAAACACGGCCCGCTCCGCCGCTCACGCTCGACCCCGACCGCCTTCTCGCCCCGGTTCTTGCCGCGCCGAAAGACGCCAGCGGCACGCGGCGCGTCACCTTCCTCCTTGGTGATGGACGTGTTCCCTTTCATCGTGCCCAGCGCCAACTGGTGCAGTTCCTCGACGCGGGTGACGAACATCACCGCGCAGAGTTGTTTGACGCCGCAGGCGACAGCGCCACGCAAATTGCCCAGATCAGCCAATTGCTGGATGACCCGCCGGAGGTCGCGCTGGTCCAGCCTCTTGTTTGGGAAGAGGCGCAACCCGCGCTGGCCGAGTTGCGCAAACAAGGGACGGTGGTCATCAGTATCGATTCCCTGAACCGCCCCGAACCACGCGGAGAGGTGCCGCAGGCCGATCTCTACACCGACCCGGCTGTCATCGGCTCGCAAGCTGGCGTCATCGTCCTGCGTGCCCTCACGAGGAAAGCAGAGCACCTGGGCAAAGCCCGTCCAGAGGGACGCGTGCTCACCCTGCGCGGCAGCGATGACTCCGAGTGGTGCAAGCAGGTGCAGCAGGGTTTCATCGACGCCTTGCGGCCCGAACCAGGCATTGTGATCGTGCATGACGCGCCGGCTGACTGGCGTCCGGACAATGCCAAAGCGCGTTTTGCAGAGGCGCTACGGCTGCAACACCATCTTGATGCCGTTTTTGCGCATGACGACTACCTCGCGCAAGCCGCGCACCAAGCCGCGCTGCAACACCAGGTCCGGGATGACCTCCTCATCGTCGGCGTCAATGGCTTCCCCGGGCCGGAGGGCGGCTTGCAAATGATCCATCGCCAGGAAATCGATGCCACCGTGCAGCGTCCCTGGCTGGTCGATCATGCCTGGAGATTGGTGGATCAACTTCGCCTGGAGCCCCAAGTCCGCCCCGAACTCCGCCAACCATTCCCGCCACAACCAGTGCGGCCCGCCGATCTCGAAAACCACGGCCCGTAGGAGCAGCGGCGCTCAAACCGTCCCAAAGCGGCCGGCCTCACAGAGGCCAGCTCAAAACCACTCAAACCGCCACCGCCGCCGCGAGCAGGCGCTCCTGCATTTGGGGCGATTTTTCCAGCACCTCCCGCACCCCGGCACGCATGCCCGGGACGGACACCCCGCCGCCTTCCAAACCCGCAATCAACCGCTCCAACGCCTCTGAAAACGCCGTCACAGCCGCCTCCTCGTCTGCCGCCTCGTATTCGAGGCCATTGACCAGGCTGACATGCTCATAGCGCCGCATCCACTCCGCTGCGCGCTGCTGATACCGCGGCAGCACCACTCGCAGCAACGCCTCCCCGCCCTTGCTGTCCGCCTCCCGCAGCACTTCATAAAACAAGCAGCGCGCCACCTCCACAGCAGCCGAGATCAGCCCCTCCTCCCGCTTGGTGCCGGGATCCAGTCGGCGGTGACGATGCTCATAATGAAAGCCGAGATCAACCTGGCACATCGACTCGACCGGCAGCGCCCGCTGCGCCTCCGCCAGCAGCGCAATCTCCAACCCCCAGCCTGACGGCAGGGTGAAGCCCTCCAAGGAGTCCATGTCCCCGGCAAACTCGCCCGACAGCGGGTAGCGGAAAGATTGATAGTGCTCAATCAAGGGTTTTCGACCTAGCACGTCCGCAAAAGCCTGCACCAGGGGAAAAAACAGCAGGCGTGTCACCCGTCCATACAGCCGGTCTGCCACCCGGCTGTAATAACCCTTCACAAACCGGTACCCCATGCGCGGGTGCAGCAGCGGCAGGCACAGCTTCCACAGCAAACCGCGCGTGTAATTGAGAATGTCCGTGTCGTGACTGGCGACCACTCCCCGATGCCCTGATGCAGCCAGCCAGGCCAGGCCTGCCCAAATGTTCGATCCCTTCCCCTCCAGGTAAGGCGGGCAGCCCGCCGCCTCCGCCAGCTCCCATACCCGTCTCATTTCAGGCCCGCCGTTCCACAGCAGCCAAGCCTTTTTTCCTTTCAAATGCCGCCGCAAAAACGCCAGCGCCTCCACGCTTTCCCCAGCCCGCATGCCATTCATGGTGACGACCACCGTCTCCACATAATCCGTCTGCGACACCTCCTCCAGGATCATCGGAAACGCCGGTCTGCCGCACTCGGCAAACAGCGCCGGCAGCAGCAATGCCACCGGCCGCTCCCGCGCCCACTCGCGAATTTCCGCCTCCAATGCCCCAGCCTCCGGGGAAACCAGATGATGCAGGGTCGGAAGTTGGGGATGTTGCAGAAAATCAGCCATGTCGGCAGCGCACCTGACACAGGGCCGTGCCGCGTTTCAAGGCGCAAATTTCACCTTTTCGAAGTTGCTGCCCCGGACTTGTCCTCTCCGCGCATCGGCCAGTCTGCCCCGGACTCTTCCGCGCCAGACACAGGCGCCTCCTCTTCCGGTTCGTCCAATTCGATCTCGATCTGCTGGCGCATCCGCCGCGACACCCAGGGCCGCACCAGTCCGTAGAGCAGGTAGCTGACAAAAAACAGCGCCGGCGTCCACTGCCAGTTGTTCACCGAAAACCACAGCACCAGGATCGACACAATCACCCAGGGCAGCGAGCGCCGCGTCCGCCAGTTCACCGATTTGAAGCTCGGATACTCGATGTTGCTGACCATCAAAAACGACAGCAGCACCATCAGCACCGCCAGCGCGTATTTCCAAGGCCCGATCTCTTTGCTGCCCTCCTCCAGCCACAGCAGCAGCAGCGTCAGCGAGGAGATCACTCCCGCCGCCGCCGGAATCGGACAGCCGCGGAAGTTTTTGCTGCTCGACTTCTCATCCAGCGCCGCCAGGCAATTGAACCGCGCCAGCCGCACCGCGCCGCATACCAAATACGCCGCCGCAATCAGCGACCCCGTGCCCGGAGGTTTGGTGATGCCAGACAGCACGATGTCATGCACCAGCAGCGCCGGGGCGATGCCAAATGACACAATATCCGCCAGCGAATCAAGTTCCCGGCCGAAAGGGCTTTCCTGCCCGCCCAGGCGCGCCAGCCGTCCGTCCAGAACATCGAAAAGACAGGCCGCCAAAATCGCCAGGATCGCATAATGATAATGGATCGTCACCTCCCCGGCCCGGCCCTGGAAAATCTGCAGGATCGCCACATAACCCGCCAGGATGTTGCCCGCCGTCATCATCGTGGGCAGCAGGTAGATGCGGGGTTCGTTGCCGTTTTTCATCGGATGCTCCAAGTTTCCCTGGCCGGGCTTACTCAATGACCGGCGATGTTGTCTCAACCGCGGGCGATGTTGGTTCAATCATCGCCGGCGCCGATGCTGGGGGCTGATCCGCCACCGGCGCTGGCGCTGTCTCCTCAGGCGGATCGACCGGGGCTGGCTTGGGCTTTGGCGCAGGTTTTGGAGGCCTCCAGCGCGGCCCGTCGCCGACAATGCTGACCGGCGTGCCAATGTCCACGAAGTTGAAGAGCGTCTTTGCAAAGCCCGAATGCACTCGGATGCACCCGTGCGAAGCCCGCCGACCCGGCCGCGGAATAGGCCCCAGGTGCATGCCGATGCCGTCCCCCGTCAGCCGCATCCAATACGGCATGCTCGCCCCTTGAAAACGGCCGCCCTCCGGCACGGCGTCACGTCCAGCCCGCGCGTCCGAGACGGTGACGCTGCCACTGCTGTTGTAGATCTTGCCCCACAGATTGGAGTGCTTGGTGACGGTCTTTTCCAACACCTTGAAGCTCCCCGTCGGGGTCGGATGGGAGTAAATGCCCGTCGCCACCGTCGTCCAGCCAACCTCCTTGCCGTCGCGGTAAAGGAAGGCCTTCTGCTGATCGACATCGATTTTCACCGACTTCGCGCCTTCCACGCCGTCCCCATGCCACTCATAGAGCGGCTTCGGTTTGTCGGGATCTTCGGGGGGAGGAGGAGGCTCCTTGTGCGCGCAGGAACCCAACCCCAGCGCCAGCAGCCCTGTCATCATGACTCCCCGCAACCGGCCGGTGGCCGCCGTCATCGTTTCAAACATCTGCTGCATCTTGAGGTGAATCCGAAACTTAATCGCGAAGCGCCGCGAAACAAGCGGTCAATTCCTCGCGCAATCCCGCTGCATCCGGCACCACCACGGCCGCGCCGTTCTCGACCATCTCCTCGCGGCCGCGAAATCCCCAGGCCACGCCAATGCCCCGCATGCCCGCCGCCTGGGCGAACCGCATGTCCACCCCCGAATCCCCCACGTAGGCGCATTCCGCCGCCGTCACTCCCAGCAGCGATGCCGCCTCCAAGGCTGCCGCCGGATCCGGCTTGCGCTCCACGCCTTCCCGCTGCCCAAAGACGATCGCGAACGGGGTTTGCGGGAAAAAATGCGCCACACAGAGCTGGGTGAAGGCGTCCGGCTTGTTCGAGATCACCCCCAAAGGCAGGCCAGCCGCAGCCAAGTCCGCCAACAGCTCAGGCAACCCCGGATACACGCCGGTTTGCTCGTGCCAGCAGGCCGCGTAGTGGCGCTGGTAAAGCGCCAGCGCCTGTTCCACCAGCGATTCGTCCATTCGCACCCCCCCAGGTAGGGCCCGCTCCACCAAACGCCGCGCACCCTCGCCGATGAACTCCCGATACGCCGCGGCCGCGTGCCCCGGAAAACCCAGTTCCGCCAGCATCCGGTTCACCGCCTCGCCCAGGTCCGCCAGGGAGTCGATCAAGGTGCCATCCAAATCAAACAAGACCGCTTTCAGTTCCATACCGCTCCCTAGCGGTCCCCGCCGCGGCATGCAACCTCTCCATCTTGCGTTCACGCCCCGGCACGCCCACAATCCGCCAGCATGACACCCGCCGAACGCGCCGCGCACCTGCGCCAGGAAATCGAAGAGCACAACCGCCGCTACTATCAGGACGCCCAGCCGCTGATCAGCGACCAGGTCTTCGACGCGCTGCTGCGTGAGTTGATTGAGCTCGAAACCGCGCACCCGGACCTGATCACGCCCGGCTCGCCGACGCAAAAAGTCGGCGGCGCCCCCCTCGAAGGCTTCAGTCAGATCCGCCATGCCGTGCGCATGATGAGCCTGGACAACACCTACTCCGAGGCGGAGCTGGCGTCCTTTTTCCAGCGCGTGCAAAAGGGGCTGGGCCGCGAGCGGGTGGAATGCCTGGTGGAGCCGAAGGTGGACGGTGTGGCCATCACCATCCGTTACGAAAACGGCGCGCTCAAACACGCGGCCACCCGCGGCGACGGCCTGACCGGGGACGACGTCACCAACAACGCGCGCACCATCAAGAGCCTGCCGTTGAAACTGCCGCCCGACGTGCCGGGAACTTTCGAAGCGCGCGGGGAGGTTTTCATGTCAAAGGAGGCTTTCGCGAAGCTGAACGAGGAACGCGAGGGCGCGGGCGAGCCGCGTTTTGCCAATCCGCGCAATTCCACGGCGGGCACGCTGA
>CAZKMS010000042.1:0-35555 GCA_964553805.1 uncultured Verrucomicrobiaceae bacterium
CATCGCCGGGCTGCGGCTGGACACGGGTCACAACGGCGCGCGCGGCCAGGGGCCGAAGTGGAGCAGCAAACCGCGGCCGCTGGCGGGGTTTGTGGCGCGGCATCCGCCGGGGTTTTGAGGGGGAAAAGTTGAAAGCAGAAAGCAGAAAGCAGAAAGCTCTCCGTTACTCCACCACGGTGCGCAGGCGCAGCATGGGCGGAGCGTTGCGCGAGTTTTCCTTGCTGGCGAAGGCGTGGGCGAGGCCGTTGCGGGCGAGTTCATCGGTCTCGCGGCAGAGGATGAGGGTGACGAGGCCGTTGCTGTCGGAGCGCAGGAATTCGGCGAGGGCGGGGCCGGTGAGGGTGAAGGCACCGGTTTGGCGGCCTTGCGCCACGGTGAAGGAGCCGAGCGGAATGGCGCGCGCCGGATCGGGCAGGGAGTGGTGCGCGGCGTCGAGGCTGTGGGCGGGTGCGCTTTTCCAGCTCAGGCTGTCCTCGGGCCAGTCGTCCTCGTTTTCCGCGGTGAGGCCGTGCACGGAGAAAACCGCGTCCGGCACCAGGGAGGCGTAGCCGAGGTCGCTGGGCTCGAGGTGGAGGACGAGTTCGGCTTCCTCGATGCGATCCTGAATTTTGCTGAGGTCGAAGGCGAGGTAGGTCTTGCGCTCGAGGCTGTCGGAAAGGGTGGTGTGCTTGACGCGGAGGAAGGTCTCGCGGCCGCTGACGCGGTGGCTGCCGCTTTGGATCCAACTGTCCTTGCCGCGGCCGAAGGCGGTGGTGAGCATCTGCCAGCCGTCGCCCAGGTCCGCCATGTCGGCGGCGGGCAGCCAGCGGCCGGGCTCGGACTGCGGGCGCTCAGCGTCGGGATTGACCATGTCGCGGGTCAGCCCGCCGTAGTCCAGGCGCTCGCCGCCGCGCAGGGCCTTCACTTCGGAGTCGCCCTGGCGGTTGACCTCGACGAGGCCGTCGAGCACGTGCACGAGGCACTTGCCATCGTCGCCGGCGCTGACGCCGAAGCGGGTGCCATAATCGACAATGGTGGTTTCCGGCGCCTGGATGGTGAAGCCCTTGGCCTCAGGCGGCACGTCGGCGACAACGGTGCCGCGGTGCACGCGCGCCTCCATGGGCGAGAGGATTTCGAGGCTGACGGGCGCCTCCATCACCACCTCGGCGCCGCTTTCGAAGCGCAGGGTGGCCATGCCTTCGACGAGGTCGAGCGTGCCGGGCGGCAGGCTGGAGCCTTCGAGGGTGGGCAGAGCGCTGTTGCCCCACTTGCAGGACTGGGCTTTGACCAGCGTGGCGGCGACGGGCTGGCGCTGCAGGGTGAACCAGACGGCGGAGGAAAGCAGGACGGCGACCGCGGCGGCGGCGGCGTGGGACCAGCGCAGGCCGCCGCGCCAGTGTGTGAGCGGCGTTGTCGGGGAGGGAGCGGCTGCGGGTTTGCCGGAGAGCAGGGTTTCAGCGTCGAAACGCAGGGCGGACTCGAGCACGACCGCGCGGGCGAGCCAGTCGCGCGCGGCGGGGTCGCTGCGCAGGCGGTCGTTGAGCGTGGCGGCTTCGGCGGCATCGGCCTCGCCGGCGCGCAGGCGCTCCCACTGCTCCAGCAGGCGCCATTTGTCGTCGGGGGAAAGGGAATCGGAGGTGTTCATGCGTGGCTTTGCTCCTGTTTTTGCACACACTCCATGAGGGTCATGCGGACGCGGCTGAGGGCGCGGTAAACGGCGGCCTCGGTGCGCTGGATCTGACGGGCGATGTCCTCAATTTCCAGTTCCTGAAAGTAGCGCAGTTGGATGAGCTGGCGGTGCTCGGCGGGCAGGCGGGCGACGCAGACACGCAGAGCCTCGTGGCGGGCGGGCGCTTCCGTGGCGAGTTCGGCGACGGCGGCACCGAGGGCCTCCAGCACCTCCTCCTCCAGCGGCAGGTGCTCGCGTTTTTTGCGGCGGCGGTGGGTGAGGACTTGGTGGAAGGCGGTTTTGCGCGCCCAGGCGGCGAAGTTGGTGCCGGCCTCGAAGTCGTCGAAGTGCTTCCAGAGCAGCAGCTTCGTCTGCTGCAGGATGTCCTCCGCCTCGGCATCGCGCGGCACGAGGCCGTAAACGTAGAGGCTCAGGGCGCGGTCATGGGCGTTGAGCAGTTCCAGGAACTGGGTGGCGCGGTCTGGAGAGTCGGCGGGCATGAGCGGCGAGGCGCAGACGGCCTCATGCTACCCAAGGCCGGCCGCGCACGGTTTTGGACAAGAATTTGCAGCGCACGCGCTGGTTGCGCCGGATCAATTGCCAGCGGGAGGAGCCGGGGTCGCAGGAGCGGGAGCAGGTTCTGCTGCGGGCTTGGGCTGCTCTTCCACTTTCGGCGCGGGCGCCGGGGCGGCAGGCGCTGTGGAAGCAGCCGGGGTAGCAGGAGCTGGCGCGGCCGGAGCCGGGGCGGCGTCGCCGGGCTCTTTCATCGGTGTGGCTTCCGGCGCAGGCGCGGGGGCGGGAGCCGCAGGGACAGGAGCGGGGGCCGCTGGCGTCTCGGTTGCGGGTGCTTCAGGCGTGGTGGCTGGGGCTGGCGCAGCGTCCGTTGCAGGAGCCGTGGCCGGGATTTCAGCGGGAGCCGGTGTCGCTGGGGCGGCGGGAGCGGGAGGCGGCTCGGGGAAGAGCTTGCCGTTGTCGCCGTTTTGTTTTTTGGACACCAGCACGGCGAGCACGGCGGTGAGCACGAACAGGCCGATGGCCAGATAGACCGTGAATTTCTGCAGCACGTTGGTGGTCTGGGCGCCAAACATCTGGCTGGTCATGTCGCCACCAAACGCGGCGCCGAGCCCTTCCTGGCGGGGGCGTTGCATGAGCACGACGAGGATCAAAAGCAGGCAGACGATGACCTCAACGATGGTCAGGAAAGTGATGAGGATAGGCATAGGGGGCGGAGAATATGGTCAGTCTGCCGCTGGTGGCAAGCCCTTATGCGCGTTTTTGGCGGGGTTGTGGCGGCGCCATTTCCCGGTCCAATCGAAACCTTTCTTGCAGTCCTGGCGTTCCCCTCTCATCGTCCCTTTTCTTTGATGGCTGATTCCGTCCCCATTCTTTATTGCCGCTGCGCCTACGCCCAGGTTGTCCCCAATGGGACTAAAAACGCGGTGCTGGAGCATTTGAGCGCGGGCGATCTGCCGTTCGAGGCGGTGTCGGATCTGTGCGAGTTCGCCGCCCACCGCGATCCGCGTCTGGCGGAATTGAAGCAGCAGGCGGAGAACGGCGGTTTGTGCCTGATCGCCTGCTACCCGCGCGTGGTGCGGGGTTTGTTCAAGCAAGCGGGCGCGGAGCTGCCGCCGGAGGGCGTCACCTTTCTCAACATGCGCACCCAGAGCGCCGACGAAATCGCCGCGCAGCTTCCGCAGCCGGCCGAGCCCGTTTGATCCGCCATGGCTGCCAAACGGATGCTTTTCCCGCCCGCTGTGCTGGCGCTGTTGCTGACGCTGCCCGCCGCCGCGCAGCAGCCGACTTCCATTCCGCCCAAGGTCAAAGTCACGGTGGATCGCGCCGTGCAGTGGCTGATCCAGCAGCAAAAGCCCGACGGCTACATCAACGACGACAAAACGCCGGCCAGCATCAAGCAGGGCAGCCTGCCCGCGCACAGCGCTGCCATGACCTCGCTGGCGCTGATGGGGCTGGCTTCGGTGGGGCATCTGCCAAACGATCCCACGCCCGAAGGCCAGGCCGCCGCGCGCGCCCTGCGCTGCGTCGTCAACAACGTCGAGCCGGATGACAACGGTTACCTCGGCAAGTCCGACCGCTCCCGAATGTATGGGCACGGCATCATGACGCTGATGATGACGGAAATGATCGGCCAAGCCCCCGACGAGGAGACCGACCGTCTGTTGCATGAAAAGATCGCCGGCGCCATCGCGCTCATCCTGCGCGCGCAGGCCGTGGCCAAGAGCGAGGCGAATCGCGGCGGCTGGCGTTACGAGCCCAGCTCCAGCGACTCGGACATCTCGGTCTCCGTTTGGCAGTTGATGTCGCTGCGCGCCGCCAAAAACGCCGGCTTCGAGGTGCCGAAGGAGGCCATCGACAACGGGATCGCCTACATCAAGCGCAGCTACCAGGCCGAGCGCGACGCGCAGGGCCGCCCGCTCGGCGACGCTGCTTTCAGCTACGAGCCTTACGGCGGCAGGCAGACTTTTTCGACCACCTCCGCCGGCCTGCTTTCGCTGCAGGTGGCGGGGGAATACGACGCGCCGGAGGTCATCGGCTCCTCGAACTGGCTCCTCACGTCGCCGCCGGAGGTCAGCGAGCCCTGGTTCTTTTACGGCACTTACTACTACGCCCAGGGCATGTACCAGCGGGGTGGCGAGCACGCCGCCATCGCCCGCCAGAAAACCGAGCAGATGCTGGTGGACACGCAAAAGCCGGACGGGTCGTGGTTTCCCAGCAACGGCAACGAAAAAAGCGCCGGCGCCGTTTATGCGACCTCGCTGGCCCTGCTGAGCCTCTCGGTCTATTATCACTTCCTGCCGATTTACCAGAAATAGCGTCTGACTCAATTCTCCCGCGCTGCGAATTGACAAATCCGGCGAAAAAGACACTCTAGCGCCTTGGCACCCTGTGCTGGTGCCATTTTGGAGCCCTGCCGAAATTGCCCTCAGCAGCGTTCCCTCCCTTCAGTAGCATCCCTCCCCCTCTCAAGACCCAGATGAACCTCTATGTCAGCAACCTGGCGTACACGCTCACAGACGAAGAACTGCAGAGCGAGTTCGCCGCCTACGGCACCGTGGCCCACGCGCGTGTTGTGAAAGATCGGGAAACCGGCCGCTCCCGCGGTTTTGGTTTTGTGGACATGCCCAACGACAACGAGGCGCGCGCCGCTATGGAGGGCCTCAACAACGCTGCCGTTGGAGGCCGTCCGCTCAAGGTGGTGGAGGCGCGTCCCAAAGAGGAGCGCCCGCCGCGTCCGGCTGGTGGCCCGCCGCCGCGCCGCGATGGTGGCGGTGGTGGCGAGCGCCGGGGCGGGCCGCCGCCGCGCCGTGACTATGGCGACGATGGCGACCGTCGCGGCGCTGAGCGTCGTGGCGGCGGCGGGGGCAAACGCGACTTCGGAGATCGTGACCGCGGGTTCTCGCGCGGTGGCAAACGCGATTTCGGCGACCTCGAAGAGGATTGATCGTCCTTGCCGGTGAGTGATTTGAAGAGCCCGTTCCGCCTCAGGCGGGGCGGGCTTTGCTTTGGCTCATTTCGGTTTAAAACAGACAGCGTCAAATGATGACGCCGCCACCCGCCACGCTTTACCTCACCGGCCCCACCGCCTCCGGCAAGTCCGCCGTGGCGCTGGCCCTGGCGCTGCAGGCAGGTGGGGAGATCGTCAATGCCGACGCCTTTCAGCTTTACCGCGGGCTCGACATCCTGACGGCGAAACCCACGTCCAATGAACGCGCGCAGGCGCCGCATCATCTCTACGATGCGCTTGACCCCGGCGACACCTGCGACGCGCGCCGTTACCGCGATCTCGCGCTGCCGGTGCTGCATGAAATCGCCGCGCGTGGAGCGGTGCCGATCGTGGTGGGCGGCTCCGGTTTGTATGTGAAGGCGCTCACGCACGGGCTGGATCCGCTGCCGGGCGCCGATCCCGCGCTGCGCGCCCGCTTTGCGACGCTGAGCCTGGAGCAAAAGGTGGCAGAGCTTCTCGCGCTTGATCCCGCCGCTCCGGCCAATGTGCCGTTGCAGAATCCGCGCTACGTCGAGCGGGCTTTGGAAATCTGTTTGCTCACCGGCCGGCCGCAGTCCGAGCTGCGCACCTCGGCGGGCAGGGAGCCGCCAGAACCGGTGCGTGGCGTTTGCCTGACCTGGGAGCGCGCGCTGCTGCATGAGCGCATCAACGCGCGTGTGCTGGCCATGCTGGCGGGCGGCGCGGTGGAGGAAGTGGCCGCCGCGGGCGCGCTTTCCGCGACGCTGGAAAAGGCGATTGGCGTGCGCGAGCTGCGCGCGCACTTGAGTGGCGAACTGACCCTGGACGAAGCCGCCGCCGCCATTCAGCAGGCGACGCGCCGTTATGCCAAGCGCCAGATGACCTGGTTTCGCCGCGAGACCAGCCTGCAAACGATTTGCCTGCGGCCCGATCAAACGCCAGACTCGGTGGCCGCGGCCATCCGCGCTTTGCTCCATGCCTGACTCCCCGCCTCATCGCATCCATGTCGATCTCGGCGCGCGCGCTTACGACGTGCTCGTTGGTCCCGGATTGCTCGACCAGCTCGGCACCCGCGCCGCCGGACGTTTTGCCGGCAAAAAGCGCGCTGCTGTTGTGTGCGACGCCCACACCGCGCCGCTCTATGGCGAGCGTGCCCAGGCAAGTCTGCGCGCGGCTGGCATCGACAGCGAATTGGTGACCGTCCCCGCGGGCGAATCCTCGAAATCCCTGGCCGTCAGCGGCACCGTGCTCAGCGCGATGGCGCGCGCCGGACTCGACCGCAAAAGCTTCGTCGTCGCGCTCGGCGGCGGCGTCATTGGCGACTTGGCGGGATTTTGCGCCGCCGTTTATCAACGCGGCGTGCCTTACCTGCAAATGCCCACCACGCTGTTGTCGATGGTGGACAGCTCGGTCGGCGGCAAGACCGGGGTCAACTTGCCGGAGGCAAAAAACCTCGCCGGCGCTTTCCACCAGCCCGCGCTCGTACTGGCCGACACCGCCACGCTGGCCACGCTGCCGGAGGAAGTGCGCCACGAAGGTTTCGCGGAGATCATCAAGCACGCCGCCATTCGCGATGCGGCCATGCTGCCGTCGATCGAGGCCGCGGCCGCCGGTGACGGCGATTTGGCAGCGCTGATCGCGCGCAACGTCGCCATCAAAGCCCGTGTCGTCGAGGCGGACGAGTTTGAGACCATCGGCACGCGCGCCCTGCTGAACTTCGGCCACACCCTCGGCCACGCCATTGAGGCGGCGGCGGGTTACGGCGGCGCCAGGAGCTTTCTGCACGGCGAGGCGATTGCGCTAGGGCTGCGCGCGGCCGCTTGGTTGTCGGTGCAAAAGGGCGGCCTGCCTGCCGCCGATGCCGGCCGGCTCAATCGGGTGCTGGCGGCGTTTGGGCTGCCGCTTGTATTGCCGGATGAACAGCGCTTCGCCGATGACGCGCTCATCAACATCGCCCGCAGCGACAAAAAATACGACCAAGGCAGCATCCGCTTCGTGCTGCTCCGAGCGCTGGGCGACGCCTTCGTCAGTCATGAGATAACCGAGGCCGACCTGCGCGCTGCGCTGGCGCGCCTGCGCGAGCCGGCGCGGTTTTAAGTTTTAAGGGTGAAGTGTGACGAGACGAGCAATCACTCCAACCCTGCTGCGAGCGCTTAACACCTAACACCTCAAACATAACACTTCGTCCCCATGACCCGCACCGAGGCTTTTCTCGCCCTCAACTTGATCCCGAGCATCGGGCCGGTTCGTTTGCGCAAATTGGTCAGTCATTTCGGGACGCCGGAGGCGGTGCTGCGCGCCAAGCCGGCGCAGCTCAGCGCGGTGCAGGGCATCGATAACAAACTGGCCGATGCCGTCGCGGATTGGGAAAACAGCGTCGATCTTGCTGGCGAGCTGCGCAAGATCAATGAGCTTGGTTTGACCCTGCTGACGGAGGAGCACGAGCTGTATCCTGAGCTGCTGCGCGAGGCGCCGAGCGCGCCGTTTCTCCTCTACGTTTGGGGGAGCCTGAGCAAGCGCGACCACAACGCCATCGGTGTCGTCGGCAGCCGCCAGGCCACGCATTACGGCCTCAACGCCACCAAAAAAATCAGCTTCCAGCTCGCCTACGCCGGCTACACCGTCATCAGCGGCCTCGCCCGCGGCATCGACACCGCCGCGCATGAGGCCGCGCTCGCCGCGCGCGGACGCACCATCGCGGTGATCGGCTCGGGCATCGGCAAGGTGTATCCGCCGGAGAACCTGGCGCTGGCGGAGCGCATCGCTGAAAACGGCGCCGTCATCAGCGAATATCCGGTGGACCGCATCGCCGACAAACAAACCTTTCCCTATCGCAACCGCATCGTCGCGGGCTGGAGCTGCGGCTTGCTCGTCGTCGAGGCGCCGGGGCGCAGCGGCTCGCTCATCACCGCGCAGCAGGCCGTTGAAACCGGTCGCACGGTGTATGCGGTGCCGGGTCCGATTGACAAACCGACCTCGCTCGGCTGCAACCGCCTCATTCAGCAGGGCGCCAAGCTGGTGGTCGATGGCGGCGACATCCTCGATGATTTGATGGCGCTGTTTCCGACCGCGCCTTCCGCTCCCAAAGTCGAGACACCACCGCCGCCTGTCACCGATCTGAGTTTGGACGAAAAAATTCTTTATGAGGCCCTCGGCACGGAGGACAGCCACATTGATGAGCTTATCGCCCGCTCCGGTCTGACGCCTGCCACGGTCTCCGCCACCTTGATGCGGCTGGAGATGAAGCGCCTGCTCAAGCCGCTGCCCGGCCGTCGTTACGTGCGGCTGGTGTGAGCGGCTCAGTAATAAAGATACTGGGTCTGGCCGCGCGGCGCCGGCTGCGCTTTGGCTTGTTTTTTGGCGGCGCGCTCGCTTTGGCTCTGATTCGCGGGCTGGGCTCTGCGCACTTCTTCGCGCGGTGCACGGGGTTGGGCCGCCACGGCGGGGTGATTCGACGTGATGCCGAGCACATCCTGGCCGACCTGAATGGGCGCTTCCGTCGGCGCGTTGGAAGCGTGGCCGATGACCCGCACCGGCGTGCCGTAAGGCGTTTCGCGGAAAAAATGCGCGGCCATCTGGGTGGGCAAACGGATGCAGCCATGGGAGGCGGGGTAGCCGGGCAGGTAGCCTTCGTGCATGCCAACGGGGCCGTTGATGCGCATGAAGTAGCGCATGTTGGCGCCCAGGTAGCGGCTGCCGGGCGGGCGCGAGTCCTTGCGCACATCGACCTCCGCCTTGGCCACCGTGCCGTCGGGGTAAACATAGTCGCCATACCAGGACGAGCGGTGATGCAAGTCTTTCTCGGTCACGCGGAAGCTGCCGGTGGGGGTGTTGTAGCCGCTGCGGCCGGTGGCAATGGGGGTCTCGCCCACCAGTTCGCCGCCTTTGTAGTAGCGGGCGCGCTGGGCGCTGAGATCGATGACGATGCGCGGGCTGCCGGGCACGCCGTCGCCATGCCAAAAAGCGCGCGGAGGGCGAGGGGCGACCGCTTGCGGCAACTCGGAGGTGGAGCAGGCCGCCAGCGCAAGGAGACTGCACGCTGCCAGCAGCAGGGCTTTGAGGCGCGGACTGTTCATGAGCCCATCATGGCGTCGGGCCGGGCGAAAGCAAGTCAAGACGCTCCCGCGGTCAGCGCCGGGCCTTCACATTGAAGCCGAACGTGGTGTTGCTGCCTTCCCCGGCATATTTGACGATCTGATCCACATCGTTCTGGGAAAGGTTGAGGGTGCGCAGCCAGGACGAGGCGGCTCGTGAATTGAATTGCAGCCAGCGCACGGCGATGTTTTTGAATGTGGCCTCCTGGATGGTCTTGTCCGGAATGGCATTGGCCCAGCGCACGGCTGCTTGCGGATCGGAGTGAACCACTTCCTGGGCAAATCCGGCGATCACCAAGTCGCGGTCGGTGGAGTCGGGCTGATGGCTGAGCCATGCGGCGACTGCCTGCGGATTGTCCCTGGCCCAACTGCTGCCAAGGCGCTGCAAGGCAGAGTCGCGGTTGGTCGAGTCCGGCAGGGTGTTGAGCGCGGTCACCGCCTCGGCGTAACGGCCGTTGGACACATGGTTGCTCGCCATGTTGCTGATCACCTCATGCTTGAGGTTTCCCTCCGGCAGCCGGGCCAGCAGGCTGCTCTGCTCGTCGCTGGTGAGGTAACGCATCGAAGACGACAGGGCATACTTGAGCTGCTCCTGGGTTTTGGCGTCAGGGGTGTTGATGAAGTAGTCAAAGGCGGCGGCAGGGTCCTGCGTCACCCATTGATAAAAAATGTTGCTCAGTGCTTGGCGGCGCTGATCAGCGGAAAGGCCGAACTCATCGAGCGCAGCCAGCGCCCGGGTGGGGTCATTTTGAGCCATGTTTTCGAGCAAGGACCGCAGCGCCTTGTTGCGCAGTGCCGGGTCGGAGAGTGACAAGGCCCAGGCCTTGGCCGCGGCGGGGTCGCGTTCGAACCAACTCCGCACGACTTGGGACACCGCGTTTTCGCGCGCGTTGGCGTTGGGAATGCTGAGGGCTTGCTCCAACGCCAGTTGCGGGTTGTCACGCGCGGATTGGGCGAGCGCTCCCATGAAGTAAGGCGTGATGGGCAAATCAGGATGCTCTTTGAGGTAGCCGACCGCGGCCCGCAAATCCCGTTTCGCCCACTCGCTCCACACGCCATCCAGCACGTGCGAGCGGCTGCTGCCCATGCCGAGCGACATCGCCAGATCGATCGCGGCTTCCGGACGGGTCTTGCTCAGTTCGGTGGCGACCGCATTCAAGGCCGTCCTCCGAGCTTGAGTGTCGCTGATTGTCATGGCGTGCTTCCAGGCGGCTTCAGGATCTTTGGCGGCCCAGGCGCGGTAAAGCTGGGCGCGCAACGCCGAGCCTTCGGAGCCCGGCCTCAGCGCCAAGTGCTGCAAGGCTTGCTGGATTTGCGCGATGCTGAGCGTCCCGGCGAGACGCTCGGCGTCTTTGGGATCGTAGTCTTTGACCAGCTCGTCGAGCGAATTTGTCAGAGCACCGCTGAGGCCCGCCTGCCGGATGTTCGTGCTGTTGACTTGCTGAGCGGGGGAAGCCAAGGATTTGGCAGCGTCCATGACTGGCTTCGGACGGGTTGTTTCGTCATCCCAGTTCCGGCCAGTGAAAAATCCGGCCGCGCCGCCGAACGCGAGGCAAACGAAGGGAAGCGCAAACTGCCGCAACATGCCTGCTAAGTTGCCCGGAAAGGGACGTGGCTGTCAAGCACTGTAGCGCTTTTCCCAGGCTTCGCGCGCGGCGATGATTTCGAGGCGCTTCTGCTTGGGGCTCAGTTCCCAGACCAGTGGAATGCCCTCCGGCAGCAGCGGCAATAGCTGATCGAAATCCACGCCGCCATGGCGGAACGGCAGTTGGTGATCGCGCGCCGGCCACTCCACATCGTGGACGTGGCAGCCGAGCAGGCGCGGTGCGAGCAGTTCCAGCAGCTCGGCGTGATCGAGAAAACCGAGATTGGCCTGACGCTGGACGTGACCGAAGTCATGCCAAAAACCGACCCACGGGCAGGCTGCGTACTCATGAATCAGCGTTTGAAACTCGGAGGCGTTGGGAATCTGCTCGTAGTGCGGGCGGGTTTCGAGCGCCAGCCGGACGCCGTGTTTTTCGCAATGCGGCAGCAGGGTCTCCAGAGCGTCACGCAGCCGCCCGGCGACAGCGGTGCCGGCCTTCTCCCGCGCCTCCACAAGGCGCAATTTCTCGCGCACATACTCGCGGCTGTGCAGCTTGCCGGCAAAGGCCATGCGCTCCAGTTGTTCGGTGGTTTTAGTCTCGAGGGCGCTGCCGGCGCGCAGCACCACGCGGTCCGTCCCGAAACGCGCCGCCATTTCGAGGGTGGCGACGGTCAATGACAAGGCCCGCTGGCGCAGCGTTTCGTCGTCAGCAGTGAACTCGCAAGCGTCTGGCGCGTCCCGTTGCAGCTCCTCCGGCGCGGGGCAGGGCGCGTGCAGGCTGCTCACTCGAACCACTTTTTTTTTCACTGCTTGCAGCAGGCCCGGCAGCAGGGTCGCGGGTGTTTTGTGGCTGATTTCGAGCTCAGGGAAACCCATGTCACGCACTTGGCGCGCGAGCACGAGGCCGTCACTGTGGCGGTGGGCGTCCCAGTAGGTGGAGAGGCTCAGGCGATGCGAAGGCACGACGGCGTTCAGCGTTCCAGGGTGCTGCGGTTGACCCAGATGGAGTCGCGGCGGAAGGGAGGCGGGCTGGCCTCGGTGGTGCGCCAGCGATACACCGGCTTTGGCGGCAACGTGGGATCGCCTTGCATGATCATCACACTGATCTCCAGGCTGCGCTCCTCGCCGGGAGGCAATTCGGTCGGTTTGATGGTCATTTCGAGTGCGTTTTCGTCCCGGTTCAGGCCGCCGATGACGAGCTGGTTGATGCCGACATCGCGCACGGGCGGGTAATCGAAGCCGTTGATGCGCACCTGGGTTTCGTAACCAACCGACTCGATTTGAAACGCGGCCATGTACTGCGGCGACTTGCAGATGGGCGGCACCGGCGGCGCTTTGCCCGGCGGAGTGAACTCGGGCTCGTCCAGAAAGTCCGGCTGCCCGCCCTGCTGCAATTTGGCGCGCAGATCCGGCACACCGGCGAGGTTGACGAGGCGGCTGGTGTCGAAGCGCCAGCCTTCGGGGTCCTTGATGTAGCGCAGAACAAAAATGTTGTCGGGGATCTCGCCATCGACCTCCAGGCCGAGGTCAATGCGGCCGAAAAACACAAGCTGAGCGGTGTCCCCCACCGCGCGGGCGTCGAGCAGGCGGAGGCGGGAGATGTCCGGCGGCTGCATCGGCACCGCGAACACCGCGTCGGGGTACGGCTGGCGCTGGCTGACGATCATGTTGTGGGTGTGCACCTGGCGGTAGCGGGAGGTCGATTGTTTCCAGGCGATCGCGTCGCGGTTGATCATGGCACCGCGCCAGGTGTGATAGACGCGCTCCAGTTCGGCTCGCAGCGCCGGATCTTCCGCGGCGGGAGCGGGGACAGGAAGCAGCGCCGCCAGCAAGGCGAGCGAAAGGGCAAGTGAGGAGCGCATGGCAGGAGGAGGCCCGGCGTGCTGGCGGGCGACGCTGGAGGTGGCTTGTAAAAGTATTTGCCGCCCCCGCCCTTTTCGCAACTATGGAAGGCTGCAAAAATTCCGATGGAAGACACCCCCGAACAGCCAGCTCGAACACCGCCGATTGACCGGAATCGGGAGTTGTTGAAGCTGGCCAGGGAGGAAACATACAAGACCGTTGGCGGCGTCAACCTGAACGCCTGGTTCTGGGCGCCGCCACCGGAAAAGCGCCGGACACTGCCACTGCCCGTGGCCGCCTTTTTCTTCAGCAGTGGTTGGGATCACGGCCAAGTCAGCCAGTTCGCGCCGCATTCGGTGTACTTCGCTTCGCGAGGCATGTTGGCGGTGGCCTTTGACTATCGCGTTCACAACAAGCACGGTACCGGGCCGCTGGAGGCCATCGAGGATGCGGCGGACGCCCTGCGCTGGTTGCGGATGAACGCTGAGGAGCTCCATCTCAACCCCAACCAAATCGTGGGCATTGGCGGCTCCGGGGGCGCGCACGCGCTGGCCGCCTCCACTTTGCTGGCGAAACCGCTCAAGCGCGGCGAAATGCTGCCGGAGGTCCATTCGCAGCCGAACGCGATGGTGTTCTTCAATCCCGTGCTCGACACCTCGAAACGCGGCTTCGGGCTCGACCGTTTTCCCGACGCCGCCACCGCCAAAAAGCACAACCTCGTGCGCGCCGTGCGCAAGCAACTGCCGCCGACGCTGATCATGCACGGCACGGCGGATCGTGTCATTCCCTTCAGCGGTTCGCATGACTACGCGCGCAAGGCGTCGCGCAAAAAAAACATCTGCCGCCTGATCGAGTTTGAGGCTGCGGGCCACGGCTTCTTCAATTTCAACGTGTCGTTTGAGCGCTACGAAGCGACGCTGCTGGCCATGGACGAGTTCTTCGTCAGCCTGGGCCTGATCGAGCCGGATCCGGACAATTTGCTCGGCGACGGCTCTTATACCATGTGAAATCCGCACGCGGCGGCGTTTCCTCTCTGCGGTTTTCCTCCAAATCCCTTCCACCCAAGCCATGCGCACCCTCCTTGCCCTCAGTCTGTTCGCCTCTTTCGCCGCCGCTGCTCACTGGCCGCAGGACGGCTGCGACCTCAAACCGGATCCCGCCGCCAAGTTCGGCGTGCTCGAAAACGGTGTGCGCTACGTCATCCTGCCGAATCAGGAGCCGCCCGGCCGCGCCAGCCTGCGCCTCTACATGGATGCCGGTTCGCTGATGGAGCAGGACGATCAGCAAGGCATGGCCCACTTTCTGGAGCACATGGCCTTCAATGGCTCGAAAAACTTTCCCTCCGGTGAGATGGTGGAGTACTTCCAGCGCCTGGGCATGGCCTTCGGCGCCGACACCAACGCGCACACCTCCTTCGAAGAAACGGTGTACAAGCTGGAACTGCCGCGCGTGGAGGAGCCGTTGCTCGTCGATGCGATGAAGCTGTTCCGCGACTACCTCGACGGCATGGACCTCAAAGGCGCCGAGATCGACCGCGAGCGCGGCATCATCCTCAGTGAAAAGCTCAGCCGCGATTCGATCGACTACCGCACCATGGTCGCTGGCTACAAATTCGCGCTGCCCAAATCGATCTTGCCGGATCGTCTGCCCATCGGCCAGGAGGAGACCATCAAAAGCATGAGCCGTGAACGCTTTGTGGATTTCTACGAGACCTGGTACACACCAAAGCGTGCTTGCATCGTGGCTGTCGGCGACTTCCCGGACACCGCGCAGGTCGCCCGTCTCATCGAGCAGTATTTCAAAGACGCCAGACCGCGCCGTGAAGACGCCGCGAACCCGAACCTCGGGGTCATCGAGCCGGGCAGCGGTCTCATGGCCAAACTGCACACCGAGATGGAAGCCAAGGCGGTCGATCTCTCGATGGAAGTGGTGCGGCAGATCCAGGCCAAACCCGACACCGCCGCCGAGCGTCGCGCCAAGCTGGTTCGCGGCCTGGCTGACTCGATCATCAACCAGCGCCTGTCCAAACTCGCCAAAGAAAAGGACTCGCCCATCCTTTCAGCGCAGGCTTACAGCTACGAGTACCTCGATTTCGTTTACAACAGCGGCATTTCCGCCTCCTGCCAGCCGGACCAGTGGCAGGCCGCGTTGAGCCTGGCCGAGCGCGAATTGCGCCGTGCCTTGGAGCATGGCTTCACCCAGGCCGAGTTTGGGGAGGCCACCGCCACCCTGCGCCAGCAGTTGAAGCTGCGCGCGGATCAGGCCGCCAGCCGGCGTTCGCGCGATCTCTCCGACGGTCTCGTCAAACAACTCTCCGCACACAAGGTTTTCACTCATCCTGCCGCTGATCTCGAGCGTGTCAGCGCTGAGCTGGCGACCATCACCGCGGAGGACGCGCATGCCGCGCTCAAGGCGGATTGGAGCAGTGAAGACGTGCAGATCTTTGTTGGCGGCAAGCTGCAGCTCGAAGGCGACGCGGCGGAGCAAATCATCGCTGCTTACAAGGCGAGCCGCGAGGTGCCGGTGCAGGCGCCGGCCGAGGAGGAAGCCGGTGTCTTCGCCTACACGGACTTTGGGCCGGCCGGCAAAATCGTCGAGCGCAAGGTGCACGAGGACTTGGAGATCACGCAAGCCGCGTTCGAAAATCAGGTGCGTGTCAGCATCAAGCCGACGCCGTTTGAGAAGGGCACGATCCGCGTCGTCGTCAGCTTTGGCGGCGGCAAGCTCAGCGCGCCGAAAGACAAGCCCGGCCTCATTCCCTTCACGCAAAGCGTGTTCAACCTCGGCGGCCTGGTGGCGCACGATGTGGACAGCCTGCGGCGACTCTTCGCCGGCAAAACCGTGGCCGCTGATTTCTCCGTGGGTGACGAGGCCTTCCTGCTCGCCGGCCGCACCACGCCGGACGACTTGCTGGCGCAGTTGCAACTGCTGACCGCATATCTGACCGCGCCGGGCTATCGCGAGGAGGCGCAGGAGCAGTTTCGCAAAAACTTGGAGTCGATGTATGTGCAACTGCGGCACACGGCTGAGGGCATCATGAGCGACCGTGTTGTCAGCTTCCTGCACGGCGGCGATCCGCGTTTCGGTTTCCCAGAGAAGACGCAAATGGAAGAACGCTCGCTGGCCGAGATGCGTGAATGGCTCGCGCCGGAACTGGCCGGCAGCTTTCTGGAGGTGTCTTTCGTCGGCGATGTCGAGCCCGAAGCCGCGTTGGAGGCGGTGGCCAAAACCCTCGGCGCGCTGCCCGCGCGCGCTGCGAGCAAACCGCCTTATACCGAGGCGCGTCGCATGGCGTTTCCTGTGCCGCCAGTGACCGAGGAGTTTGCGTTTACCACCGAGATCCCCAAGGCCATCGCTGCCATCTACTGGCCGACCGAGGACATGAGCGACATCCAGCGCACCCGCCGCCTCAGTGTGCTGGCCGCCGTGCTCGATGACCGTCTCCGCCTCAAGGTGCGCGAGGAACTCGGCGAAACCTACAGCCCCGCCTGCTACCACGTCGCCAACGACACCTTCAAGGACTACGGTTACATGACCGCGATGATCGAGGTGAAGCCGGAGCAGCTTGAAGCGATCGGGGACATTGTCACTGAGATCGGCGGCCAGGTCGCCGCGGGACCGATCAGCGCGGACGAATTCGATCGCGCCGTGCTGCCGCTGCTTTCGCAGTTGGAGCAGATGCGCCGGGACAACCGCTACTGGTCGCAAAATGTGCTGCGCAACTGCCACGAGCATCCCGAGCGCCTCGACTGGGCGCGCGCTTTGTTGAGCGACTTCCAGGCCATCAAGCTGGAGGAGGTGCAGCGGTTTGCCGGTGATTACCTGCCTGCCAATCGCGCAGTCGTCACGCGCATCATTCCGAAAGAGAACGGCGCGAAGGCCGAGTGAGCGGCTCGCGTTGAAGCGCTGACCGGCGCGCTCTCAAGCAAGCACGGCTTTGACCACGTGCGCCTCCTCGACGCCGGTGAGGCGCACATGCAGGCCGCGCCAGCGATGCGTGAAGCGCTCGTGATCGATGCCGAGCAGGTGCATCAGCGTGGCGTGGTAGTCGCGCAGATGCACCGGATTCTCGGCGATGTTGTAGCAGAACTCGTCGGTCTGGCCGTATTCCATGCCGTGTTTCAATCCGGCGCCGGCCATCCACATGGTGAAGCAGCGGCCGTGGTGGTCGCGGCCAGCGCTGGGATCGCCGAGCTTGCCCTGGCTGAAGGTGGTGCGGCCGAATTCGGTCATGCACAGCACGAGCGTGTCCTCCAGCAGACCGCGCTGGCGCAGGTCCTTCAAAAGAGCGGCGGCGGGCTGGTCGATGTCCCGGCATTGATTGGGCAGTTGGCGTGCGAGCGCGATGTGCTGGTCCCAGCCGCGATGGTAAAGCTGCACGAAGCGCACGCCGCGTTCAACGAGGCGGCGGGCGAGCAGGCAGTTGGCGGCAAAGCTGCCGGGGCGGCGCGCGTCGGGGCCGTAGCTCTCGACGGTGGCGGTGGACTCGGTGCTGATGTCGGTCAACTCCGGCACCGACATCTGCATGCGGAAGGCCATCTCGTAGGCCTGCACGCGGGTGAGGATTTCCGGGTCACCGAGCGCGTCGTAGCTCTGCTGATTGAGCACGGAGAGGTCATCGAGCAAGGCGCGGCGCTGTTCGCGGCTGGTGCCGGGCGGGTTGTTCAAGTACAGCACCGGATTGGCGCCGGGACGCAGGCCGACGCCTTGATGCGACGAGGGCAAAAAGCCGCTGCCCCAGAGACGGGAAAAGATGGGCTGTCCGGGGTTTTTGCCGGAGCCTTGCGAGGTCATGGCAATGAAGGCCGGCAGGTTTTCGTTGTCGCTGCCGAGTCCGTAGCTGACCCAGGCGCCCATGCTGGCGTAGCCGGGGAGTTGGTTGCCGGTGTTCATGAAGGTCACCGCCGGGTCGTGGTTGATGGCCTCGGTATGCACCGTTTTGAAGACGGTCAGCTCGTCGGCCACGCCCTGCAGATGCGGCAGCAGGTCGCTGACGAACACGCCGCCCTGGCCGCAGCGGCGGCCGGCTTGCAGCGGCGGCACCACCGGATAGCTGCTCTGGCCGGAGGTCATGCCGGTGAGCCGTTGAGTGCCCTTCACCGAAGGCGGGATTTCCTCGCCGGCATGCTTGTACAGCGCGGGTTTGTCCTCAAACAAATCGACGTGCGACATGCCGCCGGATTGAAACAGGCAGATGACGCGTTTGGCGCGCGGCGGAAAATGCGGCAGCCCGGTCGCGCCGCCTCTGGCGCGGGCCAGTTCCGGATACAGCAGCGAACCAAGCGCAAGCGAGCCGATGCCACGGGAGCTGTCGGCGAGAAGTTGGCGGCGGGTGAGGGGCATGACTTTTTTGGGACAGGATTAACAGGATTGGGGGAGGATTAACGGGATTGGGGGAGGATTAACGGGATTTTTTTGGGCAGCGGGGAAGGAAGGAGGAAGGCTGGCGAAGTTGAAAGCGAATCTTGTGAATCGAAAGAAATCCTGTTCATCCTGTCTGAAAGACGTGGTCAGTTCTTCGTCACCATCTCGCTGAGATTGAACAGGGTGGTGGCGATCTGGGTCCAGGCGGCGAGTTCGGCTATTGGCAGCGTGCGCGAAGCGGGGGATTCGCCGACGTGGAGCAAGGAACGCGCGGCTTGTTCGTCGGCTTGATAACGCTGCCGTTCACGGGCAAGCGCGGCGAGTAAAACGCGTTGCTCATCGGCCGTGGGCGGGCGCGACAGAGCCTCCTGCACCGCCCAGCGCAGGCGTTCAGGATCATCTGCCGCTTCCTGTGCCAGAACGCGCTGGGCGAACACGCGGGCGGCCTCGACGAACTGGGTGTCGTTGAGCAGCACCAGCGCCTGCAGCGGCGTGTTGGTGATCGGGCGGGAGACGACGCAGGTCTCGCGGTTCGGCGCGTCGAAGGCGGCCATGTTGGGCGGCGGCGCGGTGCGTTTCCAATAGGTGTAGAGCGAGCGGCGGTAGAGTTTTTCGCCGTGATCCTGAACAAAGGTCTGCGAGGTGGCAGGCGTGCTGCCGTAATGGCTGATCTCGCGCCAGAGATCGCCCGGCGTGTAAGGGTTCACGCTCGGGCCGCCGAGCCGCGGCACCAGCAGGCCGGAGGTTTTTAGAGCGGCGTCGCGAATCAACTCCGCGGGCAAACGATGGCGCGGGCCGCGCGCGAGCAGGCGGTTGGAGGGATCTTTCTCCATCAACTCCAGCGAGGTGGCGGAGTCCTGGCGGTAGGTTTGGGAGAGCACGATCCGTTTGATGAGCGCTTTGATGTCCCAGCCGCTCTCGACAAAATCGACCGCCAGCCAGTCGAGCAATTCCGGGTGCGTCGGCCACTCGCCCTGCGCGCCGAAGTCTGCCGGCGTGCGCACGATGCCCTCGCCGAAAAGCATCTGCCAGACGCGGTTGACGTAAACGCGCGCGGTGAGCGGGTGATCGGCGCGGGTGATCCAGCGCGCCAATGCCAGGCGGCTGTCCTGCGGCGCGTTGTCCTTTGGCAGGAAACCAGGCGTGCGCATGGAGACTTTGACCGTGGGCTGGGCGTAGTCGCCGCGGTTGAAGATGAAAGTCTCGCGCGGTGTTTCCGCGACATTCATCACCATGGTGGTGAAGGGCTGGGTGACGACGGCGAGGCGCTCCTGAAGGTTGGCCAGTTCGATGCGCAGCGGCGCTGCCTGCGGCGAGAGCCGGGCGAAGGCATCGCGGATCGCGGCTTGGGCGGCGGCATCGCGCTGGTCCTCCGGTTTGGCGAGCGCGGCGATCACCTCCGGCTCGAGGTCGCTGCCGTCGTCCTGGCCGGTCATGGCTTGGATTTCAATGCGGGCGGCGATGAGGTTGCTACCGGCGCCGAAGTTCAACTGCGTCGTCAAATGGGGATTTGCGCGGGCGTCGAGGGGTTCGGCGAAAGTGACGGTCAGATGCGCGGGACCGCCGGTTTCCAGCGGGGGCGACCAGCCGCTGTCGTTGCGCATGTCCAGGCAGCCTTCGGGACGCTTGTCCGGCTGCCAGGCGCTGGCAGTCACACGCTGCACGCTCTGCAGTTTGAACAGGTCCACCTGATCCGCCGGCACCGCGCCAGCACTGGCGGAGAAGGCGGTGAGCACGAAGCTGCCTTTCTCTGGAGCGGCACCGGCCTTGCGGCCAGGACGGCCGGCCATGGGACCGTGGCCGAGGCCGTTGCCGGGCGCGTCGGCTGATGGATGGAAAACGATGCGCAATCCGGTGACGGGTTGTGGCAGTGGCGGCAATTCGGCCAGGATGTCATAGGCGGCCATGCCGTTGGGCTGGGTGATGCGCACGAAGCGCTCCGCCTCCACCTCGTAACCGGCGCCGCGGTTGGGGGTGCTGATTTTGACCACCTTGACTGGGTGGAGGGTGAGATTTTTGCCGCGTTGCGCAAGCCGAGCCTGCTGCTGTTTGATCCAGGATGTGATTTGCGGTTCGGGCGGCGCGGCCAAACGCGCTTGCACTTGGGTGATGCGTTTTCGCAGCGCCGGCTCCTCGCCGGTTTGCAGCACGGTTGTTGCCTCCATGAACGGCTTGGGATTGACGCCCGCATTGCCGTCCAGGCCAACGTCGGTCAAAGTGTTGAAGTAGGCGAAGAGCGAGTAGTAGTCGGCCTGGGTGATGGGGTCGTATTTGTGGTCGTGGCACTGCGCGCAGGCGAGCGTGAGGCCGAGCACCGCTTCCCCGAGGGTCTTGATGCGGTCGGCGTTGTAGTTGGCCAGGTTTTCCTCCGGGATGGTGCCGCCTTCGTGGGTGACCATGTTGTTGCGTTGAAAACCGGAGGCGATTTTTTGCGCGTCCGTCGCGTCCGGCAGCAGGTCACCGGCGATCTGCTCGACCAGGAACTCGTCATAGGGCTTGTTGCGGTTGAAGGCGTCGATCACCCAGTCGCGCCAGAGCCACATGTGGCGGCCGCCGTCGATCGAGAAGCCGTTGGTGTCAGCGTAGCGTGCAGCGTCGAGCCACTCCAAGGCCAGGCGCTCGCCGAAGTGCGGGCTTTGCAAAAGGCGGTCAACGGCGTTGCGGCGGGCGGATTGCGCATCGCGACCGGATTCTTCGGCAAATGCCTCCACTTCCGCGGTGGACGGCGGCAGGCCGGTGAGGTCAAGGCTGAGGCGGCGCAACAACGTGCGCGGGCCGGCCTCGATGGCGGGTTTCAAGCCCGCTTTCGCAAGCCCGGTTTGCACGAAGTGATCGACTGGATGCGCGCCTTGCGGCACCGGCGCTTTCTTTGGCGGAATGAAGGCCCAGTGACCAGCGTAGGCCGCGCCGGATTCGATCCACTCGCGCAGGATGGCCTTCTCAAGAGGCTTGAGAGCGAGGTGGGACTTTTTCGGCGGCATCAGTTCGTCCGCGTCGTCGGTGATGATGCGCCGCCAGACTTCGCTTTGGTCGGGTTTGCCGGGCTGGATCGGAAACACACCGTCGCGCTCGGTCAGGGCTCCTTCGGCGGTGTCGAGGCGGAGGTCGGCCTTGCGCGCCTTTTCGTCGAAGCCGTGACAGGAGAAGCAGTTTTCAGACAGGATGGGCCGCACATCGCGATTGTAATCCGGCGCGGCAGACAAAACGGCAGGCAGCAGCGCGGCGAGTACTGCGGTGGCGGCTTTTTTGGAGTTCAAGCACATCAAGGGCATAACGCCGCGGCGGCGGCGGATATTCGCCGGAATGCACGGTTTGCCGCAGCCGTAGGAAGACGGATTTCGTGCCTGTAGGCGGCTCAGTTTTTGAGATGCTTGTCGAAAAAGCCGAGCACGAGCGGGCGCAGGTCGCGCTGCTTGGGCTCGAGGTGGAAGGTGTGCGGGGCGTCGGGGATGATTTCGATCTGGTGTTCGACCCCGGCTTTTTCCAGCGCGGCGGCGAGAGCTTCGGAATCGGCGACGGGCACGGTTTTGTCGGCTGTGCCATGCAGGATGAGAAGCGGCGAGTCGTTTTTGTCGATGTGCGTGCGCGGATCGGCCTGTTTGTAGAGCTCGGGAGCCTCGGCGCGGGTTTTCCGGAACATGGAGATGTTCTCCCGCTGCTCAAACCAGAGCACCGGGCCATACATGTCGATCGCGCACTGGATGCGGGTGGCGCCTTCACCGGGCGGGTCGAGTTCGGGGCCGGTGAGGGCGAGCATGGCTGTCAGATGGCCGCCGGCCGAGCCGCCGATGGCGCCGATGCGGTCGGGATTGAGGTTGAGACGCTCCGCGTTGGCGCGCAGCCAGCGCACGGCGGTTTTGCAGTCGTGCAGGTTCTGGGGCCAGGTTGGGCCGGGATGTGCTTCGTTGGCGAGCAGGTAGTTGATGCTCATGCCAACGTAACCGTTGAGCGCCAGGGTGGTGCCGATGTTGATCTCGCGCTTGGCGCCTTTGTCGCCGCCCGCCCAGCCACCGCCGTGAATGATGACGACGGCTGGAAAGGTCTGGCCGGGTGCCGCCTGGGCGGGCAGATAGAGGTCGGCTTTTTCCGCGCGCTCTGGGCCAAGGTAATCGACGTCACGCTCAATACGAACGGTGTCGCTGGCGCTCAAAGCGGTGGCAAGGAACAGGAAGAACAGAGGCTTCATGGAAAAGGAGACGGAGAAAACGCTGCCGGCTTACCAACTTTCGAGACCCTGCACCAGCAGCGGTTTTTTTTCCGCGTCGAGCCAGCGCAGCAGGGTTTGCAAATCGGCCGCATTCAGGGCAGTGCAGCCGGCGGTGGGGCGGTTGTTGTCCGGGACGAGATGAAAAAAGATGCAGGAGCCGAGGCCGGGCACACAGTCGGGGTTGTGGGCGATGAAGGCGCCCCACTCGTAGAGCTTGGTGTGGCGGCTCATGGCTTCGTGGCCGGTCCAGTCGCGCAGCACCTCGCGGTCGTCGACGACGCGATTGTAATGCTGCGAACTGACGTCATCGACGCCGATGGTGTGCGTGGTCAGGTGTGTGTAGGGCAGGCGCAGGTGACCGGCCTCTTCTGCGGGCGGGAGGCCAAAGGCGAAGGGGATACGAAAAACGCCTGCGGGACTGCGGCGGTCGCCCTCCAGCTTCACCGGAAATCCGGGCGGCGGCGGACAATGATGCTCGCCCGCGCCCCAACCGAGGCCACTGCCACCCAGTGTCGCCGGCAACGGACCAGCATGGGTTTTCCAGCCAAGCGCGCCACGTTCCAGCAGCCAGAGCCGGGCCTCGCGGGAGGCGGCTTCGGGGGTGAGCACGAGGATGATTTGCTGGCAATCCTCCGGGATGAAGCCGGCCAGATTGCGCGGCAGACGCGGCGCGACATGACGCAGGCGATGCCAGACCAGGGTGGCCAGTCCGCCCAGGGTGATGGCAGCGGCTGCGAGCAACAATTCACGCCTCATGAGTTTGATTGACAATCGTCGAGGCATCGCCTTCGCTTGGCAAGGCTGCGATGGAAGCGCTTTCCGCCATTTTGATCCTGCTCGTGATGGGCGGCGTGCTGTATTGGCTTTACCAAGCCAGTGCGGCGGATGTGAAAAAAACTGGGCGGGCAACTGGGACTGGCGGTGATCCCCAAAGGCGAGATCGAAAGCGGCCCGGACGCGGTCATGGGCACCTACTCGCAGCGCGTCGTGCTGGCGGGTGAGTTGCACGGTTTTCCGGCGCTGGTGCTGAGCCGCACGGTGCGGCGCAATCCGCGAAACCGCAGTCACTTCACGGTGCTGGCGCTGGAACTGCCCGCTCCTGCGCCGTTTCGTCTGCGCCTTGAGCCCGCGCTGACCGGGAAACTGCAAGCGGCGTTTGGCGGCGACTTGCCACCGGTGGCGACGGGTGACGCGGAGTTTGACCGGCTGCACCGGGTCAGCGCCGATGAGGCAGCAGCGGTGCCGCGCGTGTTGGACGAGCCGATGCGGGCGGCCTTGACGGCCTTTCGCAGCGGCTCGGCCCCCGGCATGCCGGACAACGCGCTGGGCCGGTTTTCCACCGACTTGATGGCCGGCACCTTTGCCGTGGAAGGCCGCCGTGTATCCTGCATGCTCAATGGCACGCCGATGCCAAGCCAGGCCGGGCGGTTGCAAGCGGCAGCGCGGCTGCTGGCGGAACTGGCGCAGCGGCTCAGTGCGTGACGAGTTCGACCGGGCAGTGGTCGGAGCCGTAAACGTCGGCGCGGATGGCGCAATGTTGCAGCGCGGAACGCAGGGTGGCAGAGGCCAGCCAGTAGTCGAGCCGCCAACCGATGTTCTTTTCGCGCGCGCTGCCGCCGGTGCGCATGGTCCACCAGGTGTAGCGGCCCGGACTGGGGTCGAACTCGCGGAAGACATCGAGAAAACCCGACTCAAGATGCCTGGTGAAGCTGGCGCGCTCGGCATCGCTGAAGCCGGGGTTGTTGCGGTTGGACTTGGGATTGGCCAGGTCAATCTCCTGGTGCGCGCAGTTGAGGTCGCCGCAGACCAGCACGGGCTTGGTTTTCTCCAGTTTCTTCAGGTGGAGGCGGAAGGCCTCGTCCCACTCCAGGCGGTAAGGCAGGCGGATCAGCTCGGCTTTGGAATTCGGGGTGTAAACGTTGACGAGGTGGAAGTCGGGCAGGGTGAGGGTGATCACGCGGCCCTCGCGGTCATGGTCGCTGATGCCCAGGCCGAGCGACGATTGGGTGATGGGTTTGCGTGAAAGCACGCAGGTGCCGGAGTATCCTTTTTTCTCCGCCCAGTTCCACACCATGTGCCAGCCTTCGAGAAAGGACAGGTCGACCTGCTCGGGCTGCGCTTTGGTCTCCTGCAAGCAAACGAAGTCGGCGTCGGTGGTCAGCAGGTAGTCCTTGAGGCCTTTGTTGAGGGAGGCGCGGATGCCGTTGACGTTCCAGGTGGCGAGTTTCATGCGCGGCATCGTTGGCCGGGAGGCTGGGGCTGTCGAGAGGATAAAAAACGGCCTCCAGGCGGACCCGGAGGCCGTGGTTTTTTGATTGGCTGCCAGCGTCAGAGGACGGCGATCTCGCGCGGTTTGGCGGCTTCTTTCACCGGCAAGGTGAGGGTGAGCACGCCATGCTCAAGGTTGGCACTGAGGCGGGCTTCGTCGACGCGGTGGTCATCGAGTCGCAGGCGCAACTCATAACCGGCGTCGGAAAGCTCGCGATGCAGGGCCTTCCAATCGCCCGAGACGGCGGCGCGGCGCGTGGCGCGGATGGTCAGCACGCTGTCCTCCAGGCTCAGTCGCACGTCCTCCTTGGCAACGCCGGGCAGCTCGACGCGCACGGTGTGGGACCCGGCGTCACCCGCGATTTGGTATCGCGGGCGGCGAACGGTGCGCACATCGGCATTGGGAGCTTTGGCGTTGGTGGAGCAGCAGGTGGTATTCATGGGTTTCAGGTTGGGTTGGGGGTAAATGGGTTTGATGGTTAGTTCAGTTCGATGACGCGTGGTTTGCGCTGTTCCTGCTTGGGCAGAGTCACCGTCAGCAAGCCGTCTTCCAGCTTGGCGTTGATGCGGTCCACTTCGATGCCGTCAGCCACACTCACCGAGCGGCTCAGTTTGATGGCAGACTCTTCGTCCTCATCTTTTTGCTGGCGGCTGACCGAGACGGTCAGGAAGCGGTCCTTCAGTTCAATTTTGACGTCCT
The DNA here is from genome assembly GCA_964553805.1 of uncultured Verrucomicrobiaceae bacterium. Taxonomy (GTDB): domain Bacteria; phylum Verrucomicrobiota; class Verrucomicrobiia; order Verrucomicrobiales; family Verrucomicrobiaceae; genus JAGRPD01. The sequence goes on from CAZKMS010000042.1 coordinate 25,190, forward strand.
CTTTCTTGACGCCGGGCACTTCGAAACGGGCGTAGTAGTTGCCATCGTCTTCGTAAACGTCCACCGCGAGGCTGGCAGAGGCGCCGAGACCGGACAAACCGCTCCACTGGAGCAGCTCATCGAAGGCGGGGAAGCCGCCAAACGCGGGACGCAGGAAGCTTTCGAAAGGGCTGAGGGCGTTGAGGGAGGAGGGGTTGTAGCGTGCGAGTTTCATGACTTGGATGGGGTTTTTTAGGGTTGTGAATCGAGATGGCCGGTGGACCGGCCGACTTGCGCCTGTTTTCAAGTGCATGGCTCGTGCCAACCGTCATCGTATGATCGTAATTAGCTTATTTTGAGTCTGTTACGATGATACTCAGGAACGGATACTGATTCAGATAGAGAAAAAATGACTCTGATTAGGGCCGATTTTTCTGGTTGATAAGAGTCAATTTGGCATATGATGGAGCGTGTTTTGGGAGGCTGGATGCTCTCGCGATGCACCTCCCTAAAACATGGGATTCGCCAAACTGGGCGCTTCCGGTATCTTGGGTTTCCGATGACCGTTCTGCTCGTACTTGCTGCCGTTGCGATGGCTGGGGAGCCTTCAAGCTCCTGGGCGGAGCGGCTCGGCTTTTGGTCGTGGGGCGAATTTCACCAGTTGGATGCACGCCTGGGCGAGGTGGAGGCGCAGTTGCAGCAACTGGCGGAGCCAGCGCTGGTGAACAGCAGCATTCGCGTCGGGTTGAAGACCGGCTACACCACAGAGGAGGATGTGCGCTGGCTGGAATTGGAACTGCCGGAGGCGGAGATGGCCGATAGTGTTGCTTTGCTGCCGCCGTTGGCCAAGGGGGCCAGTGCCATCGTTGCGGGTTACGGCTTCCCGGTGCGCTTCAAATTGGAGCTCTTTGATGAGCGTGACCGGGCACACCTGCTGCGGGATCACACGCAGGCGGATTTTCCCAATCCGGGCTGTTATCCTGTGACCACCCGCTTTGAGCCCCGCCTCGTCAAGCGTGTGCGGCTGACTGCCACCGAGCCGTGGACCACGGACGGGCCGGAGGTGCTGGCGCTGGCGGAAATGGTGCTGTTCTCGGGCAATCGCAATCTGGCGCTTGATGCCAGGGTCAACAGCTCCAGCAGCCGCAACGCGCCGCGCGCTTGGACGCGCGCCAACTTGACGGACATGACGACGCCGCTTGGATTGCCGACCGCTCCGGAAACAGGAGGCTCGCCCGGATTTCACGGCGCGGTGGCAGCGATGGAGGACACGGAGAAGTGGATCATGCTGGAATTGCCGGAGGCGGTGCCGCTGGATGAAGTCCGCCTGGTTCCCGTGCGGCGGCCGGAGGTGCCGCTGTGGTTCGACTATGGCTTTCCGCTGCGTTATCGAGTCGAGTGTGCGACGCAGGCAGATTTCAGTGATGCGGTCGAATTAATCGCCGTCAATGATCGCTCCACCGTGCCGCAGGGCATGAATGTGGTTTGTGTTTCCGGACGGCAGCTCCGCGCGCGTTTTGTGCGCCTGACCGCCACCCAGCTTTGGTATCGCCGCAGCGACTACGTGTTCGCGCTGGCTGAGTTCCAAGTGTATCACCGGGGGCAAAACATGGCGGCAAAAGGCCGTTTCACGGCCAGCGACGAACTGCCTGCGCAGGAGGCGGCAGCGGAAGGCTGGAGTTTGGAGGCGCTTGCTGATGGCCGCACTGGCAACGGGCGTTTGCTGGAGCTGCCGGAGTGGCTGGCGCAGTTGGAGCTCCACCAGACGCTCAGCGCGGAACGTGACGCGCTCAGCCGGCGGCGCGCCGCCTTGCTGCAGCGCACAGAGGCGCGCCTCATTCAGGGCGGCAGTTTTTTCGCGGCTGGCATCAGTGGCTTGTCCCTGGGTTTGTATTGGCGGTTGCGGCAGCAGCGCCGTCGCGATGCAGAACGCCTGCGCCAGAAGCTGGCGCGGGACTTGCACGATGAAATTGGCTCCAACTTGGGCAGCATCACCTTGATCTGCTCGATGGCGGCGCAACCGGACGCCACGCTCGAATCTTTGCGCACCGATCTCGCCGACATCGAGCGCGTGGCCATGGAGAGCGCGGACTCCATGCGCGACATGGTGCGCCTGATCCAGGCGCAGCCGGAAAACGGCCCGGAAGACTGGCTCACCGTGCTCGAGGGCCTCAGCGAGCGCCTGCTGCGCGGTCATGAACTGGACCTCGCGCTGCCAACCGCCCCGCTGCCGCTGGAACCGGATGTGGAGTCGATTCGCGAGATCTACCTGTTTTGCAAAGAGGTACTATACAACATTGCCCGGCACGCGCGAGCCAGCCGAGTCAGTTTTCATCTCAGTCCCACGCCGAAGGGGTTGAGCTTCACCATCAAGGATGATGGCGCGGGCTTCGATCCGGGCAAAACGGCCGCAGGACACGGCCTGGACAACCTGCGCGCGCGGGCGGCGGCTTTGAAAGCCAGCTTGGATCTGCGCAGCCAGCCGGGTTTGGGCACGACGATTCATTTGGCGGTTCCCGCCGGCAAACACTGGCAGGCACGCTCCGTTTCCCTTTCCACCCACTCCGCATGACCGCTGAATCGCTTGTTCGCGTTTGGATCGTTGAAGATCACGACACTTTTCGCCGCTCATTGGAGAGGCTTTGCACAACCGCGCGAGGTTTCGAGTCGGCTCGTGGCTTTGCCAATGGCGAGGCCATGCTGTCGGTGTTGCATGCCGTTTCCGCTGGCGAGCTTCCCGAAGTGATGCTGCTCGATGTCGGGCTGCCGGGGCGCGGCGGGTTGGAATTGATTGCGGACGTGCATCGCGTGGCGCCGGAGTGCCGGATTGTGATTTTGACGGTGTTTGAGGACGAGGGCAAAATCAGCCAGGCGATCAGCGCTGGCGCTTGCGGCTACCTGTTGAAGACCGCGCGTGCCACGGAGGTGGTCGAAGCGATTGTTGAAGCGCATCAGGGCGGCTCGCCGATGTCGCCCAAGGTCGCTGCCAGCGTCGTGCGCATGCTGGCGCGGCTGACCCAGCCGGCGGCGGTGCCGGTGGCGCTTTCGCCGCGCGAGAAGGAGCTGCTGGGGCTGATGGTGGAGGGGCTGACGGCAAAGGAAATCGCCGACCGCCTCGGCGTCAGCATTCACACCACAGGCACGCACACCAAGAACCTCTTCGCCAAGCTGGGCGTGCACAGCCGCGCCGCCGCGGTGGCGCGGGCGTTGAAGGACCGGCTGCTGTGACGCCGGCGTTGGATTCGATCAGCGCTCGTCCGGCGGGGGCAGGTCTCCGTCCTTGCCTTTGCCCGCGCGCAGACGGGTGGCCAGGCCGGCGACGGCGCCGGCATTCGCGGTTTGCTCGCTGATGTTGAAGTTTTCCCCAGGATCGCGGTCGTGATCGTAAAGCATGCGCGCGACGGGCTCGTTTTTGACGGTGTATTCGGTGAAACGGTGGGTGTCCGTGCGCAGCGTGTCGCCCTCGCCAAAACGGCTGATGGCTTCGGTCTTCCACGCTTGATCGGGATCCTTGAGCAGGGGCATGAAACTGCGGCCCTGGACGTGTGACGGAACTGGAAGTCCGGTCAGCTCGCAAAGGCTGGGGTAGATGTCGATCAGTTCGGTGAGCGCGCGTGTGCGAGTGCCGCTGGATTGCCCGGGCACGCGCAGCAGCAGCGGCACGCGCAAGGAGGTCTCGTAGCAACTGTGTTTGCACCAGAGCGTGTGCTCCGCCAGGTTCCAGCCGTGGTCGCTCCAGAGAATCACGATGGTGTTTTCGGCGAGATCGAGGCGCTCCAGTTCATCGAGGATGCGGCCGATTTGTGCGTCGGTGAAGCTGACACAGGCGTGATAGCCGCGAATCATGTCGAGCGCCATGGCTTCCGGCAGGCGGCCGGTTTTGGGCACGCCGGAGTAAGAGCGCAACTCGCCTGAGTTGTGGATGGAGATCGCAGGAGCATCCTCAGGCGCATGGTAGTTGGCGGGCAGTTTGAGGCTGCCCTCGGGATACAAGTCCCAGTATTTTTGCGGGCAGATGAAGGGCAGGTGGGGCTTGAAGAAACCGGCAGCGAGGAAAAACGGCTGGCCGCTTTCCTTCATCCGGCGCAGATCATCGATGGTTTTCAACGCGACCTGACCGTCACTGAGCTCATCGTCGCTGAGGTCGGAGACGCCGTAAGGACGGCCGCGGGATTCCCCACTCTTGGCAGCGGCTTTTCCAGAGTCCTTGGCCTTGCTGCCGCCGCTTTTTTTCTTGGCTGCCGGCTGCTTCGGAGCTGGCGCTGCACCCTTTGCGGGTTGGCCGGGCCGCCAGGCGGGCTCGCTCCAGCCTTCGGCGCTGTCTTCAGGATGATGAAAAATTTTGCCGTTGGAAATGGTGTGATAACCGTTTTGTCTGAGGTGCGTGTTGAGCGTGATCATGCCGGGTGCTTCCTTTTCCGCATAGGCCAGGTGCGTGACGAAGCGTTTCGGCGCGGGCCGGATGCTGGTCATCAAACTGGCGCGCGAAGCGCCGCAGGTCGGCACCATGCAGTAGGCGCGTTCAAACAGCAGACTGCCGGCGGCGAGACGGTCGATGTTCGGCGAGACGACGTGCTCGACACCGTAGCAGTGGAGCTGCGGCCGCAGGTCATCGACGGCGATCATGAGGATGTTGGGCTTTTCCGCGGCGCTGAGCGCGCTTGCGGAGGCGAGGAGGATCGAGAAGAGGCGGGAGATCATGAGCAGGTTTCGATCTGGCGGGCGGTTGAAGAGAGGCGTTACTTCCCGCCCTTGTTCCTGCCTTTGCCCTTGGGGCGTTCGGGCTGGCGATTGGGGTCGTCCCACCAGCCACCGGGCGGCGTGAAGCCGGGCTGCAGGTAAGCGGCATGTTCGGCCTCGCGCTGCGGCAGGCCCTTGGCGATGAGGTCAGCGCGCTCTTGTTCCGCTTTTTGCGGATCGTAGTCCGGATTCGGCGAAGGGAAGCGGGCGCCGGTTTGCTTTTGCCAGTCCTGCAGCGCGGTGAGCATGGAGGCGGCGAGGTCCGGCTGTTCGGCGGCGAGGTCATGCTGTTCGCCAATGTCTTCCGTGACGTTGTAAAGTTCGCTGCGGCCATCTTCGAAGTAGTGGATGAGTTTCCAATCGCCCTGGATCATGATGGCCGAGGGTTCGCCGCCTTGGTTGCCGTAGTGCGGGTAGTGCCAGAACAGCGGCCGGTCGAGCCTGGCCGTGGGATCCTTCAGTGCCGGCACCAAGCTGACGCCATCCTGATGCTGCCCGGGCAGCAGCGGCGCGCCTGCGATGTCGAGGAAGGTGGGGTAGAAATCCATGCCGATGGCCGGCGCTTGAGTGGTCTCGCCCTTGGTCACGCCGGGCCAGGCGATGTAGAACGGCTGGCGGATGCCGCCTTCCCATTGACGGCCTTTGCCGCCGCGGAAGGGCAGGGTGCTGGTGGCGAAGCCATCGCCGGAGGAGACACCGCCGTTGTCAGAAGTGAAGACCACGACGGTGTTGTCCTCGATGCCCGACTCCCTCAGAGCATCGAGGGCCAGGCCGACCGCGTCATCGAGCGCGGCCATCATGCCGGCGTAAACCGGGTGGTCCTGGACTTGGCGGACCTCCTTGGTGCGGTCGATCAGAAAACGAGGCTCGGTGCGTTTGGTGAGGCCTAGTTTCTCCGCCTTGGCCTGGAATTTTTCAAAGCGTTCCCTGGCGCATTGGATGGGGCCGTGCACGGAGTAGAAGGAGAGCATGGCGAAAAACGGCTCCTTCGATTCGGCTTTGGCGCGGATGAATTTGGCGGTCTCCATGCCCAGGCGCCGGGGCAATTCGCTGCCGGGTGGATCGTCGCTGAGTTTCGGATTTTTGTAGGGGGCAAAATAGCCGCCGGGCGGGGTGCCAAAAGTGTAGCCGCCTTGATTGATCTCGTAGCCTTGATCCTCCGGCGTGAAGCCATCGCCACCGAGGTGCCACTTGCCAGCGAAGAAGGTGCGGTAGCCATGCTCGCGCAACGCTTCCGCCAGGGTCTTTTCCGCCAGCGGCAGCGCGGGTTCGTAAGCGGCGGGAAGCAGCTTGGTGTTGCGATTCCAGGCCGTGGAATGCTGGGCGCCAATGTAGTCGGTGATTTGCAGGCGCGCAGGGGCCTTGCCGCTTTGCAGGGCGGCGCGGGAGGGACTGCACACCTGGCAGGCGGAGTAGCCGCGCTCAAAGCGGGTGGCACGCCGGGCCAGCGCGTCGATGTTCGGAGTTTCGTAAAAGGTGCTGCCCTCCACCCCGAGATCGTGGCGGCCAAGGTCATCCACGAGAATCAGCAGGAAATTGGGTTTGGCCGACGCGGAAGCGGCGGCCAGGAGGAGGCAAGCGGAGAGGAGGCGAAGCATGCGGGAGGCCGTTGGAGGCACGCAGGGGAAACTGGCGCTGGCGCGATGCTCTTTCAGCGGGGATGAGGCGGGGCGGTTGGTTTGTTCCCCGGCATTTTCTCTGGCATGCGGAGGCGCGCTGGCTTATTTGCCTGCTGTGGACGAAACGGATTACAAAGTGAAATTGGAGATCTTCGAGGGGCCCCTCGATCTTCTTCTGTATTTGATCAAACGGGACGAAATCGACATCTACGACGTGTCGATTGAACGTGTGACCAAGCAGTACCTCGAATACATCGACACCTTCAAAATGCTCAACATCGAGCTGGCCAGCGAGTTCATTGTGATGGCGGCCAACCTGATGTACATTAAGAGCCGCGAGTTGCTGCCGAAGGCGCAGCAGCCGCCGGACGAGGAAGCGGAGGAGGACGATCCGCGCTGGGAATTGATCCGCCAGCTCGTCGAGTACAAGAAGTTCAAGGACGCCGCGCAATTTCTCGGCGGCCAGGCGGCGCGCAGCGAGGAGTTCTTCGCCACCACACCGGAGCTGCCCGATTTGAGCGCGCCTCCGCAGATCGCCCAGGTCGGTGTGTTCGATTTGATCCGCGCTTTTCAGCGCGTGCTGAAGCGCTTCGAAAACACCACGGACATCCGCGAGATCGTCGATGACCGCTACACCGTCGCGGACAAGATCGAGCACCTGCTCGACACCATTGTGATCGGGTCCCGCGTGCCGTTTGAGTCCCTGTTCAAGAGCGCGGCGAGCCGCGGTGAGGTGATCGTGACCTTTCTGGCCATGCTGGAGCTGATCAAGCTCAACCACCTGCAAGTGGAGCAGGAGACACTGCTGGGCAGCATCGTGGTGGTGCGTCCAGAAATCTAAACTGCCGCTGACATGGCGCGTCCCGCACCGCTGCCGGTTGATCCTGCTGACTTGCCTGCGCTGGCGCAGGCGACCATGCGCGCGGCCAAGTTTCCCATGCTGGCGACGGTTGATCAGGGTCAGCCGCGGCTGCGCCCGGTGTCACCCGTGCGCACGGAAGGCTTCACGGTTTACGTCGCCAACCTGCGCCGCTACGGCAAGACCGCCGAGATCGCCGCCAATGCGCGGGTGGAGTTGTGTTACCTCGATGAGGATCACCATCAGCTGCGCATCACTGCGGTGGCGGAGGTGGTGCGGGACGCGGCGCTTTTGGCCGCCATTTGGCAAGGCAACCCGCTGCTGCGCGCTTACCTCAAGACGCCGGACAATCCGGAGTTGATCATCTACAAAATGACGCCCACTCGCGTCAGGTTCATGCGCGAGTGGGCGTTGGAATACTTTGAGGTGCCGTTCGCTCAGTAAGCGAAGACCTCGCCTTCGGCAAAGAAGCGCTTCAATTCGAGCGCGGCATTCTCAGGCGAGTCGGAGGCGTGCACAACATTGGTCATTTTGTCCTCGCCATAATCACCACGGATGGTGCCTTTCGGCGCGGCTTTCGAATCGGTGGGGCCGAGCAGGTCGCGCACATGAGCGATGACGTTGTCGCCGCCCAGCGCCACAGCGATGACCGGTTTGCTCTTCATGAAGCTGGCCACTTCAGGGAAAAAGGGCTTGTCGGCGATGTGCGCGTAGTGCTCCTTCAGCAGTTCGTCGGTGAGCTGCATCATTTTGCAGCCGCGCACGCGGAAGCCTTCGTCTTCAAAGCGCTTCAGCACTTCGCCGTTGATGCCCTTGGCGACGCAGTCGGGCTTGAGCAGGATGAGGGTGGTTTCTTGGGCCATGAGTTTGGTAAAAAGGGCAGGGACAATGCGTCCTGGATGCAGCGAGTCAAGGTTTTCCCTGAACGGGGCGCCGCCGCTGCAATCGGCTTCATACGTTCGTCAGAGGGCAGGCACATGAAATGGCAGGAGGCCCGCAATCGTTTCTCCCGGCCATGAAACGCGTTTCCATCCTCTGCAGTTGTGTGATCGTGAGCCTGGCCTCGGCAGAGCAGCCTCCACCGAACATCCTGTTCGCGATCGCGGACGATTGGGGCGCGCACGCCGGTGCGTATGGCACGCCGTGGGTGAAGACGCCGGCGTTCGATCGCATCGCTCGCGAGGGCCTGCTTTTCAAAAATGCCTACACCCCCGTGGCGAAGTGTGCGCCCTCGCGCGCCATCGTGCTCACCGGCCGCCACGCTTGGCAGCTTGAGGAGGCGGGCAACCACATGGCGGTGTTCCCGCCCAAGTTTAAAAGCTGGCCGGAAGTGCTGATGGAGCAGGGGTGGAATGTGGGGATCACCGGCAAAGGTTGGGGGCCAGGCATCGCGAATGATGCAGGTGGCAAGGCCCGGCTCATCACCGGCAAGCCTTTCAACAAGCATCAAGCCGAGCCCTCCGCCACCGGCGTCAATCGCAACGACTACGCCGCTAATTTCGCCGGCTTCCTCGATGCCGCGCCGAAGGACAAACCCTGGTGCTTCTGGTACGGCAGTCTCGAGCCGCATCGCGGTTACGAATACCAGTCCGGTGTCAACAAAGGCGGCAAGAAGCTTTCCGACATCGATCAGGTGCCTGGCTGCTGGCCGGACAATGAGGTGGTTCGACATGACATGCTCGACTATGCCTTTGAGGTCGAGCACACCGATGCGCATCTTGGCCGCATGATTGCCGAGCTCGAAACGCGCGGCTTGTTGGACAACACGTTGATCATCGTCACTGCCGATCACGGCATGCCTTTTCCAAGGTGCAAAGGCTACGCCTACATCGACAGCAACCATGTGCCGCTTGCCTTGCGCTGGCCTGGCGGCGTGCGGCAGCCAGGCCGTGTCATCGACGACTTCGTCAGCTTCATTGACATCGCGGCCACCGTGCTGGATGTCGCTGGCGTCGCGCAAAATGAGAGTGGCATGGCAGCGATCACAGGCCGTAGTTGGCGTGAGATTTGGCAGAGCGAAAAAGCAGGGCAGGTCATCGCCGCGCGTGATCACGCGCTTGTCGGCAAGGAGCGCACGGATGTCGGCAGGCCCAACGACGAAGGTTATCCCATTCGCGGACTCATCCGCGATGGCTGGTTGTTCTTGAAGAATTACGAGCCCGGCCGCTGGCCCGCAGGCAATCCAGAGACCGGCTACCTCGACACCGATGCAAGCCCCACCAAGACATTGCTTCTCGACATGGGGCGCAAGGACCGCTCCAACAAGTTCTGGCGCCTCAGCTTTGGCATGCGGCAGGGCGAGGAACTCTATGAGCTGGGCAGTGATCCGCATTGCGTGCACAACCTCGCAGACGAGTCCGTCCAGACGCAGCGCAAGGCCGCGATGCTTGGTAATATGGAGTCGCTTCTGAAGGCGCAAAACGACCCGCGCATGTTCGGCAACGGCAGGGTCTTTGACGAGTATGTCCCAACCAGCCAAGCCGGTTTTTACGAGCGCTACATGAAGGGCGATCTGAGCGCGAAAGCAGGCTGGGTCAATGAATCGGACTTCGAGCAGGAGCCGCTCAAACCCTGATGCGATCAGCGATTGAGTCGAAGAGCCAGAGTGTTTGGCCGGCCGCCGCACACCCTCGCAAAGAGGTGTTTCAGCGGGCTTTTCGCAGGCCTGAAAACGGACCCCAGTTGGGCCAAAGAAAACGATCGTGATGAAGTCGACGAATGCGGCCCCCAGGAAAGGCATGCTCCAAGCGCAAAAAATGCGCGAGCAGCGTAAACAAGGAAACAAAAGGCCACGCTGGAAGCCTTGTGGAATAAGGATTCGTGGGGAAAAACGAAAAAAAGATCAAAATCGCGTTGACGGTTCCGAGAGTTCTTGTAATCTGTTCGTCCGCCACCGAAAACGGGCGGCTGAAACTGAAGGATCGATCAGTCACTAGAGTGATCGATTTTTTAGTCTCCAGAGACGGATCTTTTACAGAACAGCAACGATGAAAAGAGAGCGAGCAATCGCGATCAGATCATCACGAAAACACAAAGGCTAAATTGTGCGTTGCGCGTCGAAAGCGCGCGGATTCAGGAAACTGGATCAAGACAATTTAGCTGGTTAAACGAAAGTTAAGTCAGCGCAATTTACGGAGAGTTTGATTCTGGCTCAGAACGAACGCTGGCG
>CAZKMS010000043.1:0-20272 GCA_964553805.1 uncultured Verrucomicrobiaceae bacterium
TGGCCACGGCGTTGTTTGCCTCGGTGGCGGCTATCGCGCAAAAAAGGCCGCGGCGCATTTTGGCCCTGCTCAGCGTGAGCCAGGCGGCGTTCATTCTGGCGGGGCTGGGAAGCCGTCATGTCGAGGGAATCACGGGAGCGTTGATGCACTGGGTGGTGGTGGCCACGGCAATCACGGGCCTGGCCTGTGTCTTGCGCGCGGTGGAGGCCCGTCACGCCGGTGCCGGGACGGGCGAGGGCCATCTCGGACTGGCGGTGCGCGCGCCGCGGCTGGCGGTGTTTTTCTTGATCTGCGGGCTGGCGCTGGTGGGCCTGCCGGGCACGCTCGGTTATTGCGCTGAGGACTTGCTGTATCACGGAGCGCTGGAAAGCCATCCGCTGCTTGGCATCTCCCTGCTGCTGGCGACCGCGCTCAACGCGATTCATCTGCTGCGCTTGTTTTCGCATTTGTTTCTGGGGCGCTGCTCGGATGAGGTGCCGGTGATGCCGGACGCGCTGCCGCGGGAGCGCTGGGCATTGGCAGCCTGTGTGGTGTTTCTCGTTGGCGCGGGTTTGGCGCCCGGTCCCTTGGTGGCCTGGCGCGCGGCGGCGGCGCAGCGGCTGGCGGCGGCCTTCAGCAATGCCCCGCCGCACTGACGGGCCTCACTACTCGGCCTCGTGCGGCTCGGGATCGCCAGCAGCCGTGCGCAGCGGCACCGTGACCTGCACGGCCAGTCCGCCCAGGGCGCTTTTCACCAGGTTCAACGAGCCGCCGCATTCGCGGGCGCGGGCGCGCATGCCGGTCAGTCCAAGACCGCGCCGTGTGGTGGGGGAGGGGGGCGCAACGGGCAGGCCACGGCCGTTGTCCTCAATGCAAAGCCACGCTTGGCCGTTGTCTTCTTCAAGCTGCAGCCGGACCTGGCTGGCGCCGGAGTGGCGGGCGATGTTGGTCAGCGCTTCCTGCGCGATGCGAAACAGATGGGTCTCCAGATCATTGTGCAGACGGCAGGCCAGCGTGGAATTGTAGGTCAAGTCGATGCGCGTGCGCTGGGCGAATTTTTCCGTGAGCCAGCGCAGCCCCGCGTCGAGGCCGAAGTCATCGAGAATGACCGGGCGCAGAAGCTGCGACAATTCACGCACGTTGGCGATGGCTTCATCCACCAGGAGCAGGCTGTCGGCACGCAGCGATTCGGGATCGTCCACGTTTTGGCGGGTCAAGTTGGCGCGCACGGCGGCGAGCGACTGGCCCAGCTCGTCGTGCAGCTCATGCGAGAATCGCCGCGCCGTTTTTTCCTGGCTTTGCAGCATGTGCCAGGAAACGTGATTCAGCTCGCTGGCCTGGGTTTCGATGCGGTGAATGCTGTGGCGCACGTAAATGATGGTGCCTCCGGCGCAAACGAGGGCGAACACCAGGCACGCGATCAACAAAGCGGCGGACTCGCGCGCCAGATCCTTCAACTGGCTGCTGATTTGATGGTCCACGGCGGAAAGCTGGTTGGCGCTCTCCAGGATCAACTCATGAATCAAGCGCACCACGACATCATGGCGGTCGAAAAGGCCTTGCAGCGCTTCGCGCGGCAGCGGCCCGCCGTGGCTGTCGTCCTCCAACGAGCCGCGCACATGACGGGTGAATTCACGTGTCGCCTCCGTCAGCTCGTGCCACGACCGCGCCTGCGGTGTGGTGACCGCCTCAGCGGCCAGTTTGGCGATGGCGCGGTCCGCCTTATCGAGTTCCTCCAGCGGCCGCTGGCGCTCTTGCGCGTCCACCGCGCGCGTCAAGCGATGCAAGGCGAGAGCGATCGCGTCCTCCTCCGCCTGCGCCTCATGCAGCAGGCGGGTGATGAGGATCTGCTCGCGCACCAATTCCTCGGCGCTGAGCCGGATGGCATGCCCCTCGCGAAAGGAGACCAGGCCAACGGCGCCCAGCAGCAGCAGCACCAGCCCAAAGCCAGTCACCAAGGCCACCAGCACCGTGCGCGCGGTGAAGGGGATCCGCCAAAACTTCCACACGAACTCTGGCATGGCACGAGCGAATGATCAGTCGATCAGGCCGTTGCGCATGGAGAAGCGCACCAGTTCGCCAATGGAGTGCAGGTTCAGTTTCTCCATGATGCGGCCCCGGTGGGCTTCCACCGTGTAGACACTGAGATGCAGCGCGGTGGCGATCTCCTTGTTGGTCTTGCTTTCAGCGATCATTTGCAACACCTCGCGCTCGCGGGAGGAAAGCAGGTCGATGGGATTGGTGACGTGCTTGCGGTAATCATCAAGCACGGCGTCGCTCACTTCCGGGCTGAGCCAGCCCTGGCCGTGGGCCACGGCCCGCACCGCTGCCAGAAAGTCCTCCTGGTTGGAGTCTTTCAGCAGATACCCGCGCGCCCCGGCGCGCAGGATTTCCCGCACGTAAACACTGTCCTTGTGCATGGAAAGCGCGAGCACACGGGTTTTGGCGCAACTCTTGAGGATGCGGCGCGTGGCTTCGATGCCGTTGAGCTCCGGCATGGTGACGTCCATGACCACCACGTCCGGCTTGAGTTGCTCGGCCATGTCCACGGCTTCGCGCCCGTTGGCGGCTTCGCCCACCACTTGAAAATCCCACTCCGCGGCCAGGATGTGCCGGAAACCGTTGCGCACCACCGCATGGTCATCGACGAGCAGGATGGAGATCGGAGAACTGTCGGAAGCCATGGCGCTGAGGGCGGTCTGCCGCTCACTTAACGCGGGCTCCGCCCCCTGTCCAGCACGCATGACAGATCGTCAAACCCAGCCAACGCGCTCTTCGCAACGGCGATAGAGCAGGCCGCAGTAGCGGCCATGAAACAGCACCACCCACATGACGCCGCAGAGGGTGAGCAGCCAGCCGATCCAGGGCAGCGCGAGCACGGCTTCGAAGGAAACGCCAATGGCGGCGACGATCCCAAAAAGCAGCCCGGCTCCGGTTACGTATGGCAGGCCGCCGCGCATGATCGCGGGCAGCACCTGATGCGGCAGCGCGGACACCAGGTTGCCTGTCATCGCCACAGCCACCACGGCCAGGGGAAAATACAGGCAATCGAAAGCGAGCGCGAGCCAGCGCAGCCAGAACACCCCGTCTGTGTTTGGATCAGCGGCGGCGGCCCAAACGGCAAGCAGAAGGGCGGGCAGGGTGGCGATGATGTGGATCGCGTTGATGCGCAAGGCAGGCCCGGCCACATCACTCCACAAGTCACCCGTCAGCTCCGGCCATTCAGGCTGACTGCGCTGGCCGGTCAGGGTGGTCTCGATCACATTGAAGTAGTGCGCGGTCAGATAACCGCCAAGCGTGGTGAGAACGATCAAACCAAGAATGCCAGTGCCGGCCACGATCATCACCAACAGCAGCAAAAAGCCACCGGAGAGAATCAACATCCAGCCAGAATCGCGCCACGGGTAAACCAGGGCGTCAAACAGCATCGCCGGCAGGCTTTCCACCAGGCTCCTTTCGTCTGTTTCGGCAGGCGCGGCATCACGTGCAGGGGACGTGACGGCTGAAACCGGTGAAGCAGGCGGAGGCGCGCCTGTTTCAAATGAAGGCGCGCTCGGTTCGACACCATCCGGAGGCGGCAAGTTCATGCGCGCAGGCTGAGCCGCCGCGCTGACGCCGTCCATTACAATAACCGCAGGCGTTTGCAGGTGGCACGCCTGGCGTGCGCGGCTGCTGTCACTGCGGCCACTGGCCATCCACGATGGGCGTCAACTCCAGCTTGGCAGGGTCCACCACCACGTGCTTCACTTTCTGGCGTTTCCAAGTGTAGGTGATGTGCACGAGTCCGTCCTTGGTTTGAATGATGGCTGGGTAGCTGTATTCGCCGGGCTCGCTTTCCAACACCAGCGCGGCGCTCCAGTTCGTGCCGTCTTTGCTGGCGGCGAGGTTGAGCGGCGAGCGTTTGCCGCCCCATTTGCCGGGCGTGCCGCCAATGTGGTTGTAAACGATGAGGTGACTGCCATCGCCCAGCGTGACCGCGTCGGTGCCGCTGTTGTTGTTGGGCAGCGAGCCGAGCTGGATTTCACCCCAGGTTTTGCCGCCGTCGTCACTGCGAATTTCAAAGACGCGATCCTGCCGGGAGCGGCCGAGCGCGAGCAACTTCTCGCCGCCGAGAAAAAGGATGCTGGGTTGAATGGCCTGGATGGTCTTGCCGTCATGCAGCGGCGGCGTGCGCTCCCAGGTTTTGCCGAAATCGCGCGTGCGCTCGAAGTGCGCGGTCCAGTGCTGCGCGCGATCGTCGCCCGGGGTTTCTTCGCTGGTGGGGCAGAGCAGGCTGCCGTCCGGAAGCTGCACCGGCTTGTTTTTCACCGGACCCAGGATGCCCTCCGGCAAACGGCGCGGCTGCTCCCAGGTCTGGCCGTTGTCAGTGGAAGTGGTCAGCATGCCCCACCAAGTCTGGGGTGTGGGCCCCGCTTTGTAAAACAGCATCAGCGGGCCGTCCCGGGGTTGAAACAACACGGGGTTCCAGGTCGGATGGCGCACCACCGTGCCGTCGCTGAGCCGGTGCTGGATGCCGTTGGCGGCCTCGATGCTCTCCGTCCACTGGCCGTCGACTTGGCGCGAAACCCAGATGCCGACATCCGGATTCTTTTCGTGAGTGCCTCCAAACCAGGCGGTCACCAAACCCGCCGGTGTCTCAGCGATGGTGGTGGCGTGGATCTGCGGATAGGGACCCGTGTCGTAGATGAACTCGCTCCGCACCACGGCGTCAGCGGCGGAAGTGGAGGCGGTGGTCATGGCGGCGCAGGACAGCAGGCTGGCGATCAAGTGTCTCATGGTAAAGGTAGCAGAAGCGCGGGTTGGGCGCAGCATGGAGTATGGAGTATGGAGTATGCGCTTTGAGCTGGAGCGGTGTCAACAACCACACGCTGCCGAATAACGACATGATGTGCGCATTCTTGACTCAAGGCTTGGATTTCTCATCACACGCCAACCGTGCTTTTCCCTTGTCAAGCCATGTGCGCCTGGGTGACGCGCCGAGGCTGAGTTTGCTGATTGACCACAGAGGCCGGAAGCGGCTAGACTGCGCGCGATGAAATACTTTACCCTTGTTTTTGCCTCCGTGTTGTCGATCTCAAGCTGGGCGCACGCCGACTGGGTGATCGAGCAGAAGACTTCGATGGCGGGCCAGGAGCAGCTGAGCACGATGTGGATCAAGGACAGCATGCTGCGGATGGATCAAGGCAAGGAGATGACGATGATCGCCGATGGGGATGAAGGCAACATGACGATGCTGATGCACGGGCAGAAGATGGTCATGAAGCTGGATGCGGAGAAGCTCAAGAGCATGCTGGCGATGGCGGCGGCCGCGACCGGGGGTGGCGGCGAGGGCGTTGCGGCCAAGCCGGTGGCGACGGGGCAGAAAGAGAAGGTGGGCGACTACGACTGCGAGATTTACACATGGTCGGGCAAGATGGGCGCGGGCAAATTCTGGGTGGCGAAGGACTTCAAGGGTTATGAGGCGATCAATGCCGCCGGTGACAAGCTGATGCAGGCGATGGGCAGCCCGATGGCGGCGCTGGCGCCGAAGTCGGGCGACTTCCCGGGCATGGTGGTGAAGTCCGAGATGCAGATGATGGGCCAGACGGCCGTGACCGAACTGGTCTCCGCCAAAGAGGAGACGGTTGAGGCGGCTGTCTTTGCCGTGCCGGCGGATTACAAGGAGATGTCCATGCCCGCGCTGCCGGGCGCGAAGTAGGCAGGCTGTTTACCGTCATGAGGGCGACTCGCCCTCAATACGACGCCCGTCGTGCGTGCCTATTTCATTGCCGGGTTAATATTACTGGCTGCTGGGCTCGAAAGCGCCGCCTTTGAGCAGGGCGCGGGCTTCGCCGACGAGAAACAAGGAGCCGCAAATGAGGATGGGATCGTCGTGCTGCCGCGCGGCGCGCAGGGCTTCTGCGACTGTGGCATGACAATGGCTTTTGGCCGCGGGCGCTTCTTCACGCAGCCGCGCCTGAAGCTCCTCCGCGGGCAGGGCACGCGGCGATAAAAAACGGGTCAGGTGCCAGCGCGCGGCCAGGGGCGCCAGCCGGCGCAGCACCGCGCCCACGGCTTTCTCGCGCGCGGCGCCGAAGATGAGGGTGGCGCACTGGCTGCCGAAGGCGGCGCGCCAGGTTTCCGCCAGTGCCGCCGCGCCGTCCTCGTTGTGGGCGCCGTCGAGCACGATGTTCGTTTCCAGGCGCTCGAAGCGTCCGGGCCAGCGGGTGCCGGCCAGGGCGCTGGCGATTTGCGCCTCACTTAACACCAAGCCGGCGGCGCGGATGGCGGCGACGGCGAGGGCTGCGTTCCAGCGCTGGTGTGCGCCCGCGAGGCCGACCTCCGATTGCGTCCACGGTGCGGTCACCTCGATCAACGGCGCGCCGCGCTCGGCGGCGACCCGGCGCAGCACCGCCAGCGCTTCAGGCTGCTGCGGGGCGGTCACCACCGGCACGCCGGGCTTGATGATGCCGGCTTTTTCCGCGGCGATTTTTTCCAGCGTGTCGCCGAGGATTTCCATGTGGTCGAGGCCGATGCGGGTGATGACGCTGACGGCGGGCGTGACGGCGTTGGTGGCGTCAAGCCGGCCGCCGAGTCCGGTTTCCAGCACGATCCAGCGGACATCCCGCTCGGCGAACCAGCGGAGGGCGAGCGCGAGCGCGATTTCAAAAAAGGTCGGGTGCGGAGCGGGCTGGCTGAGGAGGTCGTGCAGGCCACCCAGCAGCCGGGCGAGGTCGGCGTCGCTGATCTCGCCGTCGCCGTCGCGAATGCGCTCGTTGAAACGCACGAGGTGGGGGGAGGTGAAGAGGCCGGCGCCGCCGGGCTGCGCGGTTTCGAGGAGGCGATGCAGGAAGGCGCAGGTCGAGCCCTTGCCATTGGTGCCGGCGACGTGAAGGCAGCGGGTGCCTGGCGCTGGCAGGTGGAGCCGCTCGAGCAGGCGCCGCATGTTGTCCAAGCCCAGCTTGATCCCGAACTGCTGCGTGCCATACAGCCAGGCCAGGGCGGTGTCGGAGTTTGCAAAGGCCATCTTTCGGCGCAACCTGCCGCATTCCCACGCCTCTCCAACTTCAAAAATCGCTGCTTTGAACATCAGTCTGCTGCCCTTCGGATCCGCTGGCGATGTGCTGCCCTTCATCTGGCTGGCACGGCAACTGCGGGCGCGCGGGCACCAGCCCACGCTGATCACCGCCAGCCTGTTTCAAAAGGCGGCGGATGACGCGGGCATTCCCTTCGTGCCGATCGGCAGCGACGAGGAGTTTGCGGCGCTGATGCGCGATCCGCGGATCTGGAAGCTGGGCGCGGGCACGCAGGCGGTGTTTGAGTTTGCCACCCTGTCCGCCGGGCGTTTTTACGATGCGGTGACGCGCGAGCTGGACGGCGCGCAGCGGCCGGATCTGCTGCTGGCGCCGGTGACGGCATTCGGGGCGCGGCTGGCGCGGGAAAGATGGGGGCTGCCGCTGGTGACGGTGCACCTGCAGCCGGCGGTGTTGTTGAGCGCGCATGAGACGCCGGTGCTGCTGCCCGCTGTGCATTGGCTGGTGCGGCGGCTGCCGTCTTTCTGCAAACGCTGGATCTTCCGGCACGGGCCGAACCCGCTCGACTTCTTTGGCGGCGCGGCGCTGCGGCGGTTGTGCGTGCTGCATGATGTGACGCCGCCGCGCCGCTTTTTCACCGAATGGTGGGACTCGCCCGACGGTTCGTTGATCCTGTTTCCGGAGTGGTTCGCGGCGCCGCAAGTGGACTGGCCGAAACCGCGCCTGCAATGGAGCTTTCCGCTGGAGGATTTGGCGGCGGAGCAGTCGCTGGCGCCGGCGTTGACGGCGTTCCTGGAGCGGCATCGCGAGCGGCCGCCGGTGGTGTTCACGGCAGGCAGCGCGAATGTGCAGGCGGCGGATTTTTTTGCCGTGGCCGTGGCCGCGCTGCGCCTGCTCGACCGGCCGGGCGTGTTGGTGACGCGCGATCTGTCGCAGCTTCCGGCCGATCTGCCGCCGACAGTGCACGCGGTCGAGTATGTGCCGTTCGGCCCGTTGCTGGCGAAGGCGGCGGCCTTTGTCCATCACGGCGGGATTGGCACGCTGAGCCAGGGGTTCGCGGCCGGAGTGCCGCAGCTTGTCATGCCGCTGGCGCACGATCAGCCCGACAACGCGGATCGCCTGCGCCGGATCGGGGCGGGGGATTTTCTGCGCAAACGCCGCTTCACCGCGCGCAACGTCGCGGCGGCTTTGCAGCGTTTGCTCACCGATCCGGTGGTGGCGGACCGCTGCGCCAAGCTCGCCTTGCGGCTGCGCCACGAACGCCAGCACCAGCCTGCGAGACGGGTGATGGAATGGCTGGAGCAGCGCGCGCGCAAGGCTCACTTTTGAGAGATCAGGTCGTTCTTGTGGGGCGGTCCCATCAGTCCAGGTTCGGCGGGTGGCGGCACTTCGAGGCCGCGCGCGGGGTCGAGCTCCTGTGCCTGCAGGAAGGTGACAACACCGCGGGCGATGCCGGCGATCAGCTTGTCCTGATACGCGGCGGTTTTCAGCCGCGTGGCTTCTGCGGGGTTGGAAATGAAACCGCACTCCACCAGGACGGCCGGGCAGGAAGCGCCATGCACCACGGTGTAGGCGCGCTCTTTGATGCCGCGATTGGAAGGCCTTGCGGTCTGGCAGGCATGGCGTTGCACCAGGGAGGCGAGACGCTCGCTGCGGCGGTCGCGCAAGCCGGTGATGCTGGGCAGCTTGTGGGCCGCCTGCAGCAGCCGCGCCGCCGTCAGCGATTTGCTGCCGCTGTAGTAGGTCTCCAGGCCGTGCACGCCGGACTCGTCGCCAGCGGAATTGAGATGCAGGCTGACAAAAGCGTCCACTTTGGCTTTGTCCGCCAGCGCCGCCCGGCCTTCGAGGGAAATGAAGATGTCCTTGTTGCGCGTCATGCTGACATCGACACCGAGGTTTTGCAGCTCCTTGCGCAGCTTTTGCGCCAGGGTCAGCGCCAGGTTCTTTTCAATGATGCCGTGATAAACCGCGCCGCCGTCGCCGCCGCCGTGGCCGGCATCGACCATCACCAGCGGGCGTTCGCGCTTGGGCGGCTCCGGGGTGGGAGGCGGAGGCGGCTTCGGAGTTTCCAAGCTGCTGACCGGCGGTCCGGCGATCTCCCCTGCGGCGTCCGGGCTGTCCTCAGGCGGCTCAATCACCACCATGACCGGCGGCCAGCCGAGGCGGGTGTCAGGCTCGGATTGCGGCAGCCAAGCCAGGGCCGCCAGGCAGGCCAGCGCAAACAGCAAGGCCGCGTAGGAGGCAAGGCCGCGGACCAAGGCTTTGAGCAGAGACGACATGGCAAAGTGCGGGGAAACAGGCATCGCGCCAAATGATGAATTTTCAAATTGATTTAACTATTAAATTTATTAAAATAATGGAATGCGAGGACGGTTACTGTGGCAAATTCATTTGGAACTCGGTCGGCTCGGCTCAGCGGTTGGCCGTCCTTGCCTGCTGTCTCTGTTCTTGCTCGCCCCCGCGAGTTCCGCGGCCGACTTGCGTGGTGAGGTCTCGCGCCTCAGCGCCAATGATCAACGCCAGGACATCCGTTTGCACAACCTGGAGCGGGACGTGGACTACCTGCAGCGCAAGTCCCAATACAGCCCGAAGGGGCCGTCCCATTACGCGGCCACTTCGGGCAAGTCTCCGGTTTCATCCGTGACCACGTCCGCGAAAGCGCCCGTTTCGCCGGCGCCTGAAACCACCTACAAGGTGCGCCAGGGCGACTCGCTCTGGCGCATCGCCATGAATCACCGCGTCAGTCCGGGCGAGATCATGCAGTTGAACGGCCTGCGCAGCGACACCGTGCAGACCGGGCAGACGCTGCGCATCCCCGCCCGTGGCGGTGTTCCGGAATCACCCAGCGTGCTTGGCGGCAAGCCTGCGGCCAGCAAAACCTCTTCGGCGGGCGGCGGCAGCCATGTGATCGCGCAAGGCGACACCTTTTCCGGCATTGCTCAGCGATATGGCGTCACCCAGAGCGCGCTGCAGCAGGCCAATCCCGGGGTCAATCCGAATGTGATCCTGATTGGCTCCAAGCTGGTCATCCCCGCGGGAGGCAAGGCGGCCACCAGCGTCAATGCCGCTGCGACCACGCCGCCGCCTGCATCCTCCGTTGTGGCCGGCACGGCGGACCCGGGCCGCCGCCACACCGTGAAGCCGAACGAGACGCTGACCAGCATCGCGGTCCAGCATGGCGTCACCGCGGCGGCCATTCAGCACAGCAATCAAATGAGCGACCCCAACAAGCTGAGTGTGGGCCAGCAGTTGGTGATCCCTGCCAGCGGCTCCAAACCCGCCAACATCGTGCGCAGCACACCGGGCACGGAGATGATGACAGCAGCGCCTGCGGCCGCTCTCTCCACCGTCAGTCCCACGCCCGCCTATCCAGGCGCCGGCAGCGGTTTGCAGCCCACCGCCGATGCGGCCAAGCTCACCACCCCGGCCGCTTCGCCCGGTCCGCTGCCGCAGGACAATCCGCGCGGCGTGCTGATCTACCGCGTGCATAGCACGGACACGATCGAATCGATCGCCGCCACCTTCGGCACCACCCCGCAGAAGATCCGCGAACTCAATCGCAAACCCGCCAACTCCGGGGTTGCCGCAAACGAGGAAATCCTGGTGCCCGCGATGGGTGCGGTGGGTTTGTGAGGCCGTTCAGCGGCAGCGCTTTCCCCTGGATTCGGGAATGAGAACAACAGTGACAACCCATAGCTGACACCATGCCAGTGCCAACTCTACAAAATAAAACTCCGCAACAAGCTTCTCAGGGCAGTGGCCCCATGAGGGCTTGCCCCTTACCGTCCGAACGCGTCAACATCTGGCCCCGCCCCAATCCGATGCTCGTCCCGGGCAACCGTCAGGGAGGCTTTAAACAGGACTTTTAACCCAACCTCTTGCACACGAACCCGGTTAGACACGCGACTTGTCCGGCTATGCCACCGTCCGCTGCCACAATCCCGCGCAACGTCAAACCATTTCCGCTTGGCAGCCGCCTTTCCCCGTGACATCCTGCCCGCCGTGTTGACAACCGTTTTGGCCCCTTTTCCGAAAAGCCTCATCGCCTTTGCCGCGCTGTTTTGGCTGCTGCCGGACGCTTTTGCCGCTCGCGGGCCTTTTTTTCCCGCCCTGGAGGAGCGCAACGCCGCCAGCCAGCCGCTGCCGGGACGCAGCTTCAGCTACGCCTACGACGGCATCGGCAACCGGGACAGGGTCAGAAACGGGTCAGTGTGCGACTTTTGACAAGAACTTGACTGTCGCTGCGTTTCTGCGCAAGGGACTCATGCCGCACAGTCTCCGCATTCAGTTTCCCTGCGTATTACCATGACCCGAGACAATCGCAGGGAGTCATTTTTCACGATGATGATGCCTGTGTCTCAACAACAGCAATGAACTCTCAAAATAAAATATTTTGTCAAAAGTCGCACCCTGACCCGAATGGCACTGACTTAAGGGGTGAGTGGACGTGTTGAGCCCTGAAAATCCAAGGCCAGAAGATCGAAATAGGGGCTTAAGTCAGCGCCATTCCACCCTGACCCCGTTTTACTGTGGTTCCAGGAGGACGATTGGACAATGCGGGAGATAGATGGGCTTGGATTACCCATCCCGAGTATGGCATGCTTCCGCGTTGGAGTGGAACGAGCAGCAACTCTGCACGCAACTACTCTCCTGCTGTGCGCTTGGGTCTTTCTCAGCAAGTCCTTTACGACTCCGCTTTCATTTTCACCCGCACCGAAGGACTCGGTCTTCCTCCTTGGTAAATCATGAGACGTTTGCTGTTTGTGAGTCTTTTGATGCTGGGTCACATGGCTGCCGCAGGTGCGCAATATTCGGAGCAAGTCCGCCAGTGGCCGCAGGTGCGCTTGCAATTGTCCGAGGATGTGACCGTCTCAGACTTGTTCAACTCAGGATTGAAGCCTTATTTGAGGCCAAATGCAGAGCATCGAAACGTGTACGCCAAACATGCACACATCACTGTCACTGACAGGGAAGGAAGAACCTATCCATCAATCCCTGCCGATATTTTGCGGACTTACGTGGAAAAGCCGTGGTTAATCACATCCATGGAGATATGGACTCCGCCGTTGACGATCAATGAGGCTCGGGAAGAAATGCGCAAATGGCTTCCCATCACTGGCAGAAGTGAGAAGGAACTCAATGATTTCCTGCAAGCTGTAGAAGCTGATTGGCTTCATTACGATGTGGTGAATGGTTACACAGACGTGGTTCGCTTTGCCGACGGGTGGCGAGACAAAGATGACGTGAAGCAAACACTTTGGCTGATGAAATCCTGGCAGTGGCAAGCTCCATTGCGGCTGTGTTTTAAAGTAGAAACAATGGAGCTAGAATCTCGGAAATCTATTGATCTTTATCAACTTCCAATCCCCCCGCCGCCGGGATATGAAGGCGCAGACATGAAAGCACCGAAAGACTGGGAGGCCGATGACAAGTTCATTGCTTTGACGACGGAACCTCGACCACCCCAAGGCACACTGCCGCCAAAGTATCAAGCGATGAACGACAAGGCCCAGGCAGACGCAGCGGCTTTGAAACCGCCGCCAGTGGTGCAACCGCCAACGCCGAAGGAACCTGAAACAAAGCCCACATCATCACCGGGCGAAGAACCTGCCTCATCAACACCGTGGAGCTTCATCGTTGTGTTGATAGTGGCTGCAACTGGCCTGCTGTGGTTGCTGGTGAAGAAGCGAAAGTAATGCGGCCTGCAAAGTCCACCGAGCCAACTCCACCGCTTCGCAAAGCTCGCGGCTCCGCCCATTGCCCACCACCGACAAGCTCCGCCCTCTCCAACCCCCGCCACGAAAGACAGTGCGGCTTTCCGTAACGCCGCAGCTCCGCACCGGTGATGAACCAACCGCGTCGAGTGCAAGAAAGGGTCAGGAATCAATACTTGACAAGCGGGTCTCTTAACGTCCAGGCGTTTGATCATGTGGCGAAGGGCGAGAAGGCATTGCGCCAGGCAGGGTAGCCTGTCCGGCAAAGGCTGTAGCTGGCCTCTGTGAGGCCGGCTGCCACGGCGCGCGCCACACCCGCGCTCAACCGGGGTCACAGACTCCGGCTACAGCCCTGTAGCTGGGCCTCTGTGAGGTCGGTCGCCCCGTGCGCCGTACCCACCCCACCGGGGTCACAGACCCCGGCTACAGTCCCGCACTCTTTGAGGCGGGCAGTGAAAAACGGAGCCTGCTCTGTTTTTGCCAAGTCACAGACCTGGACTACAGCAGCATGCCGTCCTCATTTTGGACTTCCGTTCTCGATTTGATCATTTGCCGGATGGGCTCTTACACAATGCGAATCTGGCCGACCTGGCCAGCGGCCATGGCGGCGTGCTGCTCGTCGCTGCAGGCGCGGTCGATGGGCGCGTCCGGCGCGGTGTCGCTGGCGGAGATGAGATGGTTTTCGATCATCCAGGCCTCGACTTCCTCGCCGCTGACATCCGCCAGCATCTGGCCGTTCACCTCGACGCAGGGGGACAACGGTTGGCCGCTCTTTTGCTCCATCTCCCAGCGGAAGGCCGGGTTTTTGATGATGTCTTTCTCCTCGTAGGGGAGGTTGTATTTGCGCAGGATGGCGCGGACGCCTTCACTCCAGCCGCAGAAGGTCTTCAGGTAAGCGGTGATTTGGGGGGCTTCAGTGGGGGTGCTCATGTTTTGCTCAATGTTTACGCGCCCAGCATAGCTCTGGAGACAGCGAGTGCAATTTCGGATTGGGGCGCGATTTCGTTCAGCCGCAATTTCCAAAACCGCATCCAGGCAATATTTCCGCCTGCAGGGGCGTTGTGTTTTCCCTCATGAAGCACACCCGCCGCCAATTCCTGCGCACCGCCGCCAAGACCACTTCCGCCGTCGCGGCCATTGGATTTCCCACCATCGTGCCGCGCCACGTGCTCGGCGGACCGCGTTTTGTGCCGCCGAGCGAGAAAATCAACATCGCCATCGTCGGCGCGGGCGGCAAAGGCAAGGGCAACACCAAGGCGCTGTTCGAGCACGATGACGCGCAGGTGGTCGCCATTGCCGATCCCGCCGAGTTCTGGGACGAGACGATGTTTTACTACAAGACCGAAGCCGGCCGCGGTCCGGTCAAAAAGATGGTCGAGGAGCATTACGCCGCCAAAACGCCCAATCACAAGGTGGCCGAGTATGAGGACCTGCGCGTTTTGCTGGAAAAGGAAAACGCCGTCGATGCCATCATCTGCTCCACGCCGGATCACACTCACGCCTTCCTCTCGGTGCTGGCGATGCGCGCCGGCAAGCACGTGTTTTGCGAGAAACCGCTCACCCACAACATCTGGGAGGCGCGCCAGGTGGCCAAAGTCGCCGCCGAGACCGGCCTCGCCACCCAGATGGGCAACATCGGCCACAGTACCGACGGCATCCGCCAGACGGTTGAATACCTGCGCGCGGGCGCCATCGGCACGGTGCGCGAGGCGCATTCCTGGGTGTCGGCGACGCGTTGGAATCCGGGTTTGGCTGGGCTGCCGCAGGGCGAGTCGCCGCTGCCGAAGAACCTGAACTGGGATCTCTGGATCGGCCCGCGCGAGCCGCGCGCCTTTCACCAGGCCTTCGCCCCCGTGGCTTGGCGCGATTTCTGGGAGTACGGCTGCGGCGCGCTAGGCGACTTCGGCTGCCACGACATGGATGCCGCGACCTGGGCCTTCGACCTGCCGCCGCCGGAGAGCGTGGAGGTGCTGCCTGCCGGTTACAGTGACAAGGACATCGCACCCTACGGTGAGATTGGCTACTTCCACTTTCCGGCGCGCGGTGATCAGCCGCCGCTGAAGCTCACCTGGTACTCGGGCGGTCTGCGCCCGCAACGGCATGAGGCACTGCCGGAGAACTTCAATCTGCCCAAGCGCGGCATCATGTTTGTGGGCGAAAAAGGTGTCATCCAATGCGACGGCGCCGGTGGCGCGCCGCGGCTTTTCCCCGAGGCCGTGCGCACCGCGTTCAAAGCGCCCGAGCCCACCATCCCACGCTCCAAAGGCCATGTGCGCGATTGGCTGGATGCCATCAAGGGCGGCCCGCCGGCGAGTTCGAACTTCGACTACGCTGCGCGTCTAACCGAGATCACCCTCACCGGCGTGCTGTCGCTGCGGCTTGGCGGCAAAAAAATCCACTGGGACGCCGCCGCCATGAAGGCCGTGAATCTGCCCGCCGCCGACGCCTTCATCCGCGAGCCGGTGCGCGCGGGCTGGGAGCTCGTCTGACCTGCCAGCGCACCGTCCGGCCCGTCGTTTCAGGCGTTTCCGATTGAAGAAACACTGGGTCCGCGCCACAGAACCGGTTCGCCCGTCCCCCGCTGTCATGTCCGAGCACGTCATCCAACTTGCCCACACTCATCGCGTCTTGTTCACGCGGGACGTGTTCGCGCCGGACAATCCGGTGCTGGGGGAGTTGCTGGAGGTGGGCGGGGAAAAACGGCCGCGTCTGCTGGTGTTTGTGGATGACCAGGTGGCGGCGGCACGGCCGGATCTAATCGCGCAGATCGGGGCGCATGCCGTCGCTCATGCCGGGACTTTGGAGCTTGCGTCGCCGCCGGTGCTTTTGCCCGGCGGGGAGCGCTGCAAAAACGACTTCCGCCTCGTCGAGCGCTGCTGGCGCGCCATCAACGACGCCTTGCTCGACCGCCACAGCTACGTGCTCGCGGTCGGCGGCGGTGCGGTGCAGGACTTGGTCTGCTTCGCCGCCTCCACCGCCCACCGTGGCATCCGCCACCTGCGGCTGCCCACGACGACTTTGTCCCAAGGCGATGGCGGGGTCGGCGTCAAAAACGGCGTCAACTTCTTCGGTAAAAAGAACTGGATCGGCTCTTTTGCGGTGCCCTTTGCGGTCGTCAATGACTTCGCCTTCCTCGAAACCCTGCCGCCGCGCGAGCGCCGCAACGGCCTCATTGAGGCGATCAAGGTGGCGATGATCCGCGACGCCGCTTTTTTTGCGCGCATCGAGGCCATGGCGGACGCGCTGGCCCGGCTCGAGCAACCGGCGATTGAGCAGGTGGTGCGCCGCAGCGCCGAACTCCACATCGAGCACATCGCCACTGGCGGCGATCCTTTTGAGCTGGGCTCCGCCCGCCCGCTCGACTTCGGTCACTGGGCCGCGCACAAGCTCGAGCAAATCTCCGGCTTCACCGTCACCCACGGTGAGGCGGTGGCCATCGGCATGGCGGTGGACATCACCTACTCGGTCAAAAAGGGCCTCATGCGCCCGGGCGATGCCGAGCGCGCGCTCGACCTCATCGAACGCATCGGTTTTGCCACGTTTTCGCCCTACCTGCTGGAGCCCGGCGCCAGCGGTGAGCCGCTCATTTTGGAGGGGTTGGAGGAGTTCCGCGAGCATCTCGGCGGCGAGTTGACCGTCACCCTGGTGCCGGAGATCGGCCGCAAGGAGGAGGTGCACGAGATGGACCGCGCCCTGATCCTGCAGGCGATGGCGGAGCTGGCGGACCGCGCCGCGCTGGCGGTACCCGGGGCGGCGCTCTCCAGCAGCGCCTGCTGAGCGGGCACGCTTCCCGGTTGACGGGGCGGCGGGGCTTTTGACTGTGCGACTTCACGCCCGATGGCTGACGCAACCACGACCCCGATGATGAAACAGTACCTCGCCATGCGGCGGGAGCTGCCGGCGGACGTGCTGCTGTTTTTCCGGTTGGGCGATTTTTACGAGCTGTTTTTCGAGGACGCCAAAACCGCCGCACCCATCCTCAACGTCGCCCTCACCAAGCGCAACGGCATCCCCATGTGCGGCGTGCCCCACCATGCGGCGCAGGGCTACATCGCCCGCCTGATCAAGGGCGGCAAACGCGTCGCCATCGCCGAGCAAACCACCGAGCCAAAGCCCGGCAAAATCGTCGAGCGCGAGATTTCGCAGATCATCAGCGCCGGCACCGTCGATGACCTGAATCTGCTCGACGCCGATCGCGCCAATTACCTCGCCGCGGTCTTCCGCGCCGGAAAAAAACACGGGCTTGCCTTTGTCGATCACACCACGGGCGAGTTTGAGGTGGCCGAGTTTGCGGGTGTGGAGGATCTGGCGGATGAGCTGGAGCGCCTGCGCCCTTCCGAACTGCTTTACAGCGAGGAGCAGTCCGATCTCGTGGAGGCCCTTGGCGAGCCGCCAGCCGCGCTTGCCTGCGAGGGTTATTATTTCCTCGAAGACCAGGCGCTGCACAGCCTGACCACGCACTTTCAGGTGCAGTCGCTCGATGGCTTTGGCTGCGCCGGCATGAACGCCGCGCTCTGCGCTGCCGGTGCCGTGCTGCAATACGTCGAGCACCAGCTTCGCCGCAGTGTCGATCACATCCGCCGCTTGCGGGTGGCGCAGACGGGCGACTGCGTGCTCATCGACGCCGCCAGCCAGGCGCACCTGGAACTGGTGGACTCGAAGTCCGGTCCGCAACATTCGCTGCTGCGCGCGCTTGATCGCACCTGCACCCCGATGGGCGCGCGCCGCCTGCGCCACTGGGTGCTGCATCCGCTGCGGGATCTCGACGCCCTCACCGAGCGCCAGGATGTCATCGCCAGTTTCCTGGACGAGTCGATGCTGCTCTCCCAGGTGCGCAGCCTGCTCAAAGAGGTGCGCGATCTGGAGCGCACCAGCGGCCGCCTCAGCCAGGGCAGCGGCAACGCGCGCGACCTGCTCATGCTGGCGCAGTCGCTCGAGGTCGTGCCGCCGCTGCGAACGCTGTTGCAAACCCTGGTCGAGCGCGCCCACCCGCGGCCCCAGGACAGCGCCAGTCTGCCTGCGCACATCCTCGGGCGGCTGCACGATCTCAGCGCGCTGGCTTCTGAAATCGAAACCGCCCTGGTTCCCGAGCCGCCGATGCAGATCAAGGAGGGCGGCCTTTTCCGCGACGGTTGGAATGCCGCGCTCGACGAGCTGCGCGCCGCCTCCACCCAGGGCCGCGAATGGCTGGCCGAACTGCAGGCACGCGAGATCGAGCGCACCGGCATCAAGAGCCTCAAGATCAAGTACAACGCCGTCTTCGGTTACTTCATTGAGATCACCAAGGCCAACCTCGCCAGCGTGCCGGCCGAGTACCATCGCAAACAGACCACCGTCGGCGGCGAGCGCTTCATCACCGATGAGTTGAAGCGCATGGAGGACAAAATCCTCGGCGCCGAGGAGCGGAGCAAAGCCGTCGAGTACGAGGAGTTCCTCACCCTGCGCGGCCGCGTGCTCGAGCACCTCGTCGCCATCCAGGAGACCGCGGAAGCCGTCGCCATCCTTGACGCCCTCGCCGCCCTGGCCGAGACCGCGCATCTCTTCAACTACAGCCGCCCGCTGCTCAACGACACCGGCCATCTTTTCATCCGCGACGGGCGACATCCCGTGCTCGACCAGAACCTCACCGGCGGTGACCGCTTTGTGCCGAACGATGTCATGCTGGAGCCGAAGGAGAACCGCCTCCTGCTCATCACCGGCCCGAACATGGCGGGCAAAAGCACCTACCTGCGCCAGGTCGCTCTGCTCACCTTGATGGCGCAAGTGGGCAGCTACCTGCCCGCCGCCAGTGCCGAGGTCGGTCTCGTTGATCGCATCTTCACCCGCATTGGCGCCAGCGACGACATCGCGCGCGGCCAGTCCACCTTCATGGTGGAGATGAACGAGACCGCGCTCATCCTCAACAACGCCACCGATCGCAGCCTCGTCATCCTTGATGAAATCGGCCGCGGCACCAGCACCTTTGATGGCTTGAGCATCGCCTGGAGCGTCGCCGAATACATTCACGACCGCGTCGGCGCGCGCGCCCTGTTTGCCACCCATTACCACGAGCTGACTGCCCTGGCCGACAGCCGCAAGGCGGTGCAGAATTACAATGTCGCGGTCAAGGAGTGGAATCACCAGATCATCTTCCTGCGCAAGATCATTCCCGGCAGCGCGGAGAAAAGCTACGGCATCCAGGTGGCGCGGCTCGCCGGCCTGCCCGAGCCCGTGATCCAGCGCGCCAGGGAAGTCCTCGCTCGCCTGGAGACCGGCCACCCGCCGACGGCGAGCGTCGGCGAGGTCCCTGCGCCCACCACGGTTCCCGCCCGTCCGCGCAAACCGCGCGCCAAAGCAATGGCGCAGGCGGATCAGTTGACCTTGTTTGGGTGAGGGTGCTTGAAAGAGGGGCAACCATCTTGGTTGTTCGTCGTCTGGTGAGCCGTGCGACCAAGCCGGCCACACCACGGATGGTACGCAAGCAGGAAGCTCGCACCCCTTTTGACCGCGCCGAAGATCGGAGCCCGCGCTCTCAAGGTACCCCCGCACCTCTTATCAACCGGCCTCAAGTGTGCCTAGATAATTACTTCATCAATAATTCAGGCGATATTGCATATAAATGTTGATTATCAGTTTATTACAGCTTCATTGGGGCATCTCATTTGTGTTCTTGCCTCGATTTGTTTTCCCCCTCATTGCTCTCGTTTCATTCCTTTTGCCCGGCCAGCTAGCGCGGGGGCAAAGCTCGTTCAACATTGGTACTGGAAGCTGGCATGACAGCAACTTGTGGACTCCGGCGGGGGTGCCGGCAGCCAATCAAGAGGTGCGAATTGGCGCTCCCACCGCCCTTACGGCCACCATTTCTGGTGCAGTCGCAGTCTCTGGCGCGGCCGTGATCGGCCAGGGCCACCTACACATTGGAACAGTGGTGGTTACAGGAGCCCAGTCCGAGTGGCAGAATTCCTCCAGCCTGACCCTGGCTAATAATCAAGGTCACGCCACCTTGAACATTTCCGCCGGAGCCAAGGTGAGCAATACCAGTGCCGTCATCGCTTCCTCCTCCAACAGCACAGCGGCGGTAACCGTCTCGGGAGCCCAGTCACTGTGGCAAAATGCCTCCAGCCTGACCCTGGCTAATGGTCATCAAAGCAAGGCCACCTTGAGCATTTCTGCCGGCGCCAAAGTCAGCAATACCTCCGCTGTCGTTGGCGCTGCTTCCAGCAGCACGGCTGCGGCAACCGTGTCAGGAGCCCAGTCCGAGTGGCTGAATACGGGTTCCTTGAGTGTCGCCCACGCTCATCAAAGCAGCGCCACCCTGGACATTTCCGCTGGGGCCAAAGTCAGCAGCGCCTCCAGCCAGATTGCCATCGTCTCTGGAAGCACGGGAACAGTGACTGTGACGGGCGTCCAATCCGAGTGGGTGAACGCTTCCAGTCTTGCGGTTGGCGTTGATGGCAACGGCACACTGAACATCAATGCGGGTGGCAAAGTGGGTAATGCCGCCGGCTTTCTGGGCAGCAATTCCAATGGCCGTGGAACCGCGACCGTTTCGGGGACCGGTTCCGAATGGGTGAACAGCGGCGAGTT
>CAZKMS010000043.1:20372-34975 GCA_964553805.1 uncultured Verrucomicrobiaceae bacterium
CGCGACCGTTTCGGGGACCGGTTCCGAATGGGTGAACAGCGGCGAGTTACGTGTGGGCGAACGCGGCCAGGCGGAGTTAAACATCACAGCGGGTGGCAAAGTGGCCAATGCCGCCGGTTTCGTCGGGTATGGCACGCGTAACGACACCATCCGGCTGGTGACCGTGACTGGAGCAAACTCCTTGTGGCAAAACTCAGGCGCTTTGCACGTGGGTTATGCGGGCACGGGTGAACTTCAAGTGGCGGATGGCGGCCGGGTCCTGGCTTCTTATGTGGCTCTGTCAAATCCTCTGGACTCAGACGCTTGGAACAGCAAGGGAACCCTCAATCTCAATGGCACATCCGGCAGCCGCGGGGTGTTGGAGACAGGTTATCTTGTGGAGGGCAGCGGCGCTGGTGGTGGAAAAATCAATTTTGATGGCGGTGTCCTCCGTGCCACTGCCCATGAGGCAAATTTCCTCCGTGATTTCGAGACGGGCGATGTGCAACTCCTGGCCGGTGGCGCGTTCATTGACACCAACGGCTTCAATGTGGGCATTTCCCAAGTACTGCAGGGCAGTGGCGGTCTTGTCAAACAGGGTGGCGGCAGACTCACGCTCTCCGGCTCTCAGGCCTACACTGGACTCTCTACCGTGGAGGCGGGCACACTGCATCTTGCTGCTGCGAGCAGCCTCGCTGGCGGTGTCTTGGTGCAGGCTGGCGCAACTTTCAGCGGTGCGGGTGTCATTGGCGGGGCGGCAAGCATTTTCGGAAACCACAGCGTCGGTGCCACCGCCGCAGCCAGCGCAGGCATCCAAACATTTAGCCAGAACCTGGCTTATGGCAGTGGTTCGTCTGTCAACTGGGAGCTGTTCGGCAATACCGCAAGCACCGGAGACCGCGGTGTGGGGTATGATGGAATCAATGTCAACGGCACCCTGACTTTTACGGGACCGGCGACGCTTCAGCTCGACTTTGCGGCGAGCGGCAGCCAGGTGAATTGGTCGCAAAGCTTGTGGGGCAGCGATCAGAAATGGCTGCTTTATGCGGTGAGTGCCACTATCACCGGCAGGAACTACCTGACCCTTGACAGCAATTGGAAAGACGCTTCGGGCGAAGTCATTAATGGCAGCTCATTCAGCTTGTTTGAGGACAGCCAAGGACTCTGGCTTGCCTACAGCCACCTCGTCATTCCGGAACCTTCCCGTGCCGTGCTGCTGTTGACTGGTTTTCTTGTCACGTTGTTCAGGAGGCGGCGACAGCTCCAGCCTGAATAGCCTGTGCTGCTGCCCTGAAGCGGGCAGGCTCGAGTGAATGGCGAATTGGCGTCGTGTTGCCCCCATCAAACCCGTTTGCCCGGCCCGGTTTTTGCTGTTTCCTTGGACCGCCCGTTGGTCAGGTTGGGTCCAATGCTTTCTGCCATGTCCGCCATTGCATCTTGTGTCGCTTTTGAACTCAACGGCCGCGCGGTGGAAATCACAGGTGCGGATCCGAACACGACGCTGCTGGAATGGCT
The DNA here is from genome assembly GCA_964553805.1 of uncultured Verrucomicrobiaceae bacterium. Lineage (GTDB taxonomy): Bacteria > Verrucomicrobiota > Verrucomicrobiia > Verrucomicrobiales > Verrucomicrobiaceae > JAGRPD01. Next base: position 21,867 of record CAZKMS010000043.1, read on the forward strand.
GCGCGACTGCGGGCTGACCGGCAGCAAGGAGGGTTGCGCGGAGGGGGATTGTGGAGCTTGCAGCGTGGCGGTGGTTTTGCCGGATGCACAGGGCAGGGCTTGCTGGCGAGCGGTGAATTCCTGCCTGATCCCGCTGCCCGCGCTGGCGGGGCGACAAGTGCTTACCGTGGAAGGATTGCAGCGCGACGGCCAGCCGCATCCGGCGCAGACGGCGATGGTGCGTCATCACGGCTCGCAATGCGGCTACTGCACGCCGGGCGTGGTGATGTCGCTGTTTGAAGCCTGCCACCGTTGCGATTTCAAAACGGAGGCGCAGCTCGACGAGCAGCTCGCCGGCAACCTCTGCCGCTGCACCGGCTACCGCGCCATCCGCGAGGCGGCGCTGGAGGCCGTTGCCTGTCCACCTCCGGAAAAATTCCAACACCCCGCGCCGATCAGGCTGGGAGCGCTCGACTATGAAATGGGCGGACGCCGTTTTTTCCGTCCCGGTTCGCTTGCGGAATTGTGGCCGCTGCTGGCGGCGCATCCGCAGGCGCGCCTGGTCGCGGGCGCGACGGAGCTGGGCTTGGAAATCACCAAACGCCATCGGCGCTTCGACACGCTCATCAGCTTGGAAGCGGTGGGAGAGCTGAATGCGTTCGAGACGCGAGACGGCGCCTGGCACATTGGCGCGGCCGTTTCGTTGACGACCGTGTTGGATCGTCTCGGCGGGGAATACCCCGAGTTGCGCGACATGCTCTGGTGGTTTGGCTCGCGCCAGATTCGCAACCGCGCCACGCTCGGCGGCAACCTCGTCACCGCGTCGCCCATCGGCGATTCCGCGCCGGTGCTGCTGACGCATGACACGCTGCTGCGGCTGGCTTCGGCGGAAGGCGAGCGCCTGCTGCCGGTGGGCGAGTTTTTCCAAGGCTACCGCCAGACCGCGCTCCGGCCCGGAGAAATCCTGCGCGCTGTCGTGCTGCCGCGTGACGACGGCTTTCAACGCCGCTTCTTCAAGGTGTCGAAACGTCGCGAGATGGACATCAGCACGGTGGCGCTGTGCGCCGCGTTGAGACGCGACGACAAGAACCGGGTCATTGAGGCGCGCCTGGCTTATGGAGGGGTTGCCGCCACGCCCGTTCGCGCGCAAGCGACGGAAAATTTTCTGCGCGGCAAGCCGTGGACGGAAGAAACACTGGCCAACGCACTCACGGTTTTGAGCGGTGAATTCAAACCCATCAGTGACACGCGCGGGACGGCGGTCTATCGCCAGCGTTTGATCACCGGTCTGCTGGAGAAGTTTTTCCACGACGACGCCTGGCATGAAGACACCCGCTTGCTGCCTGGCGCCGCGCCAGCGATGGACGCGCCGCCGCATGAGAGTGGTCACAAGCATGTCACCGGCGAGGCACTTTACGTCGAAGACATGCGTGCTGGCGCGCTGTGCGCCTGGCCGGTGCAGGCGCCGCACGCGCGGGCCCGCATCACGCGCTGTCAGGCCGAAGCCGCACGCGCGTTTCCCGGGGTGCGCGCGGTGCTGCTGGCGGCGGATGTTCCGGGCCTGAATGACACCGGACCGGTGCGGCATGACGAGCCGCTGCTGGCGGCGGATGAGATCAGTTATCACGGCCAGCCGGTGGCGCTGGTGGTGGCGGACAGCTTGGAGCAGGCGCGGCTGGCGGCCGAGGCGGTGGTGGTGGAGTATGAGCCGCTGCCCGCGTTGATCGGCCTCGATGAGGCCATCGCGGCGGGCAGCTTTCACACGCCGCCGAATCACATCACGCGTGGCGATGCGGAGGCTGCGTTGACGGCCGCGCCCATGCGGTTGAAGGGCGAGTTTCGCTTCGGCGGACAGGATCACTTTTATCTCGAGACCCAGGCGGCGTTGGCAGAGGCGGGCGAGGACGGCAGTGTGTTCATTCGCAGCTCGACGCAGCATCCGAGCGAGGTGCAGGCGGCGGTGGCGCATGTGCTCGGCTTGGCTTTTCATCAGGTGGTGGTGGAATGCCCGCGCATGGGTGGCGGTTTCGGCGGCAAGGAGACGCAGGGTGCCGGTCCCGCTGCGCTGGCGGCGCTGGCGGCGGTGAAAACCGGCCGGCCGGTGAGCCTGCGCTACAACCGCGACCAGGACATGAGCATCACCGGCAAGCGCCATTCCTTCCTGGCGCGCTTCGAGGCGGGCTTCGCCCAGGACGGCGCGCTGCTGGCGTTGAAGGCGGAGTTGTTCGCCGATGGCGGCTGGTCGCTCGACCTTTCGCGCGCCATCGCGGATCGCGCCATCCTGCACCTCGACAACGCCTACTACCTGCCGGCCGTTTCGTTTGCCAGCACGGTGGTTAAAACCAACGTCACTTCGCACACGGCGTTTCGCGGGTTCGGTGGTCCGCAGGGCATGCTGGTCATGGAGGAGATCATGGACCGCATTGCGCGTCATACCGGCTTGCCGCCTGAAGCCGTGCGCGAACGCAATCTCTATCACGGCGAAGGGGAGACGAACACCACGCCCTATGGCCAGGTCATCGCTGACAATCGCATCCAGCGCGTGTGGGCGGAGTTGAAAGAGAGCGGCGCTCTCACTGCGCGCCGCGCTGAGCTGGCGGCGTGGAACGCGCGGCATCCGCATCGCAAGCGCGGTCTGGCGATGACGCCGGTCAAATTCGGCATCTCGTTCACCCTCACCTTTTTGAATCAGGCCGGCGCGCTGGTGCTGGTTTATCGCGACGGCAGCGTGCAGGTGAACCACGGTGGCACCGAGATGGGCCAGGGTTTGCATACCAACATCGCGCAGATCGCCGCCCTCGAATTGGATGTGCCCTTAGCCAGCATTCGTGTCATGGCCACGCGCACCGACAAGGTGCCGAATACCTCCGCCACCGCCGCTTCGTGCGGCACCGATTTGAATGGCATGGCGGTACGCGATGCCTGCGCGCAACTGCGCGCGCGGCTGGCGCCGTTCCGCGAAAAGCAGCCGGACTTCGCCAAGGCCGTCGAAGCGGCCTACATCGCGCGTGTCAGCCTCAGCGCCGCGGGTTACTACCGCACGCCGGACATCCACATGGACTGGACGATCGGCAAGGGGCGGCCGTTTTATTATTACGCCGTCGGGGCTGCCTTGGCGGAGGTCGAGGTGGACGGTTTCACCGGCATGGCGCGCGTGCGCCGCGTGGACATCCTGCACGATGTGGGCAATCCCGTGAACCCGGCGGTTTGCCGTGGCCAGATTGAGGGCGGTTTCGTCCAGGGCATGGGCTGGCTGACGAGCGAGGAGCTGGTTTGGGACGATAAAGGCCGTTTGCTCACGCACTCGCCCGACACCTACAAGATCCCGTCGATGGGCGACCGGCCGCGCGACTTCCGAGTGGCCTTTCTCAGCGATGCCGCGCAGCCCGGCACCATTCACGGCAGCAAGGCGGTGGGTGAGCCGCCGTTGATGCTGGCGATCTCCGTGCGCGAGGCCATTCGCGATGCGGTTGCCGCGTTTGGTGTTGCAGGCGAGATCGCGCTCGCCTCGCCCGCCACCCCGGAGGCCATCCTGCGCGCGATTCGAGGAAACGAATGAGGCGCGAGCGATTCCCTGCGTTTTCTGACACCGGCCTGGAATAATATCCGCAGCGGCTTCGTATCTCCCGGCCTGCCATGAAATCTCCCAAGCCCCTCGTCGCATGCCTTGCCGCTTTTGCCTTCGCGCTCCCGGTCACCGGTCAGGGAGGGGCAGGCTCTCCACCGGTTTTCAAGGCGGGCGCGGCGACGAGCAACATCACGCCGCCGCTGGGCATGGAGATCGTGGGCAACTTTGCGCCGCGACCCATCGCCGCGCATGTGCATGACGAGCTGCACGCGCGCTGCCTGGTGCTGGATGATGGGGCGACGAAGCTGGTCTTTGTGGTGGCGGACATCATCTCCCTGGGGCGCGAGGTGTGGGATGAGGCGAAGCAGCAGATCGAAGCCGCCACCGGCATTCCCGCCGCGAACCTGATGTGCTCCGGCACCCACACGCACTCCAGTGTATCCGCTTTGAGCAATGAAGGCGCCTCTTTGCCAAATTACCGCGCTTTGCTCGTTTCCCGCGTCGTGGATGGGGTGCGGCGCGCGCTGAACAACCTGGAGCCGGCGCGCATCGCCTGGGGCGCGGGACAGCTCCCGCAGCATGTCTTCAACCGCCGCTTTCTGCTGAAGGACGGCGGCACTGAGATCAATCCCTTCGGCGGCCGGGATCGCGCCGTGATGAACCCCGGCGGCGGCCTGCGCGCGCGCCTGCTCGAGCCGGCGGGGCCGGTCAACCCGGAAGTCTATTGCCTTTCGGTGCAGGCCGCGGACGGGCGTCAAATCGCTCTCATGACCAACTACTGGCTGCACTACGTCGGCGGCGTTCCGCGCGAGCATCTCTCGGCGGATTACTTTGGCGAGTTCTGCCGCCGCATTGAAAAAGCGTTCGAGCATGGCGGCGTGCATCCGCCTTGTGTCGGCATCCTGGCCAACGGCCCCTGCGGCGATGTGAACAGCACCGACCGCAGCAGCAAAGCCCCCGCCATGAGCTACGAACCTTACGAGAAAATCAACCTCGTGGCGGGCGATCTCGCCGCCGAAGTGCTGCGCGTGCACAAGACGCTGAAGCATCAAGACTGGGTGCCGCTGAAAGCCGCCGCGGAGGATATCGAACTGGCCGCCCGCCGTCCCACGCCGGAGATGGTGACACGCGCGCGGGAGATCCTGGCGCGTCCGAAGGAGGCCGCGCCCATTCACCGGCATGAAGTGGCCTACGCGCAGCGCACGCTGGCCGCTGATAAAGTCGAAGACAAGGTCAGCACGGTGATGCAGGCTTTCCGCATCGGTGATCTCGGCATCGCCGCCATCCCCTTTGAAGTGTTCACGGAGACCGGTTTGGAGATCAAGGCCCGCAGCCCCTTTGAAGACACCTTCACCATCGAACTCGCCAACGGCAGCAACGGCTATCTGCCCACGCCCGCGCAGCACGATCTCGGTGGTTATGAAACCTGGCTTGGCACGAACCGGGTCGAGCGGGAAGCCTCGGTGAAGATCACGGAAAAAATCCTGGAGTTGCTGGGGCGGGTGCGTTGAGGACTTCCGGAGGCATGCTGGTGTCCAGCCTTCAGGCGATTCGAAAAGCCACGCGGCACAGCCGCCTTATGCTATTGAAGATCGGCTGCAGCCTGGACACCAGCGGGGACGGAAGCACAAGCATCCGCGCAATTTCCGAAAAGCGGCACCATAAACCGCGTTACCGGCATCCGCCATGAAAGCCGCCCTCCTGCTTCCGATTTTGTTTTGTTTGTCTCTGGCAGCTCACGCCGCTGGCAAACCCAATGTCCTCCTCATCACCACCGATGACATGAGCTGCGACTCGGTCGGCGCCTACGGCTGCAAACTGGCGGACACCACGCCGAACATGGACAAACTGGCCGCGCGCAGCCTGCGTTTCAATCACGCCTTCGTTCAGGTCGGCAACTGCATGCCGTCCCGCAACGTCATGTGGTCCGGTCGTTACCCGCACACCACCCGCGTTGAAGGTTTTTATCAAATCAAGGACCCGGACTACCCGCATCTCTCCGACCTGATGAAGGCAGCCGGCTACTTTACCGGCATCCGCGGCAAGGTCCCCCACTCCACCCCCTATCATCCCTACCCGGCCTGGGACATCGTGCTCGACACCAATCCGGATGGCACAACCGCTCACGTCAAGGACGCGAACTCCTACTACTTCTCCGCGCAAACCGGCATCGCCAAGGCCAAAGAGGCGGGCAAGCCGTTCTGCCTCAATCTCAACATCTCCGACCCGCACAAGCCCTTTTACGCGGAGGGCGGCAAACCCGACCCGCACGTGCCCAGCCGCGTCTTCACCGCTGACGAGGTGCCCGTGCCCGGTTTTCTTTTCGACGATCCGCAGGTGCGCACGGAGCTGGCGGAGTACTACTCCTCCGTGCGCCGCGGCGACGATTGCCTCGGCCAAATCTGGCGCGCGCTGGAGGAGGCGGGCGTCGCGGACAACACGATCATCTTTTTCCTTTCCGACCATGGCATGCCGCTGCCTTTTGCCAAAACCCAGCTCTACTTTCACAGCACGCGCACGCCGTTGATGATTCTCTGGCCGGGTGTCACCAAGCCAGGCGCTGTCGATGACGAGCACCTTGTCTCCGCGGTCGATTTGCTGCCCACTCTGCTCGACATGCTCGGCCTGCCGCCAGCCGAGGGCATGGACGGCCGCAGCTTCGCGCCGGTGCTGCGCGGCGAAAAACAGGACGGCCGCGATTATGTGGTCGCCGAATACAACGAAAACTCCGGTGGTGACCGCTCGCCCATGCGCGCTGTCATCACCCGCGATTTTGGATATCTCTTCAACCCCTGGTCGAATGGCGAGCGCATCATGAAGACGGCGACGCAGGGCACGGTCACCTACCGCCGCATGAAGGCGCTGGCGCCGGAGAATGCGGAGATCGCCGCGCGGCTCGACTTGATCGATCATCGAGTGCCGGAGGAGCTTTATCAATACGGCAGCGATCCCGACGCGCTCACCAATCTCATCGATCAGCCCGGGCACGCTGCCGATCAAAAACGCCTCACCATGCTGCTTGAGCAATGGATGCAGCGCAGCCGCGATCCACTGCTCGAGGTTTTCCGTCAGCGCCAGGATCCCGACGCGCGCGAGGCATTCATGCAGGACGTGCGGCGGCAGGCGGCCGAGCGTGGTCCGCCGAAAAAAGAGCGCGGCAAAGCCAAGGCAGGCGCGAAAGGAAAAAACAAGGGCAAGGCAGGAGTGATCCCAGCGAAAAAAGGCGGCCACCTCAACGTTGACTTGCCAGACAGCGTGACTCGGGGCGGTCAAATGGCCGTGCGCATCCCCCACGTTCTGCATGATGATCTTGGACCGCAGATGCTGCACGTCACCCTCAAGCGGCGCGACAACACACGTGTCGAGCGCAAGGTCATCGAAGTCAAAGGCAGCGGCACTGCCGAAGTCAGTTTTGATGTGCCCGCCGATCTTCCCGGTGAAGCGGTCATCGTCGCCGTTTTTGTCGGCCCGGACATCAAGACCGCTCTGCAGCACCTCAATTCGAAGCCGATCCCGCTGCGTTGAGCGCAGGGCCAACTTGCCGTTGCCTTGAGCACGGTTGCGGCTAACATAACTTTGTGACCAAAGCCTTCGATCAGATCATTGATTTCGTTGCCGCGGGTGCGAAACGCGAGGAGGTGATGCGCTTTCAAGCCGACGCGGAGACTCGCGAGCGCGTGGCTTTTTTGCTTCACAAGGAAAAGAACGATGGACTGCTCTCGGAAGAGGTTTCTGAACTGGATGACTACATGCGCTTGGAGCATCTGATGCGGATGGCCAAAGCGCGTGCCAGGGCTTTGGGAGCAAAATGAGCGGGACACGCCTTGCGACGCCAAGTCTTCGAGCGTGCCGCCGGGCGTTGCGAGTATTGCCACATTCGTGACGAAGACACGTTTCTCGGCTGTCAGATCGACCATGTAATCAGCGAGAAACATGGAGGAGCAACGACCTTGGACAACTTGGCCCTGGCTTGCTCATTCTGCAATCGAGCCAAGGGATCTGACATCGCGGGCCTGGATGATGACGACTCGCTGACTTCGCTGTTTAATCCGCGTGTGGATGACTGGCCCGAGCATTTTCGCCGTGATGGCGATATTATTCAGGGACTCACAGCCAAAGGCCGTGCCACCGCCCGGCTGCTGCGCTTCAATATCCCGGAACGGATCGTTGAGCGCAAGGTCGGGTCTTGAGGCGCGTTCTACCAGCGCAAGCCTTACCGACCATGCTCTCCCGTCTCCTTCTTTGCACCCTTGTATTGAGTTGCTTCCACGCGATTGCCGAGGACCGGCCCAATTTCCTCGTCATCCTCTGCGATGATCTCGGCTACGGCGATCTTGCCTGTTACGGCCATCCGCACATTCAGTCGCCGAACCTGGATCGCCTCGCTGCCGACGGCATGCGCCTGACCAGTTGCTACTCGGCCGCGCCCGTTTGCTCGCCCTCGCGGGTGGGTTTGATGACCGGGCGCAGTCCGAACCGCGCCGGTGTGTTCGATTGGATCCCACATGCGAGAGAGCATAAGCAATCGGGCAAGGCAAGCCGTCACCTGGTGCACATGCGCCAGCAGGAGGTGACCTTGCCGCGTCTTCTCAAACAGGCGGGCTATGCCACCGCCTTGAGCGGCAAGTGGCATTGCAACGCGCTCTTCAACGCCCCTGGCCAACCGCAGCCAAACGACGCCGGTTTCGATCACTGGTTCGCCACGCAGAACAACGCCGGGCCCTCGCATGAAAACCCGGTCAACTTCGTGCGCAATGGCGAGCAGGTCGGACCGCAGCAGGGATTTAGCTGCCAGCTCGTCGCGGGCGAGGCCATTCAGTGGCTGGAGCAAACGAAGGCGCAAAACAACGACCAGCCTTTCTTCCTCTACGTCGCCTTCCACGAGCCGCATGAGCCCGTCGTCTCGCCGCCCGATCTTGTCGCCAAGTACAAGGACAAGGCGCGCAATGAAGATGAAGCCCAGTTCTTCGCCAATGTGGAAAACATGGATGCCGCGGTTGGCCGCCTGCTCGCCGCGCTCGATCGCCTCGGTGTCGCCGACAACACGCTGGTTTATTTTTCCTCCGACAATGGACCGGAGACGCTGCTGCGTTATCCCAATGGCAAGCGCTGTTACGGCCGTCCCGGCCCGCTGCGGGGCATGAAACTGTGGACCACCGAAGCCGGTTCGCGCGTGGCGGGCCTTTGTCGCTGGCCCGCGAAAATCAAGCCCGCTCAAGTGCGTGACGAGCCGGTCAGCTCGCTCGACCTGCTGCCGACGTTCACTTCACTTGCCGGCGTGGATCTGCCGGCGGACCGCAAGCTCGATGGCACGAACATCAGCGCTTTCCTGCAAGGCCAGGGCGGCATCGAGCGCGAGCAGCCTTTGTTCTGGGTCTATTTCAATGCGATCAATGAGCAGCGCGTCGTCATGCGTGATGGCGACTGGAAAGTGCTCGCTCGTCTCGACGGCGGCACGGTGCCCAAGCTGGAGAACATCACCACCGCGACCGCGCCTGAAGTGCGCGGCGCCAAGCTCACGGACTTTGAGTTATACGACCTTGCGAAGGACATCAGCGAAGCCAATGACCTTAGCGCCAAGGAGCCAGACAAACTGGTTGAAATGAGCGGGCGTTTGGAAGGCATTTACCGTGAACTCGTGGACACCATGCACATCTGGCCCGCTGAGTCCAACCCAGCGCAGCCCTGATTTTCCATTCCACCGTTTCCTGCCATGCGTCTTCTTTCACTCCTTCTCGCGGTTAGCCTCGCCTGGGCTTCCTCCCGCGCCGCCGACAAGCCTAACATCATCGTCTTCCTCATCGATGACATGGGCGTCATGGACAGTTCGGTGCCCTTTCTCACCAACGCCGACGGTCGGCCGCAAAAGCACCCGCTCAACGAATACTACCGCACACCGGGCATGGAACGCCTCGCGGCGCGGGGTGTCCGCTTCAATCAGTTCTACGCCATGAGCGTCTGCTCACCCACGCGCATCAGCATCATGACGGGTCAGAACGCCGCGCGTCATCATGCCACCAACTGGATCAATCCCGACACCGACAACGCCGGGCCGCAGGGGCCGCCGGATTGGAACTGGCAGGGCTTGAAGAAGAGCAACGTCACTCTGCCAGCGACATTGCGTGCCGCCGGCTACCACACCATCCATGTCGGCAAAGGTCACTTCGGCGCGCGCGCCTTCGAGGGTTCTGATCCGGCCAATCTTGGTTTTGACATCAACATTGCCGGCGGCCCCATCGGCGCACCTGGCAGCTACTACGCCTCCAAAAATTTCGCCCGGGGCAACACCGGCAAAGGCAAGAAAAAAGGCGGCGCTGGCAACACCGGCAATGACGTGCAGGGCCTGGAGAAGTACCACGGCAGCGACCTCTTTCTCACCGAGGCCCTCACCCTGGAGGCCAGGGACGCCGTCAAAAGCGCCGCCGCCTCCGGCAAGCCGTTCTACCTCTACTTCGCCCAGTATGCCGTGCATGCCCCCTTTGAGTCCGATCCACGCTTTGCACCGAACTACAAGGACTCCGGCAAGCCGGAGAACGCGCAGGCTTTCGCCACCCTCATCGAGGGCATGGACAAGTCCCTCAACGACATGCTCGACCACCTCGAGCAGCTCGGCATCGCCGAAAACACCCTCATCCTCTTCGTCGGCGACAACGGCTCCGACGCGCCCCTCGGCGACCAGCACGTGGTCGCCTGCGCCGCGCCGCTGCGCGGCAAAAAAGGCGCGCACTACGAGGGTGGCATGCGCGTGCCCTTCATCGCTGCCTGGGCCAGGCCCGACGCCGCCAATCCGCACCAGCAAAAACTGCCCATCGCCGTTGGCGGCATTCAACGCCAGCTTGGCAGCGTGGTGGACATCTTTCCCACCGTGCTCGCTGTCGCGGGCGTCAGCGTGCCGGATGGGCACCAGACCGACGGCCGGCCGCTGCAGCCCTTGCTCACCGGCGAGCGCGATGCCTCCCGCCCCGAGCAGTTTTTGATGCACTACCCGCACGCCCCGCACCGCAGCAACTACTTCACCGTCTGGCGCGATGGCGACTGGAAGGTGATCTATCACTTTTTGCCCGAGGTGCCCACCCATGGCGGCTTCCTCCAGTCTGCCGGCCAGCACTACCAGCTCTTCAACCTCAAAGACGACCCTTACGAGCAGAATGATCTGGCCGCCACGCACCCGGGGGAACTTCGGCGCATGATGCAGGGCCTCGTCGCCCAGCTTGAGGCCCACGATGCTCTCTACCCCGTGGACGCGGCCACCAAAGCGCCGCTGGCGCCCAAGCTGCCGTGACTTGTCCCCTTGCCCGTGCTCCTGCTCCGGTATCAGACAGGATGACAGGATTGGCAGGATGCTTGTGAACGATTTCTTCCCCATGAAAGCCCGCCTTATTCTCGGCGCCCTCGTCTGGCTCGTCTCGTCTTCCGTCACCCAAGCCGCTGAAAAACCCAACATCCTCTGGTTCGTCGTCGATGATATGTCGACGAACTTTTCGTGCTATGGCGAGACCGCGATCGAGACACCGAATGTGGATCGCTTGGCGGCTGAGGGGACGAAATTCACTCGCGCTTACGTCACCGCGCCGGTCTGCTCCACCTGCCGCTCCGCGCTCATCACCGGCATGTATCAGACCGCCATTGGCGCGCAGAACCACCGCAGCGGCCGCGGCGAGTTGAAGATTCATTTGCCGGACGGTGTCGTGCCGGTGCCCGAGCTCTTTCAGAAAGCTGGCTACTTCACCTGCATCGGCAGCGGATTGCCTGCCTCTGGGAAAAACACCAAAGGCAAGGCCGCCAAACGCAACCAACTCGGCAAGACCGATTACAACTTCGAGTGGGACCCCGCCATGTATGACAGCCACGATTGGGCGGAGCGCGGCGGCAAACCCTTCTTCATGCAGGTCCAGCTTCCCGGCGGCAAGTTGCGTGAAGGTTCGCCCGAGGCTCGCGCCGTTTTCCGTGAGCGTGTGCGTGCCGAGTTTGGCAGGGTCACCGCGCCCGATGCCGTCACGCTACCGCCCTACTACCCGCGTCATTCGGTGTTGCTGCAGGATTGGGCGGACTACCTCGACGCCGTGCGCCTCACGGATTTGCATGTTGGCCGCGTTTTGGAGCGATTGCAGCAGGAAGATTTGCTGGAAAACACCCTCGTTGCTTTCATGACCGATCACGGCATCAGCCACGCGCGCGGCAAACAGTTCCTCTACGACGAAGGCACCCGTGTTCCCTTCGTCATTCGCGGCCCAGGCATTCTGAAAGCAGCAGTGCGAGATGATCTCGTCGAGCACATCGATCTTGCCGCGCTCTCACTGGCTGCGGCTGATGTTGCCATTCCCGCGGTCATGCAAGGGCGGGACCTGTTTGCCGGGGACTACCAGCCGCGCACGCTGGCCTTCGCCGCGCGCGATCGTTGTGATGAGACGGTGGAAAAGATTCGCAGCCTGCGCGGCGACCGCTTCCTTTACATTCGCAACTACCATTCGCAGCGCCCGCATCTCCAACCCAACGCTTACAAAGACGGCAAGGCCATTATCCAAACGCTGCGCGAACTCCAGACCGCAGGCGAATTGCCCGCGCTGAGTGAATTTCTCCTTTTCAGTCCGCAGCGCTCCGCCGAGGAGTTGTATGACTATCGTGCTGATCCCTGGCAGCTCAACAACCTCGCCATCGATCCGAACTTCCAAGAGACCCTGGTCGAGCAACGCGGTTTGCTCGATGAAAAACTCAAAACAGCCGGCGATCCTGCCCCTGAAACACCGGTGCAATACGACAGCGACATGGCCGAGTACCTGAGAAAGAAAAACCCGGTCGTCGAAGCCAACATCGCTCTCATGAAACGCTGGGCCAGCGAGGGCAGGTAACCGCGACGCTTCTTCCAAAGCACTTATTTGGTCAACGACGGCGACACTTCGAACAGGATATCGGCGCGCAACCACCCGCACGCCGAGCATCTCGAGATCACCGCCCGTTTTGATGGAGGAGAAGAGTATCCTTGCATGCTGATCGCGTTGCTTGATGCCGCCCATGTGCATCATCAACAGACGCATCAATGGTTTGCCAAAAACCGCGCCTCGGGCTGGGCCACCTGCCCGCTGACGCAAAACGCCTGCATCCGCATCATCTCACAGCCCGCCTATCCGGGCCATCTCCCCGTGGCCGACATCGCGCGCAGACTGCGCCAAGCCACCGCCGCCGCAGATCACCATTTCTGGCCGGACAGCATCAGTCTCGGCGATGCGGCGATTTTCGATCACAGCCAAATCCTCACACCGAGGCATCTCACCGATCTCTACCTCCTTGCGCTCGCCGCCGGCCGAAACGCGCGATTGGTGTGACGTTCGACCGGAGAATCCCCCCGCTGCCGTGCTGACAGCGAAAAGCCAAACACCTGCTCGTGCTGGCGGCATGAATCCGGAGGGCGGGATTGTATTCCCGCCCATTCTTCCGCGGGCGGAGGCGCGCGAAGCCTGTCCAGCACGGACTCCGGCAAACTACTCTCCCTGTGTCTGCCGCTTGAGCGGGACGACCGCGAGCGGCAAGGGAAGCTCTTGGTGGCTCTCGAAGTAGTCCAGAG
>CAZKMS010000044.1:0-34583 GCA_964553805.1 uncultured Verrucomicrobiaceae bacterium
GCACCCCGCACGCGCAGGGCAACGACGGCCGCGACCACAACAACAAAGCCTTCACGATGTGGATGGCCGGTGGTGGCGTGAAAGGCGGCCACGCGCACGGGGAGACCGACGATTACGGCTATGAAGCCATCGAGGACAAAGTCCATGTCCACGATCTCCACGCCACCATCCTCCACCTGCTCGGGCTCGACCACGAGCGTCTCACCTACCGCTACGCCGGCCGCGACTTCCGGCTCACCGACGTGCATGGGCATGTGGTGAAGGGCATTCTCGCTTGATCGAAGATGCCCGATGCCTCCCGCAACCACGACTTACGCAGAGCGCCTCCACGCGGCGGCTCCGGCACGAGCAGCAATAGCAACGGGGTGGATTTCCGCGACGCCTTCATCAGCGATCCGCCGAGCCAGGCAGAGGTGCAGGACGTGGTGAACAAAATGAATGAACTGATCGGCACGCTCGGCATTGAGCACGCTGCGCGCGGAGACTGGGAGGCTGGTGGTCAGGCGGGATGACCAGCGAGGCGGGCGGGGGTGGGGCGTTTGATGGATGCTCTTTTCATCCACTATGACTGCTCCTGAACTCGCTGCTGCTTTGAAACAAGATCGTCCGGTGTTTGGCACGTTGATCGTGTCGCCGTCACCGCGCTGGCCGGAGGTGGTGCGGGGCTGCGGGCTGGATTTTGTGTTCATCGATACGGAGCACATTGCGTTGGACCGGGCGGAGCTGAGCTGGATGTGCCAAACCTATGCGGCACTGGGGCTGGCGCCGCTGGTGCGCATCCCGGCGCCGGATCCGTATGCGGCGACGATGGTGCTGGATGGCGGGGCGGAGGGGGTGATCGCGCCGTATGTGGAGTCGGCGGAGCAGGTGCGGGCGCTGCGCGGGGCGGTCAAATTGCGGCCGATCAAGGGCCAACGGCTGCAACGGATGCTGGCGGGCGCGGAGGTGGCGGAGCCGGAGCTGCAACGCTATATGGAGGCGGGGGCGGCGCAGCGGCTGCTGATTGTGAACATCGAGAGTGTGCCGGCGATGGCGGCGCTGGAGGAGATCCTGGGGGTGCCGGGGCTGGATGCGGTGCTGATCGGGCCGCATGACCTGTCGTGCAGCCTGGGGGTGCCGGAGCAGTGGGAGCACCCGAAATTCCTGGAGGCCTGCGGGACGATCTTTCAACAGGCGCGCGCGGCGGGTGTGGGCGCGGGCATTCACTTCTGGGGTGGGGCGGAGGCGCAGACGCGGTTTCTGCAACTGGGGGCGAACCTGCTCATTCACAGCGCGGACATCACGCTGTTTCAAAAGCACCTGCGGCTGGAGCTGGAGGCGATCAAACGCGCGGCGGGGCTGCTGGCGGCGGACAGCGCAAGCGCGGGCGCATTGGCAACCGTGTAGGCGCAGGGCGGGCGGAGTTTTTTCCCGCCGGGCAAAAAAGGGTGGCGCTGGGCGGGGCTTTTCTCGTTATTAAATAGGAGGGGATTTCCTCTCCGCTTCGAAAGCAACCTTCAACCACCGACCCTCATGAAGACGTTTCGCCACATTGTTGTTGCCGTGGATTTCACCAAGCACTGCCGTTTGGCGGTGAAGGAAGCCTTGCACCGGGCGGCGGCGGACAAGGCGGAGATCATCGCGGTGCACGTCATGGATGAGTTCCTGCTGGAGGAGCTGAAAAAGGCGCAGGCGACGGACCGGGTGACGGTGCGGCGGGAGTGGGAGCAGAAGCTGCTGCATTTTGTGGAGGAGGTGGGCATTGGAGACGCCACGGTGCATGTGGAGGTGCGCGCGGGAAATGTGTTTCTGGAACTGGTGGAGGCGTGCCGGGTGAGGCAGGCAGACCTGCTGGTGATGGGAGCGAAGGGCTCGCGCAGTGATCCGGACCGCCTGGGGGTGATCGCGGCGAAGTGCATCCGCAAAGCGCCGGTGGATGTGCTGGTGGTGCGGCAGGATGCGCAGGGGCCGTTCAAGAAGGCGGTGGCCTGTGTGGACTTTTCGGAGAACTCGGCCAAGGCGGTGCAGTGCGCGCTGCACCTGGCGGCGCAGGATGGGGCGACGCTCGATGTGCTGTTTGTCTATCAAAGCGCGCTGGCAATGTCGATGGACTACGGCGGCCTGGTGGCGCCGCTGCCGGTGGGAACCAGCGTGGAGACGATGGCGGCGTGGCAGAAGGATCTGGAGGCGTTTTTGGAGCCGCTCTGCCGCAGCACGAACGGGCCGGTACCGCGCATGGTGGTGAAGGAGCGCGTCAACGTGCGCGAGGCGATCCTGGATCACGTCAACGAGGTGCATGCGGACCTGGTGGTGCTGGGCACGCGCGGCAAGTCGGGCCTGCGCGAGCTGCTGATCGGTACGACGGCGGAGAAGATCATTCAAAACGCGCCCTGCTCCATCCTGGCAGTGAAGCCGGATGAGCTGGCGGTGGAGGCGGATGACTGAGGCGGCGCGGGAGCGGCGTCAGCGCGCCTTCGGTGGCGCGGACTTTTTGGCGGCGGGCTTGCGCTGCCAGGTGTGAGTGTCGGGGTCGAAGCGGTAGGCAGCTTTGCCAGGTGCGGGCTCGGCCCACTGCTGCGGCAGGCTTTGCGCGAGCCGGGTCTTGATCGCTGCGAGGGCGGGGTCGGGGTCGGCGGCGCGGTTGTGCCATTCGTGCGGGTCGGTGGCGTGATCGTAGAGTTCCTCGCTGCCGTCGTGGTAGCGGATGTAGCGGTAGCGCTGGTCGCGCGCGGCGGCGTTGCCGGGGAGGTATTCGGTGACGCTGGGTTCGCTGCGTGCGGTGGTGGGATCGCGCAGCAGGGGCACGAGGCTGCGGCCTTGCAGCGGATCGTTCGGCGCGGGCAGGCGGCAGAGTTCGAGCAGGGTGGGGAAGAGGTCGATGAGGTTGACCGGCTGCGCGCAACGGGCGGGGGCGTAACCCGGTGCGGCGATGATGAGCGGCACGCGGGTGGCGCGCTCCCAGAGGGTGGACTTGTGCCAGTGGCGCTTTTCGCCGAGGTGCCAGCCGTGATCGGACCAGAGAGCGATGAGGGTGTTGTCCGCGTGCGGGCTGCGGTCGAGGGCGTCGAGCAGGCGGCCGATTTGGGCGTCAGCGAAGCTGATGGCGGAGAGGTAGGCACGCACGGCTTCGCGCCATTGGCCGGCTTTTTCGATGCGCGCAAAGTCCTCGCTGCCGTTGGCGGCGAGATCGCGCGCGGGAGCGGGCAGGTCGTCGAGATCGGCGGAGTAAACCTCGGGCAGGACGATGTCGTCGAGCTGATACAGATCGAAGTACTTTTGCGGCGCATACCAGGGCAGGTGGGGACGGAACAGGCCGCAGGCGATGAAGAAGGGTTGCCCGTGCTGCGCGGCGGCGCGCAGTTGCTCCAGCACCGCCGCCACGGTGTGCGAGTCATCGTAGTCCGCCTCCGCGATCGGCAGCGAACCCCAGTCGTTTTCGTGGCCGAGGTTTTGGACGCCGCTGAACGGGTAGCCTGAGGGGTAAGGGCCGCTCTTTGACCAGGGGTAATTCTTTTTGTCCGAGCGGAACCAAGGATCTTCGCGAAACAGCAGCGGTTCAAAAGCATCCCATTGCCCGGGCGGATTGAAGCCGGCGGTGTGGTGATGGATTTTTCCGGCGCCGGTGACGCGGTAGCCGTGGGCGCGGAAGTGCATCGGCAGCGTCACCGCCTCCGGCAGATGCGGCGCCCACCAGTGGCCGTTGTCGTAGAGGCCGGTGGCGGAGGGGTAACGCCCGAGCAGGATCGCGGCGCGCGAGGGGGCGCACTTCGGCGAGGGGCAATGGGCGTTGGTGAAGAGCGTGCCGCGGGCGGCCAGGCGGTCGAGATTCGGTGTGTGGACGGGGCCGCGATAACCGCCGAGGCCGGCCACCCAGTCATTCATGTCATCGACGGCGATGAAGAGGACGTTGGGACGTGAGGCCTCGGCGCCAAAGGCGGCGGTGCCGCAGACGAGCAATGAGAGGGTGGAAAAAAGAACTCGGTGCCGCATGAGAGGTCAGGGTTTGGCTTTCAGATCGGGCGCGGCGTTGGCGTTCGCGGTAGGCAGCCAGCGGCGATGCTCTTCGATGACGGTTTGCCACTGTGGATCGCTGGCGACATTGCGCCACTCGTGGCGATCGGACGCGTGGTCGTAAAGCTCCTCGCTGCCGTCGGCGTAGCGGATGTAGCGCCAGCGGTTTGTGCGCACGGCGTGGTTGCCGCGCAGGCAGGTCATGACGGCGGGGCGGCCGGGAGAAAGCGAGGGGTCTTTGAGCTGCGGGACGAGGCTGACGCCGTCCAGTTTGGCGGGAGCGGGCAGGCCGCAGAGATCGAGCAGGGTGGGGTAGAGATCGAGCAAGGACACGGGGTGCTCACAGATACCGCCGGCCTGAGCGATGCCGGGTGCGACGATGATGAAGGGCACGCGGGTGGCCTTTTCCCAGAGGGTGAATTTTTCCCAGCAGTCCTTTTCGCCGAGTTGGTAGCCGTGATCGGACCAGAGCACGATGAGGGTGCGCTCGGCGCGGCCGCTGGCGTCAAGCGCGTCGAGCAGGCGGCCGATTTGCGCGTCGGCGAAGGTGGCGGCGGCTTGGTAGCAGCGCACGGCCTCGCGCCAGGAGCCGGGGACTTGTTTTTCGCCTTCCATCATGCCGGTGAAGAAGCGGGCGGCGTCACGCATCAGCTTGCGGCCGCCGGCGGGGATGTCGTCGAGGTCGTCCGGCTTGAGAGCGGGCATGACGACGTCGCTGGCGGGCGGGTGTTTGTTCAACCAAGCGGGGGGCACAAAAAAAGGCATGTGCGGACGGAACAGGCCGCAGGCGAGAAACAGGGGCTGCTCGCGCGGCCGGCGCAGGCGTTCGACGCACCATTCGATGCTGCGCGCATCCAGCGCCGCCGCCTCTTTTTCCGGCCAGGGTCCCCAATCGGTGTTGGCGCTGCCGTAGCCGGGCAGGCGGTTCAATTTTTCAGGCGGCATCGGCGCGTCCGGCGGCTCGGGCATGGCCAAAAACTCGTGAAACGCGCTGCCGTCATGAAAAGCGCCGGCGAGGTGGTGGTGAAACAGTTTGCCCGCACCTTCGACACGGTAGCCCTGCGCCATGAAGTGGCGTGGCAGGCTGACCGCATCCGGCAGGGCGCGGCGCCAGTCGCTTTTGTTGCCATAGACGCCGGAGGTCGCGGTGGCGATGCCGGTGAGGACGGCGGTGCGGGAGGGATTGCAGGCGGGTGAGGGCGCGTAGGCACGGGTGAAGCTGACCCCGCGCGTGGCGAGCCGCTGCAGATTGGGCGTGGCGATCGGCGCGTCCGCATCGAGCAACGTGATCCAGTCGTTCATGTCATCGATGGCGATGAAGAGCACGTCGGGTTGCCGGGCGTCCAGGGGAAGGGAAAGATGGAGACAAAAAAGCGCCGGGAGCAATGTGCGGAACATGAGATGACGGTGGAAACGCCTGAAGCGGCCGCATCCTGCTGGTCAGAGCGGTGTACCAGCCGCCGGGCAGCGTTGTTAAGGCCGCCTGCAAAAAGGAATGCGGGAGGCGCCGGATTTACCTGCTTTTCACAAAATTAAGTGAGGTGGACGATCACTCCTTGCTTGATTTTTTATAATTTCCAGATTATTTTAAAATTATCAGCATGATTGCCTCGACTTCCACCCCCTTCGACTTCTTGCAGAATCGCCTGGAGAGCATTTCCATGCGGCTGGACGCTGCGGCTGACAGCCTGCTGCAGACTCGCGACATGTTCATCCGCCAGATCGAGCAGCAGATGCTGCAGATTCAGGATGTGCGCACGGCTCTGCATGAGGCAGCGGTGGAGACCCAGCAAAAGACGCCTGCGCCAGTGGCGGGGCCGGTCAAGCCGGTGGGCGAATTGACCTTGGAGAGCTTGTTTTCACCCCTCAACGCGGTGCCGCGCGCGCCTGCGGCCAGTTACGTTGATATCGAGATCGCCGAGCCAGAGGACCACGCGAATGAAGCAAAGGCCGCCGGGGCGTCTCTCTTTGAGGTTGAGCCCGCTCGTGAGTGGGAGGCTCCGGTGCAGGGTCCCGAAGCGCCTGCTGCGGCGACAATGCTGGCGCCGAAAGCGGCAACGGCTGGTGCGCTGAACGCTCGCGGGAGCGACATGATCGACCCGGATTTGGAAAAGGCCACGCTGGATGAGCTGAACGAGGCGCTGACCCGTGCCTTCGCGCAGATCGCGCGCCGGAGCGCCAGTGTGTAAAGCGCAGGACTGCGCCAGTGGTGGGCAAGTGGGCACTTGCGTGCGCACGAACCGTTTCTGCGACAGCGGCTGTGAGGGGGAGCCAAGCGCCGCGGCCGTCTGACATCGTCGCCCCCGCTGATTCGCGCGCCGCTGGCGCCGAGGGTGAAGCTTGCGTCGAGAGCCCGGCTGAGGGATCAAACGCCGGTTGCCAGGAGCCTCGAAAAGGTCACTGCGTGCGGATTGCTTGCTCATGGCTGGAACTGAAGGCATTGACTGGGCAGGCATTGCCGCGGCTGACCGATTGCCTGGCTTAGTGGAGGGCGGCGAATGATGCGCAAAAGAGGTTTTGATGTTAGCTTGAATACCAGTCTTATTAACTAAGAATAGAGCCTGAAGGGGCTTCATTTTTACTGAAATAGAACTTGCGTTGCTTCGAAAAGGCTCTCCCATAGCTCACATGATGGTCTTCAGCCCTTACCTTAGTGAGCCAAGTTCATTTGGGCGGATCGGCGGTGGAGGTCAAGCGCGCCTTGCTGGCTTTTTTAGAGGAGAGTTTGACCACATGCCCGCGTCCTGGTGTGAAGCTGGGGGAACGGGCGGAGAGTGGTCTGAGGCGCAACTCATTTCCTACTAAGATACCATGCACCCATTTCGCCCATTCGACTCGCTGCGCGCTCGCTTTTGCGGAGAACTGTTAACGAGGGTTTCGCGGCGCTGGCTTCTTCTGATTTGCTTCGTCTGTGGTTTCGAGGCTGAGGCGGCCACGCGGCAATTTCAACTGCAAGCCGGCTGGAATGCCATTTACCTGGATATCGATCCCGGCGGGGTGGCTGTCGATGAAGCGTTTGACGGCCAACTGGTGGATGCGGTGGCGCGGTATCTCTTGCCTGCCACGCAGGTGCGTTTCATTGAAAGCGCGGACGAGGAGCCCTGGAATGACGCCGGCTGGCTGGTGTGGTATGCGCCACAACGCGCGGAGGCCTTTTTGACCACCCTGCATGCGGTGTATGGCGGCGCGGCGTATTTGGTGCACGCGGTCAAAACGGGCACCTTGACCGTCGAGGGCGAAATCCAGCCAACGCCGGCGAAATGGGTGGCGGGCGCCTTCAACCTGACCGGTTTTGCGGTGGAGACCACGGGCATCACCTTCGCCCAGTACTTTGCGGGCGCGGAAGGGCGCATCGGCTCGCGGGTGTATCGCATGCAGAATGGAAGCTGGCAGAAAGTCACCAATCTGGCGGGCACGCAGATCAAACCGGGCGAGGCCTGCTGGGTGCATTGCGAGGGTTCGACCGCTTATCCCGGGCCGCTGGAAGTGAGTCTGTCCGGCGGTGGCGCGGTGAACTTCAGTGAGAACAGTTTGGTCTCCGTTGTCGAATTGCGCAATCGCATCAACAGCAGCTTCAGTGTGCAGGCGGCCCTCGAGTCGAATGAAGGCCTGCCGTTGTTTCGCCAAGTGATTGATTTGGCCGGACTGGCGGCGGAGTCGAAACCTTTCAGCGGCGCGGTGCCCCTCGGCACCCTGGCTTCCGGTGAAACGACGCATTTGCGGTTTGAATTGAGGCCCGAGCTTTACAGCGGCAGCGGCCGCGCGGCTACGTTGAAGTTCACCACGAGCAATGGGGTCGTCGTCCGGCTGCCAGTGCATTACCGGCCCAAATAACGCGCCGGATTTCGTTTCCCACTCTGCTCCTGATCATGAGATCCGCTCTCCACTCCATCGCAACGGCGCGCGGCCGTTCCTCGCTTCTTCCCGCTCTGGGGGCGTTCTCTTTAGCCGTCTCAGCCCTGGCCCAGACGCCGCCGGCGACCATGCTAAATGGCGCTCTCCAATTCAACGGCCAGCGCGGCCAGGGGGTGGAGGCGCCGGAGATCGCGCCTTCACCATTTAATGTCGAGAGTGCGCTGACCATTGAAGCCTGGGTCAACGTGCAATCCTGGACCAAGCGCTTTCAAGCCCTGGTCACCAAGGGCGATGCCTGGGGTGTCGTGCGCGCGGACAGCGCTTCCACCATCAGCTTTCGCACGGCCGTGCCGGGACAAAGCGGAGCGTTTCATGACCTGGTCAGCACCAAGCTCTTTCCCCTGGGGCAGTGGACCCATGTGGCGGCGGTGTGGACGGGCGCGCGCAAGCAGCTCTACGTCAACGGCGAGCTGGTGGCAGATGCGCCTTATGATGCCGGGTTGGTTTCCAACAACCATCCAGTGATAATCGGCGGCAATGCGGTCAATCTGGACAGCGCGTTGAATGGCGCCGTGGACAGCGTTCGCGTCTGGTCGGTCGCACGCACAGCGGAGCAGTTGGAGCAATTCCGCGCGGAGTATCTGCGCGGCAGCGAGTCCGGTTTGATCGGCGACTGGCGCTTCAACGAGGCGGCAGGCGCAACGGCTCTCGACAACTCGGCGGGCGCCCGCAACGGCGCCTTGCTCATCGGCAAACCCGCCACCGGAACGGGCAGTCTGCCGCAGCGGGTAAACGGCTTGGTGCTGGCCGCGCCGTCAGGAGGGCGGCTGGCGGTTTCTTTCAATAACCGCACCGACCAGTATCCGTCCAGTCTGGGGCTGCCACCGGTGACGGCGGCCGCGCTGCAAAAGGTGGATCTGCCTTTGTCCGCGCCAGGAGCGTTTGGTTTCCAACAGGGCCTGACGGCGGAACTGTGGATCAAGCCGCAGGCGATCCCAACCAGCGGCTTGGTGGCGGTGCTCTCGAAAGGGCCGGCCGCCTGGGAGGTGAGGTATCGCGATACCGGCAAAATCACGTTTTTCACTGGCGGGGTGGCGTCCACGGTTCCGGGCGGCGATCCGGAGGAGTTGATCAGCAAGACGCGCGTCGAGCCGCGGCAGTGGACGCATGTCGCGGTGGTGTGGGATCCGGTGGCGCGCGCGAAGAGCATTTACATCAACGGGCAGCTCGACATCACCACCGAGGCGGACGGCGTCTTGGGCCAGACGGCACTGCCGGTGACGGTGGGTTTGCAACCGGGGGCGGTCACGCCACTCAACGCCTACTATGGGGCGGTGGATGAGCTGCGTTTGTGGCGTTATGTGCGCTCGCCGCAGGAGATTTACGACAACCACGCGCTGCTGGTGAATGGCTCGGAGCCAGGCCTGAGCGGGGTGTGGAGCTTTGACGAGGCGGAGGGCAATGCCGCCGAAGATTCGGGCCGCGCGCTCGCCGGGCAGCCTTCCGCGAACATGTCCTCGTTGAATCGCGTCGATGGCGTCGATCTCGGCGAGCCGCGTCTGGCCAGCTACACACTCGATCTTGATGGCGAAACGCAGTTCCTGACCGTTGTGGATCACGCTTCGCTCAACGGCTTCACCAACCTCACGCTGGAGGCCTGGGTACGGCCGAAGGCTCCGAAGGCGCCCGGGTTCATGTTCATCCTGAGCAAGGGGGAGGCGGGTTACGGACTCGCCTTGGATGCCGACATGCACGTGCGTTACATGGTGAATGCCAGCCAGCTCAACGCGCTGAAATCCACCGGCAAGGTTACACCAGGCGAGTGGAACCACGTGGCGGTGGTGGTGGATCGGACTGCGGGAAAGACGACGTTTTACATCAACGGCAAAGCCTCGGGCAGCTTCAACTCGACCATCATTCCCAACAGCGCGGGTCCGCTCTGCCTCGGCAAGGTCGGCGGGGCTTTGCTGTCCGGTTTTTTCCATGGTGGTCTCGACGAGGTGCGGATCTGGGGCAGCGTGCGCACGCCGACCGAGATCTTGCTCCTCGCCTTCAACGAACTCCCTGGAACCACGGCTGGCTTGGCGGGACATTGGTCCTTCACCGAGGGCGATGCCAGCAGCGTGGCCGATCGCGCCGGAAGCAACACCGCGACGTTGGTGAATGGCATGCCCAACACTTGGCAAACCGGCCCGATTTTCCCGCAAACACCCAGCCTGCCGCCGGGATTGAATTTGGCGCAGAATCCCTTCGGGGCGGGGCTTTGGATTGGCGAGGTCACGCTCACCAAAGTCAATGAAGTGCAGAAGGCGGTGAATGGCGCGGCTGAGGCGGTTTCGCCCACCGGCAAGGAAGCCACGCTGCGCATTCTGCTGCATGTCAATGCCGCCGGCCAGGTGCGGTTGCTGAAGGACGTGATCGTGATGCAAACCCAGGCGGAGGGCGTGCCTTTGCCGCCTGCCAAACCGGTCCTGGTCACCGATCCGGCGCAGATTCACAGCTACGAAGGCGTGGTCAAACGCGGCGGCAAAATGGTGGGCCTGCGCTACTCGACAGTGGCCTATGATTTTCCCGGGTTTGAGCTGACGATGATCGGCGGGATCGGCCCCGGCGTGGCCTGCGGCGGCCGCATTGACATTGACAAAAGCGCGCCCACCAATCCCTACCGCCACAAGTATCATCCCGATCACGGCCAGGGTTTTGACATCGTGCGCGTGTTCAGTCTGGCCTTCGAAGGCGCGCCAGGCAACCCGCTCAAAGCCGCGCCCGGCTACGGTGTCAACCGCATCAGCGGCATCTACCGCGAGTCGATCGCCGGCCTGCACAAGATCACCTTGAAGACGGAGGGCGTCGTCACCCTCAACCGCATCAGCACCGTCCCCACTCTCAACACACCGTGAACATGTTCTCTCGTTTTCTTCCCCGCGCCCGGCGGTTGCTGAGCCTGACTGGGTTGATGTTGCTATCCGCGGCCGCGGCGGTGGCGCAAAGCAACCCGCGCCCCTACCTGCAGCAAATCGGCAGTCAGGAGGATGTGCTCGGCATGACGGTGGCGCGCAATGGCCATACCTTCATGCTGCTTTCCAATGGCAGTCTCGTCGTCTCAGGTCCGGACCAAATCCTGCGGCCGCCGCTTGCCCATGCCGCTTTGAGCAGTGCGCGTGGCGTGGCCGTTTCGCCCTCCGGTGAGGCGGACGACACCCTGGTGGATGTTTTTGTCGTCACCGCGGCCGGAATCAATAAAATCACCTACAATACGGAGGAGCGAACTCTGGCCGCCACCCTCAGCGCCAGTTTCACCTTTCCCTCCGGCAAGCAATACCTGCCCACCGCCATCACCGTCGCCCCCGACAACGGCGGCACCCCTGGCGCCATCTTTGTGGGCGGCCAGACCAAGCCAACCGGCAGCAGCGCCGCCGCGCAGAGCAATTTCCTGATGAAATTCAACCCCAGCTTGGTCCAGCAGGGAACCACGCGGGAATGGGGCGTGCCCACCTCCGCGACCAGCCTGGCCTCCGACGGTGTCAACCACCTGCACGCCATCGCAGCCGATGCCAGCGGCAATGTCTATGTCGCGGGTCAGTGGCCGGCGGTTTATCGCACCGACCACGTCAACTACTGGCACCTTCTGGACCGCTCGTCGTTGACCTGGAGTGTCACCAGCCTGGGAGGATTGGCCGGACTGGGCGGCGCGCTCACCATTCAAACATCCGCGCAACGGTACTATTACGATCACTATTGGTGGTTCATCAAATACCACACCAGCTATACCGAACTCAATCGCGACGCCGAAAACCGCACCGCCTACGTGGTGAAATTCAACGCTAGCCTTAACCCATCGAACTACACGCACACCACTAACCAGGTGCCAAATTACACCCTCTGGGCTACTGGCGCACAGGGCCATAACATTTCCACCATCAGCGACCTGTGTTTCAAGGACAGCCTCTACGCCGTCGGCAACTGGCAGGGGTACTCCGCGTACACCGAGCAAATATTGGCCGCCGGCAACGCCGACATCCAAGTGCTGAAACTGGCCTCCAATAACCTGAGCCTGGAAAAAAAGGCGCGCGTCAAAGCCACGGGCTCCACCCACCCGGGTTACGCGCTCGACATCGACCCCGACAACGACAAAATTTTCGTCACGGGTGTCACGGAGGATGGGTCAAACGAGTTTTACAACAGCACCAACACCGTCGATAAAACCGTTTCCGGGCGGGGTCTGTTCGTCGCCCAGCTCAATGCGGACTTGAATTGGAGCGCGGATGTCAACAAGTCCAACTCCCCGGCTCCTTCCGCTTTCAGAAGGTCCCGCTTGCGTTGGAACGTGGCGGCGAAGCACGCTCAAGTGGCAGGTACTTTCACCGCCGGCCAGCTCAGCCTTGGTTTGCCCAGCCGCCCCGCTCTCGTTCCCTCCGGGGCCGTCGCCGGCCATGTCAATTTCTACGTCCTGGCTGGCGAGGACGGCAGGCTGATCAACCAGATCAACGTCATTGTCCGCTCCGAGTTTGTCGAGGGCAGCCAAATTCTAACCCGTCTTGGCGACAACCCGCCGGTCCCGCTCACCAATTTTGACCCGTCCACCCGCGAGGGGGCGGTGGGTTTGTTGAGCGACTCCTCCGGCGCCAGTGTCACCATCGCGGTGCCGCCAAACCTCTATTTCGACGCCAGTGGTGTGCAAGTTTATCCCACCTTCCAGGGAGGCAATGAAATCGCTCCTGATACGGCTGTCTCCCGCCATCACTGCACGGGTTTCTCCGTTTCAGGCGAGGCCACCACCGGCGCCACCAACACCTACACCTTCTCAGTCAGTCATGACACCAAGGTCATCTTCAACTGGCATTCAGAGCATGCATTGCAGATTTTCTCGGAGGTTGCGAACGATCTTGGCGTCATCGGCAACACCGCCGCCCTGGGTAATCCGGTGCCCGAAGTCAAAAAGCATTGGATCACCGCCAACGAGCCTGTCACCGCCTTCATCGATAACGCCGTGCTTGAGCCCGCGGTTTATGGCAAGCGCTATCGTGTCACCGGTTTCGATGCCACGGGCTCCGTCCTCGAACGCGGGATCGGGCTTCCGGCCCTGCCTCCCGGGCGCGTCTTGCGCACCGCGCAAGCCAGCATTGGGAGTGACGGTCTTACCGTCACCTTAAGTCAGGCAATCCCCTTGGAAATAGGCTGGGTGGTGAAAGGTCCAGGGGTGCCGGCGGGCGCCACCATCGTGGACGCGACGCTGGCCGGAAACAACAACGTCCAAAGCTTCACTCTATCCCAGGCGGCCACGCCAGGAAGCAACCTGGAGCTCAGCTTTGAGAACACCAAAATCCGTGCTTCAGTCGGCACGTCGCTGCAATTATTCAGCAACAGCGTCACTCTGGGTGCAGCGACCGGCTTGCAGCAGGGCTGGTTCGTCAGCGGGCCTGGCATCGCTGCCGGCACCACCGTGGCGAGCGTGGTTGATTCCACCCACGTAACCCTCTCACAACCGACCATCCCGTTGCGGCGCAGCGCCCGCACCACCGCGCCTCAACCCATGCCAGTGGTGCAGGCATTGACCCAATTAACGAGTGGCTCAACCAGCGCGGTTATCAGTGGTGATGCCGACGTGAGCGTCGGCATGGGTGTTGACGAGCTTGCCGGTAAAATCGCTGCCAACACCTTCGTGAGTTCGGTGGTGAACAACATCACAACCATTGCCACCGCGCTTAGCGCCGGCACTCCGAATGCGACCATTCCCTATACGGACAACGTGCCGATTGGTGCCGCGGTGAGCGGCACTGGCATCGCTGCCGGCACCGTCATCAATAATGTCCAGCTTGCACCCACAAACATCAGCGCTCAGCTCACCTCCGGCAGTGCCCAGGCCACAATCCCTCCCACGCCAGAGTTGCCGTTGAACATCCCAGTTATTGACCCCAATGCCTCTCCCGCGCTCGCTCCGCCCAGTGCGCCTTCGACGCCACCCGCCTTCCTCACAGCGCTCGCATCCAACGATGTCACAGAGACAGTGGTGATTACCACTGGCCTTAGCTCAGGCCGCATCACCAATGCCCAGTCGGCCAACATCCTGAATGGCGCGCTTGTCACCACCACGGGCATTTTTTCCAGCAGCAACCCGGTTACGGTGCAAAGCCGGTCCTCCGGTTCCAACTTCACCACTGCCACGTATGATGACAACGATTCCACTCTCGAGGTGACCTCGGCTAGCGGCCTGCGCGTGGGAGATGTCGTCACGGGCACTCATATTCCGGCCAATACCACCGTCACGGCCATTTCTGGCACCACTGTCACCCTTTCCAACCCCACCACTGATGAAGATGGCGTGTTTCCCCAGACGGTCATCTTCAGTTACACCACGTTGAGCTTCAATGCGGCCGTCACCACCGGCTACACCAATGCCCCGACAGCGATCACATTTACCAACAACAGAACCGCCACATTTTCCAAAGCTTCCAGCTTCACGGGAACTCGCAGCCTTCAATTTGCCGACACGCTGGCCCTCACGCTTTCCAAAAATGCCACGAGCGGAAGCACACAAAACCTCGACTATGTATTCACTCGCACTGTAACGCTTTCCCTCGCCGCACTGGGAAGTGGTGAGGAACTGCTCAGCTACTCGTTCCCAGCGGACAGCAGCGCAACCAGTGTCCGCGTCACCAGTGTGGATGGGTTGCAGTCCGGCATGCAGGTGACCGGGCCGGGCATCCCTGCGGCCACCACCATCACTTCGATCCAGATGCCCAACACCGTGGTTATCTCCCAGGCTCCCACCCAATCCGGATCCTTCATGCTGGAGTTCTTCGACCCCTCTCCCCAACTGACCTTCTTCTCGAACTACGGCAGCTACGCCTTTTATGACCAGGCAGCGCGGCAGCAGGTGCCCCAGTGGATCATGAGCGGTCCGGCCACCATTACCTACCGCTGGATCACTCAATTTCATGTCATGGTCAGCACCAGTGTGCAGACCGCCCAGGACTTTCCGGAGGTGCGCGAGGACCCCGCGATTCCCGTGCCCGCCGGCGAACCCGGTTACGGCGCCGGTGAGCATTGGTTTGACATTGGGAGCTCCGTTTACATTGGTGGCCGCTTTGGCGGCGGCCCCAATTCCCGTCAGCTCAACGGCTGGCTCAACGCCAGCGTGCCGCCTTTCCCAAGCGACAATGGCGCGTTTGACTTTGCCAACACGCCCAACGTGTTCATCCCCAGCGGGGGCACTCGTCTGAGCCCGGGGGCCTTTTATTACCAGCAAGTCACCAACCTGCTCGCTCCCGTTCGTGTGCTTTGGAATTACGGCAGCACCATTCACCGTGTTCTGGCCCAGATTGGCAACTCCGTTGACTTCCCGGCAACGCTGCCAGCATTGACTGGCCCTGCCGCCACCGTGGGCACGCCGCTGCATACCACACAGAATTTCCCGCCCGATCGAGCCCAGGTGGTCGAAGGGCCTTCAGGCAGCGCGCCCGACCAGATGTTCATCTGGGATGCGCTGGCCAAAAAGCTCTACCCGTTGCGTCCCGGCAAAACGCTGTATGAATACGGTGACAAAAACGACCCTGTTGTTGTCGAAGTCACCAGCGAATATCCCGGCACGCTCATACGGCACATCACGCACCCGGACCTTCCTGGAGTCAATTTGGACCCCAGCAACACGGACAACCTCGCCTGGCAGCAGTTGGCCTTCAGTTCTGGCAATGGCGCTGCCGATGGCGGCAGCTTCCTGTCCACGCAGAACGGCTTTTCGGTGCTCGTCTTTTCCCGGCGCGATGTGTCTGACCCCAGCCCCGCCAATGGCAACCTCAGCAAGGAGACGCTGGTGGTCAAGGTCGTAGAGACGAAGCAGTGGGATGACGAGCTGGGCCTGGCTCCGGCCGAGGGAGCGGTGATCGGCAAGCGCTTGACCCGCGATTTGGGGCCGCCCAGCAACGACGTGCTGGACACCGGCTTTGTCGTTCACAAAAACGCGCGCTACAACGCGGCGATCTACGACCGCGCCACCATCATCGGCTCCGGCCCGATCATTCCGGTCAATCGCCAGTTCACCGGCCTGCCGGAGGATGAACTGGTGGTGATCTGGTATGCCAAACCGGACGCGCAGACCGGCATCACCTGGACCCACAGCGTGCAGCGGTTTGACCCGCAATGGCCGCTCGATCCACCGCGCATCGTCATGGCCAGCCGTCTTGGCTCCGAGGGAAAAAACAACGATGGCGATGATCAACTCGTGTTCACCCGCGACAAACACGCCAACATGGTCATTTACAACCAGCCTGACCGCAGCCTTCCCGGGTACAATCCCAATGAAGAGCACGCGCTCACTGCCGCCTCGCTCAAGTTTCAGGATCAGGCCAATCCGCCACCGGCCGCCTACGCCTTGCAGAGCGGGCGTCTGAATGTCGTGGAGCAGGATGAAACCCACACCTCTGAGCCTTATGTGCTGGTGCAGTACACCGATCTCGAAGCGAATGAGGCCAAGATGGCGGTTTATGCCATCGAGAGCGAGGATTATGCCAGCGAGCTCAACCCCTACATCGATCCGCGCAATGGCCGCCGGTACAATTACAGCTTCAATTATGAAATGACGGTTGGCGAGCCGGTCCAGCCACCATACCCGCTTGGACTGGTCATCGGGCTCGTGGCCTGCCCGGAGAGTTTTGGCATCAACACCACGGCGGTGAAGGCTTACTGGGAGGATTACAACGGAGTGGCTTATGCGGCTGGCCAGGGCATCTTCAACAGCCACTTCTACTATCGTCTTCAGGATGCGTTCTGGGGAGGGGAGGGAGATGCGGCGTTAAGTGTGGGGGATTCGATTCCCTTCGGAAACGCGGCTTCGGGCGGGCGGGTTCAAATCACTGGCACGGTCGAGCAAACGTCCGTCGCCAAGGCCTATGACGGCACGAAAAATTCGCCTGCTTTTCACCGGATATACACCGGCACGGTTGCGAGTCCCACCTTCATTCCGGCAAACGACTTGGCCAATCCCAACACTTATTACCTCGGTGAACGGCTTGAATTCCAAGTGATGATTGGCGCGAGTTTTCCTGTCACCGTCACCTTCTACGGGACCGCTGCGCAGGATTTGGTGAATGCAGTGAACGCCACGTTCATGCTCCTGGGCAAGCTGCAAGCCAGTGTGACCGCTGAGGGAGCCGTTCGTTTCGTGCTGCTCGATGGCGATAACTTGGTTCTGACCGACGGTGTGGGAACACCGCTGCAGACTGCCGGCCTTGGCACGGGGCAAGTGACGCCGGAGCCGAGCACCTTCCTCGCCGACGTTGGAGACGGTGAAGTCCTCGTGCGGGTGCGCGGCACCGAGCCTGAGGATTTGATCAATGGCGTTCTTGAAGCGTTCCCGGCGGGCGAGCTTAGCGCCACGATCGCCGGCGAAAAAATCCGCTTTCTGGTGAATGGGCCGTTCACACCCACACTCACCGATGGCATTGGACAGCCGTTGGATTTAGCCGGTTTTGGGAGTGGAGATGACCAGCCTTTTTCGCCCGCGCAGACCACCACCGTGCCTGCGGGTTACCAGTCAGGATCCGAGTTCCTGGTCAATTTCGGCACAGGCCCAGACATCACGGTCACACTTGGCGGGTCAAGCGCGCAGGCTTTCATTGACGCGGTCAACACCAATGCGGCTCTTATTGGTAAGCTAAGCGCAGTGATAACCCCGGAGAACCGGATTCGCCTGATCCTGGAAGATGCATCGGAGGTGACGTTGAACAATCCGGACCCTCTGCCTCCGGGCAAATTGGCTCTTGCTGGCGCTGGTTTGCCCGTGGGACGCACCACCCTCTCAGCGGTTCCCGTGCAGTATCGTGCCAAATGGCCTGCCAACCCGCCCATTCTGAAAGCGGGCGAGACCCTAACTTATGCTGGCGGCGAGTACCGCGCCGACAATCCGGCCTATCCCGGGCTGCCGGGCGTGATCGGTTGGGGTGTGGGGGAGGTCATTTTTGACTCCATGAATCCGATCAAGCGCAGCGTGCCCGCCGGAGCGGGGCTGCCGAACGCCTTTGACAACTACACCGCCCGTTTGATTTCACCGCTGGAGCCGCGCCGGGTTTCGATTGGTAGCGAGGAGGCTGCGCGGACGATCGCGGAAATCATTCAACCCGCCTCTGGACTGACCCGCTCCTACGGCACGGTGTGGAAGTTCAGCGAGCTCCCGGCCTCGCTGTCGCGCCGCTTGTTCTACGACCCGCTCGCCAAGGAGCTGGGCATTCTCGGCTACATCAACGACAAGACGCTCGGCGACTCCACGCTCACTGCCGCGCCGCCGCCGCTCTACGTGCTGGAGCCGAACATCATCACCTCTGCCGAGTTGAGCGCGCTGTTGGCCATTCCCGAACTCGCGTCCAACGCCGCCTGGTATGCGGCCGTGAATGAATTGTTCCGCCTTTGCCGGAACCCGAACAACGTCAGCAAAAGCCCGGCAGACCTTGCCCAGGCGCCGTACTATGCGGGGCTCACCGGAGGCTATGAACTGGACGCGTCCACGGGAGAGGTTTTGCTGGATGCCGAAGGCAATCCGGTGCCGCTGGCCAACTCCGCCATGAACGCGAAGGTTTACGGCCCCGGCTTGGCTTTGGTGCCCAGCCCGGCGTTCCTCGACCCGGACAGCCACTTGCCGGAAAGCTACGTCACCATGGTGGAGAATAATGACAAGGATATTGCCGGACCGGTGACCCTGCGGGTGGTGAAGGTCGTCAAAAACAAGCGCTTCCGTGGCGCGATCAAGACCATCACCTCGGACAACGTCTTTTCCGAGCAACTCACCATGCGCCATAGCGGTGACTTTGGAGGCAACGCCGATGACATTGTCTATCAATGGTACTATCGCGAGGAGGACGGCACCGAGGCGCCGCTGCCGCCGCACGCGCTGTGGAATCTGTTTCCCGATGACAGCAATAACGAGCCGCGCGGTCTCGGCCAGTATCAGATCGAGTTGAAGGGCAATCCGATTCTGCTGCTCGCGGATCAGCTCTTCTTCCTGCGCTACCGCCACAAAGACGAGCAGCCCGCCGGCGGCCCTAACTCGACCAATTGGGCGGACACAAAATGGGAGGAATACGGCTCGGAATGGGCGGGAGCGGCGAATTCGCGCCCCGGTGCCTACCAGCCGCAACTGGCCATGGGCTGGGTGAAGCGGGTGCTCGATCGCATCAATCCGTATGAGGCCCGCTTCAATGACTTCCGCAACAACTCGGCTCCGTCCACCTATGTCAGCATGATCCTGCAGGCCGGCCAGCGCTTCGAGGGGCCGGTGGCGCTCAACCCGGACAAGAACGTGGTGGAAAACCTCGGCCTCATCGAGCTCTACGAAACCGTGCTCGACCGCGGTCGCGGCCTGAGCATCGACCTCAGTACGCCCGTCGTCACGGGTGGCATCAACAACGCGCTTTTGCTGGCAGCCACCCGCGTCGCGGACCTTTACATGCTGCTTGGCAACGAGGCTTATGCCGATGCGCTTGACCCCACCATCGGCTTTGGCTCCACCACTTCGGAGTATGGCCACGCGGCGGCAAACATGTTCTCCTTCCAGAATCAGTTGCCTGGTTTGCTCGATGAGGAGCTGGCCCTGCTGCGCGGCATCCCGCAGAGCTATGGCCGTCCAGTGTACAACCGCTTGTTCTGGAACTTCACCAAGAGCGAGGGCGAAGTCGCTTACGCGATGAACTACAACATCACCGACATCACCAAGAACGGGTTCATCGACGAGGACGACGCCCGGGTGCTGTTTCCGCAGGGACATGGCGATGCCTGGGGCCACTATCTAACCGCGATCAAGAGCCAGTACAGCCTGTTGAAGCATCCGTACTTCAACTGGGTCTCACGCTCGGAGTATTACAACCTGCTCGATGTGGTGATGGAGGTGGACTACTACGACGAGCGCAAGTTCGCCGATGCCGCCGCGGCACGGGCCAAAGCCGGCGCTGAAATCGTCGATTTGACCTACCGCACGCGCTACGT
Source organism: uncultured Verrucomicrobiaceae bacterium (assembly GCA_964553805.1). Lineage (GTDB taxonomy): Bacteria > Verrucomicrobiota > Verrucomicrobiia > Verrucomicrobiales > Verrucomicrobiaceae > JAGRPD01. Next base: position 19,819 of record CAZKMS010000044.1, read on the forward strand.
GGAGGATCCCAACGGTCAGTGGCAAGGCTACAGCGACACCGACACGGACCGCGCCTGGGGTGTCGATGGCTGGGCCAAACGCGCCGGCCAGGGCGCTTACCTTGATTGGGTCACGGCAAATGCCATCATCCCAGCGCACGATTCGAGGGAGGGTTTGAAGAAGGTGGACCGCACCACGGTGACGGCCATTCACAACGTGGCGGCGCAACTGGCAAAAATCCAGGCAACCGAGGACAACTCCAGCGCCGGTCTCAACCCGTTAGGGCTCTCTCCAGACGTGGTTCCGATGGACTTCGATCCGGCCCTTGCCGGTGCGGGTGGTTCCAGCCAGTTTGAGCAGATGTCGGGGCGCGCGGAACAGGCCATTACCAACGCCTTCTTTATCTTCGAGCACGCCAACGAGCATGGCAACCGCCTGCGCATGCAGGGTGTGGAAGCGCATGATTTCGCGGTGCAGACGTACGAGCAGGATCGGGATTACCGGAACCGGCTCATTGAGATTTTTGGCACGCCTTACTCTGGCCAGATTGGCCCGGGCAAGTTTTATCCCAGCGGTTACACCGGTCCGGACCTCTCGCTCTACATGTATGTCGATGTCAACGACATCAACAGCGAGACCGTGCCGGCTCCCTCCAGTTTGTTCGACGACGTCTGGAAATCCTTCCCGCAGATGATGTCGGTGGATCCGAAGAAGTTTAACCTCGGCGCGACCGCACCGGTGGATATTGGAGCCAATGACGGTGCTTTTCAGACCGTCTTCAGTCAGTACTTCCTCGCGGATGTTATTCAGCCGAAGGCAGACCAGTTTGGCAACAAGGTCTCGAATGTCTTTTCCCCGGCCAACATGGCCACCGCCCTCGACTCCATCACTGGAGTGGCCAGCTATTTCAATGAGATGAGCCTGGACATGAACCTTCCGATCAGCGCGGCGGGTTACACCTTCCGGGCACCGCCGGAATGGGGCATGCGTAGCGCGCCGGGCGAGTTGCAATCGGTCATTTCCGAACTGGTGCAGGCGCAGGCTTCGCTCGGTAACTCGGTGGGGGATTACGACTACCTGCTGCTGGAGATTCAAGCAGCGGCGCAGGCTTTGCGCGCGCAGCACGGCCTGGACACCGCCACGGTAAAGGTCAAAGACCATGTGCGCAACGTCACCATCGCGCTCAATAGCGTCATCCTGGGATTGAACGTGGTCAAGGACAGCATTGAGGAAGCCCAGAACACCACGGATGAAGTCGCCGATGCCATCGCGGAATTCTTTCCAAGAATGGTGGGGTTCTCCAACGACGTGACTTCCGGACCGCGGGGTGCGGCCAAGGTCGCAGGATTTATAGCTGACAACGCTTTGTCGATCATCAAAGTCGCGGCGGGCGCTGTGATTGGCGCCATGGAACTGGGCCGAGATGACCTCGCCGTGCAATCGGAGCTCGAGATCGAGAAATACGGTTACGCGATCGATATCCAACAGAAGCTCAAAGAGATCGAGATGATGCTCTGGAACGAAGCCGCCAGCCGCGTCACCGTCTTTGAGAAGTTGGAGGCCATGCGCCAGATTTCCGACCGCTATCGCTCGGTCTTGCAGAAGGGCCTAGCCCTGGTCGATGAACGGGCCGACTTCAACCGCCAGGCGGCTGGTGCCGTTCAGTTGATGCGTTACCAGGACATGGCATTCCGTGTCTTCCGCAACGATTCGTTGCAGAAGTACCGGGCCGCTTTCGATCTGGCGCAACGCTACACGTACCTCGCCGCCAAGGCCTACGATTACGAGACCAATCTTTCTCCGGATGACCCGGGTTCGTCGCAGCCGATGCTCCAGGAGATTGTGCGCAGCCGGGGCATCGGGGAATGGTATTTCGGCATGAGTCCGGCGCGCGGGGGGCTTTCCGAACAACTCGTGCGGTTGCGTGCCAACTACGATGTGCTCAAGGGCCGCTTGGGACTGAACAATCCGCAGGTGGAAAACACGGGCTTCTCCCTGCGCCATGAGCAGGCCCGCACTGACGGCACCGGCTGGAGGCAGCTATTGACCAACAGCCGTCATGCCGATCTTTGGGAGGTGCCGGAGTTCAGACGTTACTGCCGGCCGCCGCAAGCACGCGCGGCAGGCAAGGTTCCAGGCTTGGTGATCCCCTTCAGCACCGAGACGGTGTTTGGCCGCAACTTTTTTGGGCGCCCCCTGGGTGCCGGCGACTCGGCGTTCAATCCCACCAACTTCGCCAACAAAATTGCTGCGGCAGGGGTTTCGTTTAACGGCTATCCGGTTGCGTCACTGGCGGCAACGCCGCAGGTCTATCTGGTGCCGGCAGGAGTGGATGTGATGACGATTCCTAACAGCCTGGATTTGAAGACTCGGGAATGGAATGTGGTGGATCAGGCGCTGCCAGTCCCATTCCCGGTCAATAGCAGCAATCTGGCCAGCACAGATTGGGTGCCTGTCACCGATGGTTTGACAGGGCCACTTGCGGCCATCCGCCGCTTCTCCAGTTTCCGCGCCGGCATCACCAGCGGCGAGCCGCCGTTGTCCGCCAGCACGCGGCTGGCCGGCCGCTCCGTCTGGAACACCCGCTGGCTGCTCATCATCCCCGGCGGCTCCATGCTCAACGATGGCAACAAGGCACTCGACCAATTCATCAACAAGGTCACTGACATCAAACTTCACCTCGACACCTATGGCTACTCCGGAAACTAATTCCCGCAGGTGGCTTGCCCTCGCCATCCTGCTCGGAAGCACCGTCCAGCCCGCGCTGGCTCAGGTGCCCGAGCCGGAAACCGTTTTCTTCGGGCGCATTGTCAACCGCACTGGCGCGCAGGAGTTTCTCGTCACCAGGGGAACTCTTCAGGTGACGATCGCCACCGAGGGCGCGCAACCCATGGAGCTTTCCACCGACATCAAGCCTTACGCGGGCGGCAAGTACTCATACGTTCTGCGTGTGCCGCACCAGGCCAAGTCCCTGGATCTTGAGGTGGATAGCGCAGCGCTGCCTCTGCGCATCTCCGACAGCGGCTTCGAGAACAGCCGGATGCTGGTGGATGGCCAGCCTGCGCGGCCCTTTGGCAGCGGTGCAGCCGAATTCATCGCCTCGCAACCCAGGCGGGGCGGCGTGCACCGGCTCGACTTGGAAGTCTTCAACGACCTGGAAGATTCCGACGGAGACGGGATTCCTGACTGGTGGGAGGATCTCTACGACCTCGACAAACAAGATGAGAGCGATGCCATGCTCCGCTGGGGAGGCAATCACTACACCTATCTTGAAGCTTTCCAGCGTGGATTGAATCCGCAAGCGGATGATAGTGTGCCAGAGCTGCTCACCACTGAGCTGGTGGTGATGAAAAACGGCGCCACTGGCTTGCTGCCGCGGACAGTCGCCTCCGTTGGCACGCCCTCCCAAATCAATTACCGCCTCACCAGCCTGCCGGCAGGTGGCGTGCTGGTTTTGCGCAATGCGCGTCCCGATCCGCGCCTGCCGGACCGGGAATTGAAGCTGGATGACAGCTTCAGCCAAGCCGATGTGAATGCCGGACGCCTTGAGTTTGTCCATCAGAATCCCGGCATGCAATCCGCCAAACTTGGCGTCGCCATCACCAACAACAACCCCTCCATCGAGCCGGTGGAGCGCGAGATTGCCCTGCGGGTGTTTTTTCCCGAGGCGACGGAGGGCCGCGCGGGGACCGCTTGGCTGCGCGATGAGACAACCACCGCGGCGACGGCGCCGTCCGCAAGCCGCTCGGCGCCGTCCGCAAGCCGCTCGGCGGCGGACATCTGGCGGCATCGTGCCAGCGAGGCTTTCAGCAAAGACTGGACCGGGGGGGCTCGGCAGCAGGATTGGATCGGCGCGTTTTTGCTGGCGCTTTGGCAGGACTACACCATCTGGGATGGCTCGCTGGAACTGCCGGTGAAAGATTTGAAAGTGCCCAGTGCGGGGATGAAATCAGCCGAGTACGTCCGGCACTACGGCAGCGCGCGCAACCATGTGCTGTTTGCCGGACACGGTGTTAGCAAGATTGAGGGTGGACTGAATGACGATGTCCTCGTTGCCGGGCGCGGCCAGACCACTCTGCGTGGCAATGGCGGCGCGGACTTCTTTGTCGCTTCTGAAGGCGTCGCGATCATTGATGACTTCAAGCCCGGCGAGGGCGATTGTCTCGACCTTAGTCCGCTGTTGCTTGGCTGGCCTGGACCGCTGGAGGAGAAAGTGCAGGTCAGCTACAACGCTGGCAATACTCGCTTGAGCATCGCGCTTGGCGAGGGCGGTGCCGCGGAGGTCGTGCTGCGCAGCCTGAACCTCACACTGGCACAGTTGGAAAACCTGCGCCGCAAGAATCGTGTGTTCACAGGTGATCTCTCGCCTCCAGGGGGCGGCACCAACCGCGCGCCGGTGGCGGCGGCGGACGAAGGCTATGCCAACGGCATGGAAGACATCAGCATCCCGGTGCTGGCCAATGACCGCGATCCTGATGGTGACGCGCTCCATGTCTCCAGCGTCACTCAAGGCGAGTTTGGCAGTGTTATTCTAGCGGGCAATGTCGTGCTCTATCTGCCGGGTCTTTCCTTCGCCGGATTCGACAGCTTCACTTACACCGTCAGCGACGGGCGTGGCGGCTTCAGTGAAGGAAAAGTGAGCATCAGTTACCCTTTTCCGGCTGCGGCTGGCCGGTATCTGCCGCTGGTGTTGGACGAGAACGGCAAGCCTGTCGGACAAATCCAGCTCACCCTGCTGCGCAGCGGCGCTTTCAGCGTCACGCTAAAACTGCGCGGGGTCGCCTACAGCGGCAAAGGCGTGTTTGCGGCGGATGGCAGCGCGCAAGTGGTGTTGAAGAAGGGCAATCGCCTCGTGGCGTTGAGCCTGAGCTTTGATTTCACCGACCCGAGTTATCCGCTGACTGGCACCTTGTCGTCTGAATCGGTGGAGGGAGAGTTGGCGTTGTCTGTCGCTGCCGCGAATCACAAGCTCGTGCCGGACAAGGCCAGACGTTACACCTTGAGTCTGGAGTCGCCTGTGGGTGTCGAGCATCTCACGGGCCACGGTTTCGCGACGATTCAGGTCACGAAAAAATACGTCGTGCGTATTGCCGGCCGGCTGGCGGACGGAAGCGCTTACACCAGTTCGACCGTGCAAGACAGCGCCGGGAGCGTGTTTTGGAGCAGGGATATGTATCGTGGCCAAGGGTGGATGCTTGGGCAAATGTCATTGGCGAGCACAGGCGGAAAGTCCCTCTCAGGCAGTGTGCGCTGGTCAAAGCCCGAGCCCGATCAACCCGCCTTGCTGGCCGATTTGACAGCCACGCTGTCAGCATATTCTGCCCCTTCGAAGGCTGGCGTCAGCGTTTTGGACTTTGCCAATTTGGATGACCGGCGCGCGGATTTCGTTTTGACCAGCGGCGGTCTCGCGCAACTCCAAGCTAGCGAGTTGAGCTTTTTAATGCGTGACGTCATTCGCGCGTCAGACAGCCGCCTCAAGCTGCGATTGAATCGCGGCACAGGCGTTCTCTCCGGTAGCTTGAAAGTAGAGGGTGTGACGCGGCGCATCCACGGCGTGGTCCTGCAGAATGAAAACAGCGGCCACGGGTTCTTTTTGAATGGCGACACTGCCGGCGCCGTCTCTTTGATCCCCAAATCATGACTGGAGCAGCTTCCATATCAGGCAGGGTGATAGCGGTGCTCGCCGGGGTGGTCTTGTTGCTGGGCGCGGGTTGCACAAGGCGGACGTCGTCAAATGTCCTGGCCGTGGTCGGAGACAAGGAGATTACGGAGGAGGACTTCACGCGTCATTTGGAGGCGGAACGGGCGCGCAGTCCCGTGGCGGTCGATCCAGAAGTCTTGTTGCAGGAACTGGTTGAGCGTGAGGTGCTGGCGCAGAAGGCCATGCAAGCTGGTTTGATGGATGATCCTGAGGTGCGCGAGTTGATGCGCGATGTCCTCATCGCCAAATACAAGGAGCGTCACCTGTCGCAAGAGTTGGAAGCGGTCACCGTCAGTGACGAAGAAGTGCGTGCTGCTTATGATCGGGAGCAGGATGGCTTGACGCGGCCGGAGCAGGTGCGCTTGGCCATTCTTTTTGCTGCAATGCCGCCGGGTGAAAAGCAGAGTGGCAGTGAAGAAGCGCGTTTGCGCCTCGAAGCAGCGGTGCAGCTCGCGCGGCAGCAGGACTTGCGTTCGGATAAGGGCGATGTGCAAGGTTTTGGGCCGTTGGCGGTGAATCATTCCGAAGATCAGGAGAGCCGCTACCGGGGTGGGGAAATCGGGTGGGTCGAGAGGCGGCGTTTTCCCGGCCGTTTTGACGCCGCCGTCATCGAGGCTGGTTTTGCTTTGACCGAGCCAGGGCAGGTGAGTGGCTTGATCAGCACCTCTGGAGGTTGTTATGTGGTCAAGCTGCTGGAGCGCAAACAAGCAACCATCCCTCCTTATGAACAGGCTGAGCCTGCGCTGCGCAGCCGTTTGCTGACTGAGAAGCGCGCACAGCTTCATACCCAGCTGCAAGACAAGCTCCGGCAGAACTTGCGCATCGAGATGCATCCCGAACGGCTGGCAACGCTTGCGGTGGCGTCACCTGCGAAACCCACGACTCATCCCCCACTCCCATGACTTTGTCGCTAAGATCATTCATCCTGCTTCTACTGGCGTTGTCCGTGACCCAGGCCGCGACGCTGCCGGTCGCGGAGGACTTCGAGCTGACAGGTGGTGGTTTTTCCACCACCAGCACCAATGCATGGAAATGGGGTCCGCCCGCGACGTCCTCTGGTCCTTCGTCCGCCCATTCCGGCACGCAAGTGTGGGGCACCAATATCAACGGCAGCTACCCGTCCAATCTGAACGCCGTGTTGGTTTCACCTGCGTATGACTTGAGCACGGCGGCGGGAAAAAGCATCCTGCTGCATTGGTGGCAGTTTCTGGTGACCGAAGAAGGTTTTGATTTTGCGGATGTGCAGGTCTCCAAGAATGACGGTGGCACCTGGGAAACCGTGTTCGGGCCACGCCACGGTATTGTCGACGATCAATGGACACAGCATACCGTGCTGTTGGACCCGTCTTACGCCACCAGCACGTTCCGTGTCCGCTTTCGTTTGATCACTGATTCCGATGTGGCTGAGGGCGGCTTTTTCATCGACGATATCCGCATTAGTGCCGCCGCCTTCTCGCCCGTTGTGCCGGTGCAGGACTTTGAGACGGATGCAGGCGGCTACACCGAGGCTGGCGCCAATTCGTCCTGGGAGCATGGCACACCGGTATCCGCGCCTGGCGGGGCTTTTTCCGGCTCCTCAGCCTGGGCCACCAATCTGACAGGGTTTTATCAGACCAACGAAAGCAGCGTCCTTACCTCGCCGGTGATGAATTTGAGCGCGGCGGTTGGCAAACTGCTTGCCGTGGCTTGGTGGCAGTTTTTTGATACTGAAGAGGGTTATGACTTTTTGGAACTTGAGGTGTCCGGTGACAGCGGGGGATCCTGGCAGACAGCCCTGATTCAAAGCGGAGAAGTGAGCGCCAGCGGTTGGTCGCGCATGCAGGTTTTCCTGCCCCCAAGCTACGCCACCGCCGGTTTCCAGGTGCGTTTTCGCTTTGACAGCGACGAGGCTTATCAATACGACGGTGTTGCGATCGATGACATCCAAATACTAGCGGCGGCGGATGTGTTTCCCACAGTGGCCTCCTTTGCCAAATCCGCGCCGGAGAATTTTCTGATTTCGTTTGCGCGTGACAATTTCGCCTCGGGCTACAGTGATCCTGACGGTGGGAAGTTTGAGGCCATCCGCGTCGAGCAGCTTCCCGCAGCCGGTGTGCTGAAGCTGGCCGCAGTGCCGGTTGTCGCGAATCAAGTGATCACAGCCAGTGATCTCGATTCCTTGACGTATGAGCCGCCCTCCAATAGCACGGGCAGCTGGTTCTTCACCTACCGGTCAGCCAATTTTTTCGCGTTGTCTGCGCCAGGGACAGTCACATTGAGCATTCTCGGTCCGACACCGCAGGTGGTTATCGCCGAGCATCCCCAGCCGGCCACGGTTAATCCCGGCACCCAGGTGGTGCTCAGCGTGACCGCCATCAGTTCCTTGCCGCTTTCTTATCAGTGGCGCTTGGACGGAGGCGACATCGAGAACGCCACAGGGCCGACACTCACCCTAAACTCCATCGCGGAGGCGCAGGAGGGTGTTTATGATGTGGTCGTACTCAATAGCGGCGACAGCGAGACCAGCGCTGGAGCACTGGTCTCCGTGAATGACCCGGTCGTCATCGTTAACGAGCCTGATGACAGCTTTGTCAATGAGGGGGGTGAGATCACCTTCATGGTCGATGCGACCGGGACAGGCCGCCTGGACTATCAATGGTTCAAGAATGGAGAAGCGCTGCTAAACGAAACCTTCCCCAGTTTGCAGATCACGGATGCGGGTGATCATCACACAGGCAACTACCGTTGCCGCATCGGCAATGTCGCGGGCACGAAAGAAACGGCTGCCTTTCATTTCAAAGTCCGCCTGGCGCCACGCATCGTTTCCAATCCAGCGCCTGTGGGCATTCGTCGTTTCAACCCAGCCCGTTTTGAGGTGGTGGTGGCCGGGGATGGGCCGTTCACTTATCAATGGTATCACAATGACCGCGCCATTCCCGGCGCAACAGGCGCGTTGTTCATCATTGAAAAGCCAACCGACGCCAACATGGGCACCTACAAGGTGAAGGTTAGTAACGCTTGGGCCAGCGTGGAAAGCGATCCGGTCGAGTTTCAAGTTCTCTTTTGGCGCGATGTGACGGGTTTTTATCAAGATGTGCTGGAGCGTCCCGGCGCGGCATCAGATCAAAGTGCTTTCCCTGGCATCGTCACCTTTAACCTCGGCACCTGGCGCAGCTTCTCCAGCAAACTAACGCATGATGGCAAGACGTATCGTCTTAGCGGCCGTTTGAATTACGCGACGCTCACCTATGAGCGCACCTTTGAGAGCAGAGGACAATCGCCAGTGCATGTGAGTCTGAAATTTAACCCGCTGGCCAAAACGGTTTCCTTCACCGTCACCCAGAATGTGCCCGGGGGTGCCTCCACCAGCACGGCTTTGCTGCCGCGGCATGTATACCACAAGTACTCCAACCCTGCTCCGCAGCAGGGCCGTTACACCGTCCTCGCCGAAGCGGACGGCAGTCAACCGGATGCGCCCCAGGCTCCCGCTTACTTGATGGGAGTGATCGGCAAAGATGGAAAAGCGCGGCTGGCAGGCAAACTCCCCAGCGGCCGGTCGATCGTCAGTTCGACACGCATTCATAACACAAACCGGCTGCCGTTTTATGCGGGCTTAGGCAAGGCGGGGCAGCTTTGCGGGCGGCTGTTGTTTGTTCCTCAAGCGGGCGCCATGGTGGTGAATGGCGGAGTGGTCTGGCGGCATTTGCCCAGCGCCAGCGCGACCTTCATGCCAAATGACTTTGTGGCGGATCTCGTTGCGGATGGATCTCTTTATACGGCACCAGCAAGTGATCAAGCCGTGTTGACCCTGCCATTGGGGGCGGATCTGTTCGACTTGCACATCGAAGGTCCGTTTACTGGGGGCGCCTTGCAAAATTGGGTGCGTCTTTCCAGTTTTAATTTGTTCCGCATGATTCCGGAAACGGATGACAAGATACGGCTTTCATTGTCCCGCCGCACCGGCTTCATCAGCGGCTCCTTTGTGGACGTTGGAACGCGCAAACGGCACGAGTTGAAAGGCGTGGTCAATCAGTTTCGCCAAAGCCTGGGAGGTCACTTCAAGACACCGACCCAGCCCGGCCGCTTTGAAATGTCGCCGCTGCTCCAATAGTTTGATGGTGCAAACGGCTCTCCAGCTTTCCCGGTTAATCTTGAGTCTTGGCCGACTGGTGGCTGGCCTTTTAAACGAGCGACGAGTTGCTGCTCCACCCGGGATGCCCTGATGCGAGAGCCCGGGTTGCGCCAGAATCTGTGCAAGATCGTACAGCGTTCCGGTTTCAGGGGGCCTGTGGTTCATGTTTTGGAGGACTTCACTTCAAGGCTGCGCGACCAATCGCGTGCGAAGTCGCGCTGGCAGCGGTGATTGATGACCGCGGTGATCAGCATGGCAATCAGCGCGCCGAGGCAGGCGAGCGCGATGTCCTTGTGGGCGTCCCAAGGATCACCCTGAGTGCCAAGGTAAGCTGCGCCCAATTCGCCACCGAAAAGCCCGGCAGCACCCCATTCGAGTAGTTCAAAAAAGGCGGAAGTGGAAGTCATCACATCCAGTGGCAGGAAATAAGCCCAAAAGCCTTTGACTTGAGCAACACGCAAAAAGATTTCCCGGCAAGGGTAGGCGCAGAGCAACCCATAGAGAAAATGCAGCAGGCGGTCGTAATGATTGCGCGACCAGCCGAACAGATCATTGAGGCGGTGACCGGTCAGGGACTGCGACCACTCATTGTAGGGCACCTCGGCATAGGTGTAGTGGGCGCCGATCTCATGCAGACAGAGAAAGACGAAAATCAGCGAGTGAGACAGCCGTGAGAACAGCCGGTGGCGCCAGCCCCAGATGAGCAAGGCAAAGACGGGAATCAGCAGCATGTTTTCCAGCAACCAGTCCTTGCGGTGGGAGGGCCTGATTGCGAGCAGCACCCAAACCAGCACGAACCCGGTCAGCAACAGGAGGACGTGACGCTGGTAGGTGAGCTTCATGGCCTCGCTTACAACTACGCCGGTATGATTGGGGGCGCAAGCTGCGAGCTCGGGCAACGCCAGTGCTGGTCCTTTTAGTGGCTACCTCGCAAGGATTCGAACCTTGAATAAGAGAGTCAGAATCTCTGGTGTTACCGTTACACTACGAGGTAATGCAGCGTGCTCGCTGAGCCTGAAGCCTACGCCATCAAGAGGCGGAGTCAAAGTCAGACTTGCATGCAGACAGCTTTTCTGTATCCCTTCCTGGCAGGATGCCTCCGTAGCTCAGTTGGTAGAGCAGAAGACTCTTAATCTTTTGGTCCTTGGTTCGAATCCAAGCGGGGGTACCAGTCAAATGCTCTGGATCGCTCGATTTTAGAGGGATGCGTTTCATTCGAGCTGCGTTCGTGTTCCACGCGTGTTTCACTTTTTACCATGAGCATTGCGCACCGATTGCCTGCCGGAGGCGTTGCTATTTGAGGGGGTCGTTGAGGCCTACCTGAACCGGATTCCGCGCCGGGCCTCGCTGGTCACCGCCAAATACAACATGTTGCGCGCCATCTGCCGGCCGGTGCTCCGGCGGGATTTGAGCAAAGTTCGGCTGCATGAAGTTCGGCCCCGTTGTGGTCTGAGTTCATGCGGCTCCGCCTCGGTGGAGCGCTCGACCTGGTCAAGACCAAGCCGGAGAACAGCACCATCAACACCGCCGTTGCTCGGCCGCCAGCATTTTCAAAAAGAAGCTGCGCCCGCATTTTGCGCGGGAGGGATTCAAAATACCGGCTGATGCCATCGAAATCGAATGGCCCAAGGTATTGGTGCGTCGTCCGAAAAAGTTCGAGGACGATGACATGCTGGAGTACTGGAATGCCCTGGACCACTCAAGCCCCCTCTGGCGCACAATCGGCCTGACCCGGTTCACCGCCTGTGTCGCTGCCTGCGCACCCTCCGCGTCACCACGCGCCGCAGCTTCAAGGATCGCGACCCCCAACCTGTTCGAGAACTACAATCCTGCCTTGCTGCGCCGCATCCAGCGCCACATCAAATTCCGCCTTCCCAACGCCTCCATGCGCCGGGAGCTGTTCGTCCTTCATCTCCCAACCCGGATCGGGTGCGGGCTGATTACGCGGTTCTCGCGGAGCTATCGCGCGGCCTCAGCGGCGGGGACCTCCTCAATATCCGCCTCAATGCCATCCAGACGGGCAGCATCGATCCCAATCCGGCTAGATGGCAAGTAACGCAGGCGATGATTGAGACGGAGATTGCCACAGCCAGGAAGGCGAAGCGGAAGCACTCGGGGGAGAGGAAAAGGCCGAAGCGGCGGATCGGGTTTGCGCTTTGAATGCTATCAAAGAAAAAATGAAAATATGATTGACGATCTAATAACTGGCCATTAGTTTCGTTTCACCTTTACAAGCCATGAAAACCAACGGGAGAACAAACCTGCAAGCGCATACGACCTATTGGTCGCGTTGCTCCGGCATTTTGTGCTCCGCATCAAGCGTGAGCTTTGGACAGCCGAATATGGAGCGCGCGGACCTTGACAAGGAGGTGTGCAGGTAGTTTTCGATCTGGCGTGAATCAGCCAATTTTCCGGGAACCCTGCTCGCTTCAAAGCCAGCAGGGTTTCTTGTTTTAACCCCAAACCATTCAGAAAGGATTCCCTCACCACTCATCAATCATCCACTTTGCCCACAGGCGAATAAAAACCCCGCCGCCAGCTGCAACTGACGACGGGGCGGATTCGGCCGCAACTACTTAGTCTCTTGCGGGACACTTGTTAGATAGCAACCTTTTTAACGGTTGCCGATCAGCAGGTCATTGTCAAGTCAGCGATCCAATAGGGCTGATTTACAGTAAAGTTTTGCCCGGCCACTCGCCTTTCAACATAACCAGAGGCTTTGCATTCTCGTTGGCGAACGCCGTTCGGAGTGCATCAGAGGTGTGCCGCAAACACCGAAACATCCGCCGTGAAAACGACCTGCGGGTGCGAGCTCCAAGAGCTGGCAGCGGTGTTTGTTCTTTATTGTCGAAAGCGGCGCGGACAGGATGCCCAAGGCATCGTTCGTGTCGCTCGTATCGCGGTCATCGTTCAAGAGCAGGATGCCTGAGCGCCAATCAGGGGATACCGGTGCAACGCCGTGCGCGTCAGCGCAAATTCTGAGGCGCGGAGCAGATTCTGCATGGACGCCGGAGCGTCAACTCCGGCTGACCGCACCAATCACTAGTACGCGGCGGGCGCCAGCATGCGCAGCAGAGCCTCCAAAACTTTGCGTGTCCGGGGCAGCACCGGGACGCCGCGCCACTGTGGTTCAATCTCAAATCAACTGCGGGGTGGCCAAGTGGGAAGGCAGCGGCCTCATAAGCCGCCAATGAGCGGGTTCGATTCCCGCCCCCGCGACCACCCCTTTTCTTCAAAGGGCCGCTCGATCAGTCAGGAGGTCACCCGCCTTGCAAGCGGGAACGCCTGGCGCGATAGCGCCCATCCATGCGAAGCCATTTGGCATGGTCGAAGGCAATCCACGTCCCGCAACCATTCATGCGGCGGTAGTTCGCTAAAGACGCGAGCCGGTCTGTAAAACCGGCGTTCATCGAGCCGGCCGGGAGCGTTACCCGGACGCCGCACCAGTTTCACCAAGCATCGGCCTGTTAGCTTAGCCACGAAGAGCAGCCGCCTGTCGAGCGGAGCCGAGCGGCAGCGAGACCGACAGCACGGAGTGCTGCCCGCAAGGGCGGGCGAAGCCCGTCAATGTCGCGGGAGCAAAGCCCGCACAGGCCGCCAATTTCAATCATTCAACATCGCGCGCGAGGGAGCCAGCAGAACCCGCCTCGCTTGGGACGAGGAGACGCCCGGGGCAGCACCGGGGCGCGTGACCATTCTCAATCAACCTTCGCTTCCGTGGCCGAACAGATTAGGCACTCGTCTTCTAAACGGGATGATGCAGGTGCAGCGCCTTGCGCGATAGCGCATTTCACAGAGGCGCGGAGCGGAAGAAGCACAGTGGCAGGAGCCGCAACTTCCGCCGGAAGCGCCATTTCATTCTCCGATGATGTCAAAGGAGCATGTCCGTCTGTTAAGCGGAACATCGTGGTGCGGTTGTCGCCGCCAGCGACCTGCCAAGTCTGCTTCGCATCGCAAGAACATGCGCTATCGCGCACGGCAGTCCGCGCGGAGGGACCAAATTTTTCAGGCTGTGTAGCTGAGACAGATTAGCGCCTCGCTGAAGACGAGGAGAGTCCGGCGCGCTACCGGACGCAGCCACCATTTGCGCGGCATTGATGTAACAGCAGCATGTCTGCGTTGACGCTTCCGCGTCCATGCCAAATCCGCTCCGCGTTTGATTGACGCGCTAGTGCGCACGGCATTCCAAGCAGGTCGCACCGGGCAACGCCGTGCGCGATAGCGCATATTCATGAGGTGCGGAGCAGAAATCGCACAGCGGCGGGGCCGCAATTCCTCGTGGAAGCGCCATTTTAAACTCCTCCGTGGCCGACACAGAAAGGCGCCTGTCTTGTAAACAGGATCATGTGGGTGCAAAACCCACCGGAGGATCCATTTCTCACTCCCTCCATAGTGTAACAGCAGCATTCCTCGTTGTGAACGAGGCGGTGCCGGTGCGAATCCGGCTGGGGGAACCAATTTCATCGTGCACAAGACAAAGCCTACGAGCCGGCTGTCCGCAAAGCTACCTTACCCAGTGCGACCGCCATGCCGCGACAGCGGCATCTCCACAGGCGAAGCCCATCCTGCGGAGACGGAGCGCAGCGCAGTCAATCCGGGGCGCGCGTCCACTTTCCCATCGAACCCGATAAAGAAAGCGGCCCGCACAAGGAGCGGGACTTGCTAAGTCCTGCGTCATCTTTGAAAAAACCGGGCGCTTGGCAAGCGCCCTTCCTTGCTTCGCGGAAGCCTTCCCCCCGTCTTCCCAACATGCCTTTTAGCCCCGTAGCTCAATCAGCAGAGCATCCGGCTTTGAACCGGAAGGTTGATGGTGCAAGTCCATCCGGGGCCGCCCTTTGGCGTGGGGCGACCGGCTCGGTCGCCCGAAACGTCACGGCGAGCCAGCGGCTCGCCCCACATGCCCCCGTAGCTCATGTATAGAGCGCCGCGCTTCGAACGCGGAGGTTGCAGGTTAGAGTCCTGCCGGGAGTGCC
>CAZKMS010000045.1:0-34494 GCA_964553805.1 uncultured Verrucomicrobiaceae bacterium
TCGATCTGAAGGAAAACCTCCGCATCTCGAAAGAACTCCTCACCACCGACGCAACCGGCTTCGACCTCGAGGATGATGCCGAGTTCGGCGCACTCCGTGAGGAGTTCTTTCGAGATGCGGAGGTTTTCCTTCAGATCGACAACGGAGCCGTCAAACATGTGGGATTGGAAAAGCGGGCCTTTGCCGGCGGCGACACGCTCGCGGGAGGCTTGGATGAGAGGCTTGAGGAAGCTGTCAACCTTGGCCGGATGGCAGTGGTCGGTGTGCAGGGCGACCAGGACGTTGTAACGCTCCGCCAGCCGGTGCGTGGCCTCCGCCAGCACGATGGCCCCGAAGGCGGCATCCTTCACCGAGGTGCCCGACGCGAACTCGCCCCCGCCGGTGGAGACCTGGATGATGCCGTCGGATTTGGCATCGGCAAAGGCCTTCAGAGCGCCGTTGATCGTTGGCAACGAGGTGACGTTGATGGCCGGGTAGGCATAGCCGCCTTTCTGGGCGGCGTCGAGCATGGCTCGGTATTGGGCGGGGGTGGCGACGGGCATGGTTTGAAAAGAGAGGGACTCGAAATGAAGCAGAATCCATGCCCTCAACGCGTCTTCCCGTCAAATGGAAGACGCGGCGGGCCAAAGCTGCCAAGCGAAGTCGGCACATGATCTGCTCGCAATTAGTTCATCGATACGAAAAAACAACATTGCCAAATGAAACTCAATCAATTACAATAATTATAATCCATGAAATCGCTCCAGACCTCCTTTGCCTCGGATCCGCCAGCGGCGGCTCCTTGCCGGCAGCGGCGGCCGCGCCACCACCCGCGCCGCTGGTCGATGCTTTACGGCTCCGCTTTGCTGCTGCTGGCTTTCATCGCTTTCGCGGCCTTCGCCTGGTTCGCCGGTGAATTGCTGCTGACCGGAGAGCGCGCCTGGGGTTACCGCGCGCTCGGATCGCTGGCCGTCTTTGGGCTGGCGCGCGTGCTGGCTTTTCTCAACAACCGGCACCTCACCTGCACCCTCTGCCATGGCACGCTGCTGCATGAAAAACGCTGCCGCAAACACGCCGACGCCACCCGCATTCCCGGCCTGTCCCATCGGGCGGCCACCGTGCTGAGCACGCTCTGCACCAGCACCTTCCGCTGCATGTACTGCGGCACGCCTTACCGCTTGCGCAAATAAACGCTGGGCGCTTGACGCCCCGCCCCGCACCCGCCGATGGTGCCGCGCATGACCCCGCCCTGGCACATCGGCTACGTTTTCGAGCGCTTTCCCTCGTTCACGCAGACCTTCTGCGTGCGCGAGATCCTCGAACTGGAACGCCAGGGGGTGCGGCCGCTGATTTTTTCGATCCGCGACACGCGCGACGAAGCCATCCGCCACTTCCCGCCAGAACTGCTCGGGCGGGTGCGCTTTCTGCCCCAGCGCGACGAAATGACCGCCCAGGTCCGCGCCTGGAAAGACGACCACAGCCTGCCGCGCGCCGCCGCGCTGGCGTTGCGCCACTGGGACGAGCGACCGGACAAGGCACGCGTCTATGAGGCCGCCTGGATCGCCCGCCAGCTTGCCGGTCTCGGCCCGGCCGCGCCGCGGCATTTCCACTCCCACTTCGCCGGCATCGGTGCCCGCGTCGCCTGGTGGCTGCGCCGCTTCACTGGCGTCAGCACCAGCTTCACCGCGCATGCCAACGACATCTTCTGCGCGCCCGAGCCGCAGAGTCCTGCCTTCGAGCGCCTGTTTCATGACGCCGCGCTGGTCGTCACGGTGAGCGACTACACCGCCGCCCAACTGCGCGGCCAATACCCCGCCGATGCCGCGCGCATCCAACGCGTTTACAACGGCCTGGACTTGCAGCCGATCATCGACGCCCGTGCCCGCGCCGATCGCAGCCGGGCCGCGGGCGGCATTCTCAGCGTCGGCCGCTTGATCGAAAAAAAAGGCTACCCGGATTTGATCGACACCTGCGCCCGCCTGCGGCAAATGGGCATTCCGTTTCACTGCCGCATCGTCGGCGAAGGACCGCTGGAAGACGCGCTGCGCCGGCAGATCGCCGAGCTGAACTTGCAGGACAGCGTGCAACTCACCGGGCCGCTGGGCATAGTCGAAATCATCCGTCTGCTCGTCGAGGAGACGCAGCTGTTCGCGCTCGCCTGCGCCACCGAAAGCGACGGCGGCAAGGACAACCTGCCCACGGTGTTGATGGAGGCCATGGCCGCGTCTTTGCCCTGTGTCTCCACGCGTCTGGCCGGCGTGCCGGAGATGGTGATCGAAAACAAGACCGGTTACCTCACCGAGGAGCGCGATCCCGAGGCCTTCGCCGCCAAACTCGCCGCGCTGCTGTCAAACCCGACTCTGTGTGAAACGATGGGACGCGAGGGACTGGAACATGCCAAGGCGCACTTTGCCCAGGCGGTCACCGGCCGCGAACTGCTCGCCGCCTTTGCCGCTCACGGCGGCCTGCGCAGCGATGCGGCCTTGCGCGCTCGTCATCCCTGGCTGCGGCCGCTCCTTTTGCAACGCCAACTGCGCAAGCTCACCACACGCCAGTTGCGCCACCGCCCCGCCAAAGTCAGCGGCAAAAACTTCGACCTTGATCGCTTCCTCGCGGGCTAGCGCGCCTCAAGGTTTCCATTGCAGCCGGTCAGCCGCGTCGGCAGCGCGATACATGGCCTCCACCTCCGGCATGCCCGGCTCGCCAGTCACCACCAGCTCGGTCGGCGCGCACAAGCCGAGCAGCGCGGGCAGGTCGCCATACTTGACCGCGCCGGGGACGAAGGCGGGGTGCCACTGATCGTCCAATTTGGCAAAACGAAAGCCGTTCGGCTTGACCTCGATCCGGTGCACCACGCCGGGACCAGCCATCATCGCCGCCAGCGCCGCCACCGCTGCCAGATCGTCCTCCGCTTGCAGCGTCACTTCCTCGATGCCGCCCTCCAAGGCCACGCTCTCCGCCAGCTTCGGCAGCCAGGCCAGCACCGCCAGCACGTCGTGCACCCGATGCATCAGCAGCGGCTGATTGTAGCCGTAGGTGTAGCCGCACCAAGCCTGCCAGGAGTCCGCCTTCTCCAGCGTGGCCGGTTTCACACTGGGGTTTTTGTCGCAATGCATGCCGTAGAGATTCGGCGCCACCTCCAGCACCTCCTCGCTGCGGGCAGCACCGGAGAGTTTGGCGTCCTTGCTCAGGCGGATGACGATCTTGTTTGTCTTCTTGTTGGCGGGGGAGCGCACTGTCAGCGGAATCTGGCAGTCCGTCTTGGTGTTCGCCAGCCGGGCCACGATCGTGCCGCCGTAATCCGCCAGCTCGAGCTGGTTCAAATGCTCCGCCTCCGGCAGCTCGCAGCCCGCCATCATGCGCCAGGCCCCGCCCAGCAGCAGCACCGCCTCGGCCAGTTGATTTTCGTCCTTCGGAGTCAGCAGCGGTTTGATCTTCGCGTCCGCCAGCTCCGCCCAGGTTTGCATCAGCTTCGCCTCGTGCGCCGCGCCAGCCTTGCCTCCACTCGGCACGGGATGCTCCGCTGTCCAGACAGTGAGGTCCTCTTTGCTGGAGAACTCGAAGTCGCGCTCCTCGATCGACACGCCGCCCAGCTTGAAGTGCCGTT
This sequence comes from uncultured Verrucomicrobiaceae bacterium, assembly GCA_964553805.1. Taxonomy (GTDB): domain Bacteria; phylum Verrucomicrobiota; class Verrucomicrobiia; order Verrucomicrobiales; family Verrucomicrobiaceae; genus JAGRPD01. The sequence continues at coordinate 3,587 of CAZKMS010000045.1, forward strand.
TCAAGAAGTGATACATCTCCGCCCGGGAAACCTGGTTGTAGTTGTGCTTGAACTGCGTGGCGAAGAGCGCCTGCACATGATCCGGCTTACCGATGCGCGTGTAAAGCGCCTGCAATTCCGGGAAACCCTTGCGATCGAGATCGATCGTCCAGTCATCCGCGGAGGTCAGCCCCAGCGGGCGCGGCGCGGCGGCGGCGGCGATGTCAATGTTCCCCTGCCCCACCCGCAGGTAGTGGCTGTTTTCGCAGGTGCAGCCGCCCTGCATCGCACTGGAAACCATGACGCAGGGAAACGCCGCCGCCACCCGCTCATCGATCGCCGTCAGCATCATCGCCTGCGTCGCCCCGCCGCTGGCGCCGGTCACCGCGATGCGTTTTTTGTCCACCCCCGGCAGCGACTCCAGAAAATCCAGCGCCCGCACCGAGTTCCAGGTTTGCAGGCCGAAGTTTGTCTGCAGCCGCAGATCCGCCATGGCGCTGTAAAGCCCCCACGCACCCGCAGCGGCGCCCTTGAGGTTTTGCCGCGCCCCGCTGCGATGGTCCGCGATTTGCCGCGAGTCCGCATTGCCCAGCGTGTCCCAGTGAAACACCGCGCAGCCCATGCGCGCCAGATGCACGCAACGCGCCTGCAGCGGCGAGCGCGCCGCATTGATAAAACGCTCCGCCCCGGCGCGGAGCTGGTCCCGCGTCCCTGGCGAGTCCGCCCCGGCGTCCATGAAGCGCCCGCCCGGCCAGTGCCCGTGAGGGCAGAGCACCCCGGGCATGGGCTTGGCTGGCAGCGGCTTTGGCAGGTAGAGGTTGCCGGTGACGTAGTGCCCGGGGAAGCTCTCGAAATAAACCCGGTCGATGGTGTAGTCCTCCCGCTCCACCCGGCCGTGGATCACCGCCTTGAGCGGCGTCTTTTCCGGCAACGGCCACAGCCCGGCAGCGAGCTGGACGCGGTTTTTCACCTGCTCCCGGCACTGCTCCCAGTCCGCCTCCCAGGCCGCGGCGTCCATCGGGAACTCGCAATTGTAAAGCTCCCGCAGCAACCGCTCCGCCTCCTGCTGCGCCTGAACAGGTGCGGTCAAAAGCAGCAACACTGACAGCAGGCGAAGCGAGGCATTCATTGCCCGATTGGACCACATTCCCCCCAGCCGCGTCAAGCCTGCGCGCGAAGTGTCGAGCAAAACACGCGACCCGGCTCTGACGCATGAACCGGACTTGGTGACGGGGGGCTGGCGGGGAGGCGGCGGGCCTCAGGCGGCTTTTTTGACCTTTTTCGCCGGGGTTTTGGGTTTGGGTTTGGGCTCCGGCTCCTTTTTGATGGCGGCGGCTTTTGCCTTCGGTTTGGCGGAGGTTTTGGCGGGGGCAGAGACGCCGGTGACCCAGGCTTCAGCGGAGGTCCACTGCTCCTCGCCCTCCAGGCGGATGTGGTCGATGTCGCGGAGCAGTCCACGGCTGTGGAAGTCCAGCATTTCCTTGGTGGTGAACGGCCCGAACTCCACGAAGGCCCGGCTGAGATAAACGAGTGTATTCATCATGGGAGGGGAGCGTTGTTTCGCCCCGCCTGATGATCAAGCAAGTTTCCTGCCACATTCGCCGTGAGGCGAGAGGCAAGATTTGAAGATGCGGGATTCAAGACTCCCTTTTCCGCTTTTCACGCCCTGGGATGGGCGGCGTCGTACACCTCTTTCATGCGGCGGGTGGAGACATGGGTGTAGATCTGCGTGGTGCTGAGGCTGGCGTGACCGAGCAGGCTCTGCACGCTGCGCAGGTCGGCGCCGTTGTCGAGCAGGTGGGTGGCGAAGCTGTGGCGGAATTTGTGCGGGGTGACGTTGACGGGCAGGCCGGAAAGGCGGCGGTATTTGTCCACGATCTCGCCGATGCCGTGGGTGGTGAGGCGGCGGCCGAGTTTGTTGCGAAAAAGGGCGCCGTCCTGCACGCCGGCCTTGGCGCGGTAGCGCTGCACGGCGATCATGGCGTGCTCGCCGACGGGGCAGAGACGCTGCTTGCCGCCTTTGCCGAGCACGCGCGCGGTCTCGCTGTAGGCGTCGAGGTCCGCGACGTCGAGCCCGGCCAGCTCGGCGAGGCGCATGCCGCTGCTGTAAAAAAGCTCCAGGATGGCGGCGTCCCGCTCCGGCGCCCAGGCAGCGGCTTGTTTGTCCTTGGGCAGGAGCAGGGGCAGCTCGAGCATGCTGATGACCTGCTCGACGGTGAGCACGACGGGGAGTTTTTTCTCCAGCTTGGGCAGTTGCACCTCCAGCAGGGGGTTGCGCGCCAGACCGCAGCGACGGGTCATCCACTTGAAGAAGCTGCGCAAGGCGGCGTAGTGCAGGCGGATGGTGGCGCGGCCGGTGTCGCGCTTCATGAGCTCGAAGAGGTCGCGGCGGAAGTCGTCGGCGGTGAGCGCGTCCCAGGCCTTGGCTCCGGCGGTGCTCTGGCGGGCGCGGAAGCTGTCCAGCGCGTGCTGGTAGTTCGCCAGGGTGCGCGGGGAGCAGCGGCGCTCGACATCGAGAAAACGCAGGAACTCGGCGCTGAGCGCGTCCGGAGGCGGGGGCTCACTGGGCTGGGGTGCGGTTTTGGAACCGGCGGGCATGAGCGGCAGCATGGCCCGACTGAGGGAAAAGCGCGAGCTTCTATTTCGGAAAGATTAACTAAACGGCGGGTGGAAGTTGTGGTTGTGCAGCGCGGCTGGCGGGCTTTTTTGGCCGCCATGCGAATCCGCCTCCCATCGCTCCTGGTTGTTTTGTGCTGTGTCTCCGTCTTCGCCGCAGAGGCGCGCACGGTACGGCTGCTCAGCATCGGCAACAGCTTCTCCAGAAACGCCACCCACTACCTGGCAGATCTGGCCAAGGCCGGCGGGCATGAGTTGATCCATCGACCGATCGTGGTGGGCGGGGCGTCGCTGGAGCTGCACGTGACCAAGGCCCAGGCGCACGAGGCGGATGCCGCGGACCAGGCCGGGCTCTACGCGGACGGCAGCAGTCTCAAGCAGCGCCTGCGCGAGCAACCGTGGGATTTCGTCACGATCCAGCAGGTCAGCATCAAGAGCCACAACCCGGTGACCTACCAGCCCTTTGGCCCCTGGCTGGCGGATTACGTGCGCGCCCACGCGCCCGCCGCCAAGCTGATGGTGCACCAGACCTGGGCCTACCGGGTGGATGATCCGCGCTTCAAGGTGACGAAGCCCGAAGCAGGGGAGCCCAAGACGCGCGCTGAGATGCACGCGGGCCTGACGGCGGCCTACGAGCGCTTCGCTGCCGAGACGGGCGCCGGTTTGCTGCCGGTGGGCGATGCTTTTAACCTGGCCGAGACCGATCCGGCGTGGGGTTTCCAGCCTGACACGACCTTTGAACCCAAAAAAGCCGGGCACCCCGCCCTGCCGGACCAGACACACTCGCTGCACGTGGGCTGGCGCTGGCGCAAAAACGACGACGGCCGCTACACGCTCGGCATGGACGGCCACCACGCCAATCTCGCCGGGGAATACCTCGGCGCCTGTGTCTGGTATGAGGTGCTGTTTGGCGGGAGCTGCGTGGACCTCGCCTTTGTGCCGAAGGGATTGGACAAGGAGTACGCGCGCTTTCTCCGCACCACCGCGCACCGGGCGGTGAGCACCCGGCAAAAAAGCGCGCCTCAACCGGCCACGGGCCAGGACTCCGGCAAAGGCACGGTCACCCGTTGACACCGGTCAAAGCGCACCGTCTCCGTGTAACCGACTGATCTCACCAAGGCCAGCGCTTGCGCGTAATCCTGCCCGACCTCGCCCGGCGCGTGGGCGTCGGAATTGATCACAATCGGCACGCCAGCACTATGGGCCAGCTCCAGCATGGTCCGCGCCGGGTAAATCTCCGCCACATCCTTGCGCAGGCCCGCCGTGCTGACCTCCATCACCACCCCGGTGTCGGCGAAGGCTTGAATCACCGGCTCGTAGTAGCGGCGCAAATCCCCCGCCGGCCGGAAGCCGAATTTCTTCGCCAAATCCGGGTGCGCGCAGATCTCGAAGAACCCGCTGCGCACACATTTCTCATACAGCCGCCAGTACAGCGCCCAAATTTCCTCGACCGCCCCCTGATTGCGCCAGCGCGACAAGTGCTTCGGATTGTCCACATCCCAGCCCGGCGCGATGTAGTGCACGCTGCCGATCAAATAGTCCCAGGGCGCCAGGTACTGGGTCTTTTCCAGCCAGTCCTCCCGCCCTTCGAGATAATCGCACTCCAGCGACAGCCGCACCGGGAAACCCGCCGCCGTCTCCCGCGCCTCCGCAACGAGTTCCAGGTAGCGCGGAAACTCCGCCCAATCCATGCGCCAGTCATCAAAAGCCTCCGGCATCGGATTGTGATCGGAGAAGCCGATCTCGGCCAGTCCGGCAGCGCGCGCGGCAGCCACGTAGTCGTTGGGGTGGCCCTCGGCGTGACGGCAGAGGGGGGTGTGAGTGTGGTAGTCTGTCAACAAGGCTAAAAAAGAAGAAAAAAAATCTTGCCCGCGCAAGACAGAACACGCTAATTTTCGCCTCGATGAAGAAATTCTTTCTGACAGTAACAAGTTTGGCCCTTTTGAGCAGCGGCGACGCCTGGGCGTTCGTCGGCGGACCTTTCGACAATGGTGATCCTGGCAGCGTCTTGATGGAGCGCGGCAGCTTTTACCAATGCCAGTTCAGCTTCCGCAACGGCAATGGGTACGGTGTCTTCACCCCGGACGCGCAACTGACCGGTGGTCTCCTCGGTGCTGGCACCGGGGCGGGAGGCGGTGCTGGCGGTCAAGCCGCATTCTACGACAGCGGCTCGCTCTACACCAGCAACTCGTTTGATGTCCAGCGCAATGGCAACCGTTCGGTGTTCTACTTCAAAGGCGTCACCTACGTGGGAAGCTGCTTCGGCATGCCTGACATTGAGGCGCGTATCGTCACCGGCTCTTGCAACGCCAGCAGCGACCCGGGTTCCGTTTCCACGACCCAGGGCGGCGGCGGCGGCGGCAGTCTGCAAAACACCTCCACCATCATCCAAAACAACACTGGCTTCACACTGAACTGTGGTTGGAAGGGAAAGATTTATCGCACGCATCCGACTTTGCGCTTCCGCGGCAAAGGGGAAGTCAGTGTTCTCTCACCCACCGGCAACGCCTCGGTAACCAATTTGGCTTTCCAATCCTACCAAGGTCTGATTAATGCCATCGTGTCTTCCGTCTCGAACTCCGGCGGTCAAATTGGATTCAGTGGCGCTACTTATACGGCTGCCCAGGCAGCGATTGATAACGCGCTTGCATCGTTGCGAAACCAAATCAACACGGCTGGCGGTACGGATGCCACTTTGGCGGAAGCCGACGTGACACCTCTGGTCGTCAATGGGTCGCGGCGCTACTTCTGATGCGTCAGTTGTTCATCTGATTCTTCTCAATGGGTGCCTGCTCACGCAGGCACCCATTTCCTTTTCCGACCCCCATGCGCCACCGCACCCACAATGGCTGGTCCCTCACCGAGCTGCTGGTGGTCATTGCCATCATTGCCCTGCTGGTCACCCTGTCGTTTCCGGCTTACAGTTTCATCAAGGCGAAGATGAACTTCGCCGCTTGCGTGGGCAATTTGAAGTCCCTCCACGGCGGTCTCAGTGTCGCCCTGCAAGACAACGCCATGGTGTGGCCGCAATACCCCGGTGACCTCGAAAGCCTGGGCGACGACAGCCAGGGCAAACTGGGCCGTTTTTGGTACGAGACGCTGAAGCCCTACGGCGTGCCTCGCAAGACCTGGATCTGCCCGGGTGATCGCGACGGCCGTGAAAACGACGAAGGCAATGACGAGACCTTCAGTCCTTCGTATGGCGTCACCCTGTTCGATGACACCCCCTCGAGCGCCTACCACTGGTTTCAACCCTGGGTCATCGAGTCCAACCAAAACCACGGCAGGAATCAGGGCCCCAACATCATCATGCCCGATGGCAACGTGCGCCAGGGCGTGGGCATCGAGGTCGCTCCACCCGGGGATTGACCTTCTCCCCATCGACAGTGCCTGAATAAGCCATTCGGGGTGGCATTGGCGTGTGACGTACCCTATGCTCGCGCGCTCCATGACTCAGACACCTCTGGAAATCCTCGCCACCGTGCTGTTTGGACTGGCCGTCCTGCACACCTTTGCCGTCAAAAGGTTCGCCCACTGGGCGCATCGCTACCCGAAAGGTTCGATTCAGGAAAACCTGCTGCATTTCCTCGCCGAAACGGAGGTGGTTTTTGGTCTCTGGGCCTCCGCGCTGTTCTGCGCCATCATCGCGGTGGAAGGCTCCGTGCACGCTGCGGTCGAATACATTGAGAGCCTCAATTTTGCTGAGCCAAAATTTGTGCTCGTGGTCATGGTCGTGGCGGCCACGCGGCCCGTGGTGAAACTGGCCGAATCGTTCATCCTGCTGATCGCCCGCTTGCTGCCGATGAAAGAGGGCATGGCTTTCTATGTCGCCGCTTTGTCCTTCGGCTGCCTGCTCGGTTCATTCATCACCGAGCCTGCGGCGATGACCCTGCTGGCGATTCTGTTGAAGCGCCGCTACTTCGACCGCGGCATCAGCAAACGCCTCGCTTACGCGACGCTGGGCCTGCTCTTCGTCAACATCTCCATCGGCGGCACCCTGACCCACTTTGCCGCGCCTCCGGTGCTCATGGTGGCGGCGAAGTGGAACTGGGACACCCCGTTCATGTTCACCCATTTCGGCTGGCGCGCGGCGGCCAGTTGCATCGTCTCCACGGCCCTCATAGCCTGGATGTTCCGCAAGGAACTGATGGCCCTGAAACCCTACCAACAGCAAAACGAACCCATTCCGTTCTGGCTCACCCTGCTGCATGTCTTCTTCCTCGGCTTGATGGTCGCTTTCGCCCATCACCCTGACGTCTTCTTCGGTGTGTTCATGATGTTTCTCGGTCTGGTCACCGCCACGCGCGAGTATCAGGACAAACTCAAATTGAAGGAGGGCCTGCTCGTCGGATTCTTCCTCGCCGGCCTGGTCACCCTCGGCTCGTTGCAGGCTTGGTGGCTCAAACCGCTCATCGCCGGCCTCGATGGCCCCACCCTCTTCTTCGGCGCCACCGGCCTCACCGCCATCACCGACAACGCCGCGCTGACTTACCTGGGCTCGCTGGTGGAAGGCATCTCGGCCGAATTGCAGTATGCGCTGGTCGCCGGCGCGGTGACGGGCGGCGGCTTGACGGTCATCGCCAACGCGCCGAATCCGGCCGGCGTCGGCATTCTGCAAACCGCCAAAGTGTTTGACGGCGAAGGCATCAGTCCGATCGGGCTCTTCATCAACGCACTGCTGCCGACCACGATGGCGGTGGTGTTCTTCTGGTTCCTGCATTGAGGCCGCTCAAGTCTCGCCGCGGCCCTTGCACCCAGCCGGACAGCGGTTGCGCGCCCTGCAACAGCCGCTATTCTCTGCCCCTCCCAATCCTTTCCTCGATCCGACCCCGTGGCCAAAAAAGCTTCCAAGTCCCGTCCTGCCTCCGACAAACCCGTCTTCGAGCACACCGCTCCGGTTGAGTCCAAGCCCATTGACGACCTCTACGGCGACTGGTTTCTGGACTACGCCTCCTATGTCATTTTGGAGCGCGCTGTGCCGCACATCCACGACGGCCTCAAGCCCGTGCAGCGACGCATCCTGCACTCCATGAACGAGCTGGAGGACGGCCGCTACAACAAGGTGGCCAACGTGGTGGGCCACACCATGAAGTACCACCCGCACGGTGATGCCTCCATCGGCGACGCCATGGTGCAGCTCGGGCAGAAGGAGCTGCTGATCGACACCCAGGGCAACTGGGGCAATGTGCTGACCGGTGACAACGCCGCCGCGCCGCGTTACATCGAAGCGCGGCTGTCGAAGTTCGCCCTCGACGTCGTCTTCAGCCCCAAGGTCACCCGCTGGGCCGCCTCCTACGATGGCCGCAACAAGGAACCCGTCACCCTGCCGGTGAAGTTCCCGCTGCTGCTCGCCCAGGGCGTCGAGGGCATCGCCGTCGGCCTGGCCTGCCGCATCCTGCCGCACAATTTCATCGAACTGTGCGACGCCTCCATCGCCGCGTTGCGCAAGGAGGAGTTCAACCTGCTGCCGGACTTTCTCCAAGGCGGCATCATGGACGCGGGCGACTACAACGGCGGCCTGCGCGGCAGCCGTGTGCGCGTCCGCGCCCGCATCGAACCCGGCGATAAAAAACACCAGCTCCGCATCACCGAGATCCCCTTCGGCACCACCACCGGCGCGTTGATGGACAGCATCGTCGCCGCCAACGACAAGGGCAAAATCAAAATCCAGCGCGTCGAGGACAACACTGCCGCCGAAGTCGAGATCAACATCCACCTGCCCCCCGGCACCGACTCCGATCAAGCCATCCAGGCGCTCTACGCCTTCACCGACTGCGAGATTTCCCTCTCGCCGAACTCCGTCGTCATCCAGGACAACAAACCGCGCTTCCTCGCCGTCAACGACCTCGTCAAATTCAGCGCCAACCACACACGCGACATCCTCGGGCGCGAACTCGAGATCAAGCTCGGCGAGCTTGAGGAAAAATGGCACTTCGCCTCCCTGGAGAAAATCTTCATCGAAAAACGCATCTACCGCGACATCGAAGAATGCACCACCTGGGAGGCCGTCATCGCCGCCATCTGGAAAGGGCTAAAACCCTGGCTCAAACACCTCAAACGCGAAGTCACCGACGACGACGTCGCCCGCCTCACCGAGATCCGCATCAAGCGCATCTCCAAGTTCAACACCTTCGAGGCGGACGAGCACATCGCCGCCCTGGAAAAAGACATCGACGAAGTCCAGAAGCATCTCAAACAGCTCACCCGCTTCGCCATCGCCCACTTCGAGCGCATCAAAAAGACCTACGGCCCCGGCCGCGAGCGGCGCACAGAGATCGCCAGCTTCGAGCGCGTCGCCGCCGCCGAGGTCATCATGGCCAACGAGACATTTTACCTCAATGCCAAGGACGGCTTTGCCGGTTACGGCCTCAAACGCGAGGGCGAGCCGCTCTTCAAATGCTCCCCCCTGGACGACATCATTTACTTCACGCCCGAAGGCAATGTGACCGTCTCCAAGGTCGCTCCCAAGCTCTTTGTCGGCAAAAATCCGCTGCACCTCGGACTGTTCAAAAAGGACGAGGATCCGGTGTACACGGTCATCTATCGCGATGGCCGCGCCGGCCGCACCTATGCCAAACGCTTCCGCATGGGCGGCATCACCCGTGACAAAGCCTATGCCATCACCCAGGGCACGCCCGGCTCACGCATCCTCCACTTTGCCTGCCACGCCACTGAAGCGGAAAGCGACACCCAAAACCTGGCGGTGCACCTGAAGCCCGCGCTCTACTTGCGCAATCTGGTGCTCACCATTCCGATGGCCTCCCTCGCCATCAAAAACCGCGGCTCGCTCGGCAACATCGTCACCAAGCACTCGGTGGATCGCGTCACCCGCCACAAAGCGTGAGTCTTCACGGCCTGGAAGGCGCGGGTGATCGCAACGCCGGGTGCGTTCCAGCGATCATCTGCCACAACTCCTGCCAAGGCCTGCCGGACAACTCAGCCTGCGGCACCCAGTCGATGGCTGCGGCGGGCTGCTCCGGTTTGACCCGGATGCCCCACATCGGCGCCACTTCGTTCGGCAGCGCCGCGTAGCGCAGGTCCGCCAAGATCATCGGATCGTCTGGATGCAGTCCCACCCAGTCGCTTGAAAAGTGATAAAACCGGCGGATGTCCCGTGCTTGGCGCGAGTCTGCTGGCAGCCCAAAATGCGTGGCCGCCTGCTGCACCGTCGCCAGCAGGGGCGCGCTTTGCCCCTCGATGATTTGCGGTTGGCCCAGGCTGCAGCGCACGGCGAACACGCGCAGCTCGTCATCGGTTCGCGCCAGCGCGCGCCAGACCACCACGTTGCCAAACGACGGTTTGACCAAGCCACGCCAGCGCCCTGCGCCGCCTTCCTGTTGCGCGATCCAGGCTCGCAGCACCGCGTCGGCCCGCCGCTGCTGCACCACCGCGCAACTGAGGTAACAAGCCACCCAGGCCAGACCAATCCGCACCGGCAGCATCCTCTTGGTCCAAAGCGCAACGCCCAGCGAAGCCAGCAACGGCAGCGTCAGCAGCGGGTCCACCACCGAGATCCAATGCAGGGCCGCCCGCGCATCCGAAAACGGCCAGCCAAGCCGCATGCCGTAGCTTGTCCAGAAATCACAAAAGAGGTGGCTCAAAGCCGCCGCCCAGGCGGGCAGCAGAAGCGCGCGCCACAACGGTTTCTGCCGCAGCATTTTCAGCAACAGCCAGGCGAGCGCGGCACCCAGCAACGCAATCACAGGCGAAAACAGCAGGCTGTGGGTGAAGTGGCGGTGGAACTCGATGTTGAACAACGGGTCTGTCTTTGAGGACAAAAAAATGTCCGCATCCGGCAGCGTCCCGGCCAGCAAACCTGCCAAGGCTGCCTGGCGTCGATTGCCGCGGCGCGCCGTCGCCAGCGCGCAAGCAGCACCGAGGGAAGCGTGCGTGATCGGATCCATGAGCGCGCATGCAATCCGTCACAACACCACCTCAGGCAACCTCTTTGGAACCTCCTCCGATTATTACCGGGAACCGGTCAGCACCCGGGTGTTAAGGTGCATGGTCTCTGCCGCCAAGCGGGCGGCGCACCCTCCCCGCCACCCAGCCCTGCCCCTGACGGCTTGCTTTTCCGTCGCTAGGTGGTTTGCTGGCGGGCTTTGAACGCTGAGCCGCCAACCCTTGACTGGATCGACGCCTTCCTGCCCAAGTTCCGCTGTCCGGACACCCGGCAGGCGCTGCGCTGGGCCACGCCGGAGGAGTGCGCCCGCGCCGGCATCCCGCCCGCGCCGCGCGCGGCCCTGGCCCGCCTGGACGGCAGCCGGGCCTTCCCGATTGATGCCGGCATCCCCATTCTGCTTCCGCTCGACAGCGCGCAAGATTAGCGCCACGCTCGCCAACGAAAACCGGACTTCCGCCCCGCCCGCCGCGTTTACCTCATATTCATGACCGCTGTCACCAGCCTGCCGCGCCGCCTGCCCTTCCGGTTTCACTGGCTGCTGGTACTGCTGATGGGGCTGGTCATTCCGGTGCTGACGAAGCGCACGGACAAACCGGGCGAGTTTTATCCCTTTTCGAACTTTCCGATGTACGCGTCCTTCGCTCCGGACACCTACTATGTCTTCATCACCGACCTGGGTGACCGGCCCATCGCCATCTCCCCCACCTTTGGGACCTCCGCCTCTGACATCAAAAAGACTTACGACCGCAAACTGGGCGACCTCAAGAGCCGGGGCCCAAAAGGCGCGCGCAAAGTCGATCTGCCGCCGGAACTGAAAAAGGAGGCCGCCGACGCCACGCTGCTGGCCCTGGTGCAAAAAACCGGACCGAACCCCAAATTGGCTGGAATCCATGGCCTGCGGCTGCATCACGTGGACATTCTCTACCGGGGCGACACCCTCGAACAACGCTCAACACAGGTGGGGGAAATTCCATTGCCATGAACGCAGCCCCCGCGTCCGCATCCTGGTGGCGGCGTCTCGGCCGCAGCCTTTGGCGTCTGGAGCCGTTTCACATGCCGCGCTGGGAGGTGGTGCTGGTGCGCCTGCTTTTTTCCTTGCTGATCTGGGACACCCAAACCGGCTGGATCAATTACTGGCGGGAACCCGGCCGCGCCGCACGCGCCATGATCGAGAACATCGACAGCTTCGACATTCGCTGGGACAGCCAGCCGCACCCCAATGGCCTTGCCGAGTTTTTCGACTTCGCCTTCCTTTCGAATGACGCCATCGAAAAACCCCTGCGACGGGCCATGGGGGCAAGCTTGGTGCTTTATGTGCTCGGGGTGCCGGGCGTCTTCAGCCTGGCCATTCCGCTGTTCATGTGCATCGGCACCTCGACCCTGGCCAACTCCCAGGGCAGTGTCGGCCACACCGCCCAGGGACTGCATCTGGCCCTGCTGGCCGCCTGGCTGGCGGCGACTTATGCGTTCATCCAAACCCGGCGCGGCCGCCCTTTGAAATTCGGCTTCCGGCCGGGCGAACTCGAACTCGACTGGGCGCGGCAGGCCTTCGCCGCCACCTACGTCGTCTCCGCCCTGACCAAGCTGGCGATGTCAAAAGGCCTCTGGTTCATCGACGCCAAGTACTTTCCGCTGCATGTGCTGAAGAACAACGAGATGCAGTATTATGATACGCTCAGCCCCGCAGCCCGCGCCCTGGACTGGCTGCCGGAGGCCATGCTCCAGCACCCGCACTGGTGCCAGTTCCTCTTCGGAATCGCCCTGCCGCTGGAGCTGTTCGCCTTCGTCGCCCTGCGCAACCGCCGCGCCGCCGTCGTCTTCGGTCTGAGCCTCCTCGCCTTCCACGAAAGTGTCACCCAGCTCACCCATCTTGCCTTCATCTTCAATAAATTGCTGCTGCTGATCTTGTTTGTGACGCCGTGGTATTGGTTGACGGGCGGCTGGCGGCGGGACAAACGCACGCGATTGGAAACCTCCCCCTGACCGGGTTTCGGACATCAACTCCTGAAAAGAGAGATAAAAAGCCCGCAAAACGGGAACTTCGGGCTTGATATTTTGTCAAAATTGATTATTATGAAGGCGAAATTTGAAAACCCGCGAAGAGGTAAAATTATGAAATATATGGTTTTATGTTGATTTTACTTTTACGCATGGTAGATTTGTAAAAGATTACGGCATTTAATCTCTCCAAGTAACTCACCCGACCTTCATCTCCCTTATGAACGGAACGTCTCAACCACCCAAGGATCACGCCAAGCTGGCAGATTTCATTCTGTTCAGCCAGCGCGAATTCCTCCTCGACCTGTCCAAGGAGCTGAACCGGGACAACATCTCCTTCGCCCAGTTTTTCCTGCTCAGCTACCTCTCCACCTCGCGCGAAATCACGATGACCGACATCGCGCGCAAGATGGGCCACTCCACCGCCGCCGCCACTGGCTTGGTGGACCGCCTGGAAAAGCTCGGTTACATGGAGCGCACTCATGCCATTGACGACCGTCGCAAAGTGATGGTGCGAATCACCTCCAAAGGCCTCGAACTGGTGGCACGGATGCGCGAAGAACTGCAAAACAAGATCGCCAGCGCCATGTCCGACACCGAGTCTGACGATGCCGCCAGTTTCATGGCGAACTACCAGCCGCAAGGCGTTGGGGCCGGCCGCTGAGCCGCAATCCTGGATCTTCTTTAACAAAAAAGGCGCGGCCATTCGGTCCGCGCCTTTTATTTTATTCTCACCTCACCGCGCCTTTACGGTTCGTCCGGGAAGTGGGTGCGTTTTTTCCGTTCGGTGGCAGGAGGGCGCGAAGCGCAAGGAAGGAGGCTTGCCAAGCCTCCGGTTCCAAGAGGCAGGCCTGCCATGCCGGGCATCTCCCCCTCGTCCTGGCACTTTGGCAAGCGCCGGTCCTTGCTCGCCCCGCTGCCCCCAAGCTCCCAATGCCTCGCCACACCTCACTGCCTGTTCCGCTCTAACTTCCCGGATGATCCGCCTTTACAGCCTGTCCGGCAAATGCTGGCCTCTGTGAGGCCGGGCTGTCCTGCGCGCCGCACCCGCCCTCAACCGGGGTCACAGACCCCGGCTACAGCGGAGTGCCGTCCTCATTTTGGACTTTCGTTCTCAATTTGATCCTTTGCCGGATAGGCTCTTACAGCCGCTTCACACGGAAATTACGGAAGGCGACCGGGTCATTGTGGCCTGCAAAGCCAATGTGACCGCTTTTGCGCTCAACCCCGGCGGGCTTGGTTTTCACCCCGCTGTAATCCACTTCGTCGAGATCCGCGTCGAGGATTTTGGTGCCGTTGAGGGTGACCTTGATGCGGTTGCCCCGCACCTCGATCTCCTCGGTGTTCCACTCGCCCACCGGACGCAGGTAACCGCGCTTGGCGCCAACGAGGTGATAAATGGAGCCGTGCACCTGGTAGGGGGCCAGTTCCTTGCCGGTTTTGGTTTCGTAGCCCTCGCTGTCGATGACCTGGATTTCCAGACCGTCCTTGGCGCTGTGGCCGCCGACCGGCGTGCGCAGGGCAATGCCGTTGTTGCCCGCAGGCGGCAGCTTGAACTCAAAGCGCAGCACCATGTCGCCGTATTCCTCCTGGCTGAGAAGATCGCCGCCCTTGCCCTGTTTGCAGACGATGGCGCCGTCCACGACCTCGTAATTGTCCGTGGCTCCTTGCCAGTTGGAGAGATCCTTGCCATTGTCGAGGCGGGTGAACCCCTGCTCGTCCTGCGCCAGGATTTCATCGGCCTCCTCCGGGCTGATCTCTCTGACGAAGACGTTTTTCCAGCGGATTTCACTGCCGTGGGTCTGCAACTGAATGGGGCCTTTGGCATACACCGGGTCCTGCATCCACCCCGCCGGTGGTTTTTCGGCGGCTTGTTTCTTGTCGTCTTTATTGCCGTAAGCCAAATAACCGGCTTTGCGATTGGCGAAGAAATTCTCCAGCACGGCATGGTCCACCACGACCTCGCCATTGAGTTTGACGAACACTCGTTCGCCGATCATGCGAACGTAAAACCGGTTCCACTCGCCGAGGGGCTTGTCCATGAGCTTGAGCGGGTCTTTGCCCTCGGGGTTCTTGTTGTTCCAAAGGCCGCCTGAGCCCTTCGGTTTGCCAAGCGACACCGCTTTCTCGTCGGTCTCGGTGAAGTCCCAAATCTGCACCTGCGGGGTGCCGCGCAGGTAGATGCCGCTGTCGCCCTTGGGCAGCATTTTGTAGTCCACCCAGAGCTCGAAGTCGCCATAGTCCTTGTCGGTGGTCAGGTAAAGGCCCTTGCCGTCATTGACCAGCTCGCCGTTTTCCACCGACCAATGCGCGTTCACATGATCGCCCTTGTCGGCGCCTTTGGCGTCGAGCAGGCCGCCCTCGATCGACTTTTTCTTGTAAGCCGCGCGCTCCTCGTCGCTCATGTTCCAAAGATCGGCCGGGTCCTGGGTGCCCCAGCCATGCCAGCCAGCGAGGTCGTTGCCGTTGAACAGCGCGGTGAAGCCGGGCGGCGGGGTGTTTTCTTCGGCTTGAATGGCCGGCAGGGCGGCTAAAAGGAGGGCGGAAGCGAGAAGCGGTGCGGTGCGGTTGTGCATGGTTGAGGGGAAAAAGTCGTCCGCAAAACCGGTGATCTTTCGCTGTTTGCCGGGTTGCGTGTGGCGAACCTTGCAGAGACTCACGGAGCCTTCTTTTTGGGGCCTTTCCTGCCACCATTGGCACCCTTGCCGCCGAGATCGCCCGCCCGGGCGGGATCGTAATCGGGGTTCGGCACCGGCATGCGTGCCTTGACCGCAGCGCGCCATTCAGCGAGCGCGGCCTGCATGGCAGCCGCACGCTCGGGTTCGCGCACCGCGGCATTGGTCTCCTCGCCGGGGTCGGTGACGAGGTCGTAGAGTTCGAGGCGGTCGTCCTCGAAGAATTCGATGAGTTTCCAGTCGCCCTGGCGAATCGCGCTGGCGGGTGTGCTGTGGTGGTAATGCGGCAGGTGCCAGTGCAGACGATCGCGCGACAAGGTGGCCGCAGGATTCTTCAGCAACGGCATGAGGCTGAAGCCATCCAGCACCTCCGCTTCAGGCAGTTGAATGCCGGCCAGCCCGAGAAAAGTGGCATGCAAGTCGTAGGATATGGCGGGAGTAGAACAGACCACGCCGGGCTCGATGACATCCGGCCAGCGCAGGATCGCCGGCACGCGAATGCCACCTTCGTAAAGCGTTCCCTTTTCCCCCGCCAGCGGGTCGTTGCTGGTGACCACGGTGCCGTTTTGCTCGTGCTCAATGCCGCCGTTGTCGGACAAAAACACGATGAGCGTGTTCTGCGCCAGGCCAAGGCGGTCGAGGTGATTGCAGATGCGGCCGACGCTGGTGTCAAGTTCGTCGAGCAGACCGGCATACTCGGGCCGGCTCGGGTAACCGGGCGCGGGGGCTTTGCCTTCAAATCGGGCAAGCCGGTCCGGTGTGGTGTTAAGAGGGATATGAACCGCAATGTGCGAGACCTGCAGCAGAAAGGGTTCGTCCTTGGCGCTGTCGATGAACTCGATGGCTTTGTCGGTGAGGAATGCGGCGGTGCGCACTGGCTTGTTTAAACCGGAAACGGCCGTCGTGGTGTCGTGGCCTTTGGCCTCCAAAGCCGTTTGCCAGCCCTGGGCAGCGGGGCCGTATTCGCCCGTTCCCAAGTGCCATTTGCCAAAGTAACCGGTGCGATAGCCCGCGGCAGCGAGGCGCTCGGCAAAGGTCTCAACCTCCAACGGCAGCTCATGGGGCACGGCGGGATCGAGCAGGCGAGCATAAGGCCGGCGGTGGCCGGGGATGTGCTGGGTGATGCCGAAACGCGCCTGATCCTGGCCGGACTGCAGATTGGCGCGAGTCGGCGAGCAAACCGGACCCGCGTAAAACTGGGTGAACCGCATGCCCTGCGCAGCGAGGCGGTCGATGTTTGGCGACGCGTTGTAGGCATTGCCGTAACAGCCGAGATCCGCCCAGCCGAGGTCATCCGCAAGGATGAGGACGATGTTCGGTTTGGCGGCAGCGGGTAAAAGCGGGGCGGCAACAACCAGCGCCAGCCAGATGGCGAGGCAACGTTTCATGGCAGGAAAGAACGCAGCGGGGTGCCGTCGAAATCAATACGGGCTCGTCGCGAGCGCTTTGAAAGCGTCGAGAGCCTTCGCCACCGCGTCTTTCGGCCCTGTCAGCTTGATGAAGACATTCGCATCCGCCGCCGGCACGATGGCGCCGAGCAGGGTGTAATCCGGGCGAGGGGTGCCGCCGAAGGGCGGGCCGTCGAGATAGGTGCCGTGGGCGACGACGAGCGCGACTTTTTTATCGCCAGCGGCCAGCTCCTCGCGCTTCGACTCCGGCGTGCCTTCAAACTGGCCAAGCCAGCGGGTGATGTTGGCTTCGGTGTCACCGCCCTGCCCGGCTCCGAAATAATAAAAGACGGCTTCGAGAGGCTTCTCCTCGCCATCGACGGTGAAATGCAGCGTGCCGGCGCGCATGGGACTGCTGGTGGGAACGCTTTGCCAAGGAGCCGGCGTTTTGAAGCTGAGGTCGGCGACCTTGAGGGTTTCATCCGCGGCGGCGGGGAGGACGGAGAGCAAAAGAGCCAGGAGGAGGAACGGTTTCATGGTGGGTTGGGAGGGTCAGGGATTAACGTGAAAGGTGCCGCGCATTTGCAGCCAATGTCCGGGAAAGGTGCACAGGAACGGGTAGTCGCCCGGTTGTGCGGGCAGCAGGAACTCGATGGTCACCGATTCGCCTGGATGCACCAGCGGGGTGTAAGCCAGGATGTCGGTGCTCTGCTCCGGGATGTAGTTTTTATCGATCGCCGTGGGATCAGTGATCATGGCGGTGGCCAGTGCGCCGACGGCGTCGAGCTTGCCGGGTTTGACCAGCACAAAGTTGTGCGGCTGCTGAAGCGGCGAGTCGATGTTGCTGAGCGTCAGCGAGACCCGGGCTCCGGCACGACCGGTCAGCTCGGTTTTGTCGTAGGCCAGCGGCACCTTTGGATGCGGCTTGAGTTCGATGACAAGGGCTTCCGCCGCTTCCTGCGCCGACAGCTCGCCCACCAGCACGAGCAACGATAGCAAGCCGAGCAGGGAGCGGGGCGTCATGAGACTTGGGAGTGGGACTCGAACGCGGATTTTTACTGGAGAGTCGGCCGCGCTTCATTTCAAGCACTTTCGCCGGTCCGGGCGCTGAAAGCCTCAAAGCGCATTCTGTCCTTGCAACACGCTGCCACGATAGGAGGGTTCAGCGCATGGCGGCACGTGGCAACAGTCGAACCCCCGCCCGGCAGGCGGAGTGGCCCGTCCTGGCTGGGTTGCCTGAGTCATTGCTGGAGACGGGCAGGTCGCTGGCGGAAGCGGTGGCCGGCAGCGACGAGGCGACGAACGAAGCAGCCTTGGCGCGTTTCCTGGAAGCGGGCTTCAGCCACCTTGATTCGGTGCAGGCCAGCGCGGCTTTTCTCGCCCGTCTGTTTGAAGGTCGCGAGCCTTGGCTGGCGCGGCGCCTGCAGACCCAGGAACTGATCCAGGAAATGGCCTCAGGCCAGGCCATGCTCACCTGCGTGGTCGCGGGCGAGTGGGTGATGGAAAAGGATTTCGTGAAGCTGGCGCGGCTGGCGGACGGCATGCTGGCGGCCAAGCAGCACCTGCGCACGGCGGATTGCCTGGATGTGATGCTGGCGGCAGCTTCCTCACTCGCCGTGATGAAAAACACCCGCGCTGCGTCGCTGCTGCATCAGGTTGAAGATTGTCAGAAGAACGGCGCGGCAGTGGACGCGGCTTTGCTGCGCGAAGCACGGCAGCGAGTGAGCGCTGGCAGCGTGGTCGCGGCCGCGGACCAAACCGCACGCGAGCTGTGGGACCAACGTTTGCAGCCCCCGGTGCGCGACTGGTCCTGGAGCAGTCCGAAGGAACTTCAAGCGCTGCGCGACCTGGCGGAATGGCTGGAGCCGGGGCATCCCGCAGCGCCACAATTCGCCCGCGTGGCGCCAGCCGCCTGGTGGGATTTATGGACGCGTCAAGCCGTCACCGTCCCTGCCCCCGTGATCGAGCCGCCATCGACTCCGCCGCCCCAGGAAATAAAACCCGAGCCTGCGCCGGCTGCGAATTGGGCGGAAGGATTGCTGACCCGCCCGGGCGGATCCGAAATCCCGAAGCAAGGGTGGGACCTGAAGCAGCACCTCATGGGTTTTCTGGCTGGAAGCGCCGCCGGAGTGATCTTGACGCTCTTGGCAGGCGGGGGTTCCGAAGCCGACACGCCGGCGGCAGGCGCCGATCAACTGCCCAAAGCCGTTGCCATCTCACCAAGCTCCAATTCCAATGCAGGCTGGTTGCTCGAAGAGCGTGAGCGACTTGCCGAAGAACTCGAGCACGTGGGCCGTTTCGGCGCGGTCAAAGCCGGAGGCTGGGGCGAAAACGCCTTGTTTCTAACCGGCCGGACACCGGAGCTGCCGGTGCAAAGCCAAATGTATCGCAAGCTGCTGGTGCTGTTGCACCTCGACCCGCCGCAGGATGCCGAAACCCGCGGCATGGTGCCGCGCTTGTTGCTGCGACGCGCCGCGGATGAGGAAACGGTGCGCTTGTGGGAGCGTTGCGTGGAGGCGGGTTCCAACATGACACCGGAAATAGCGGCCGCCGCGCGCGAAGCCCTGAATCAACCGTCCCTGCCCTGGACCGCGGAACAGCGGCAGCGGCTGGAGCTGTTGGCCAGTCCGGCAGCAGGCTGATCCGGGCGTCCCTGCCGGAAACAACAGCACCTCGATGAAAGAGGCTTGCTTTTTGCCGTCGATTTTTAAATAAATCTACAATTGTAGTTTAATTGCGCCGGCCCATGCTACCCGTCTCGTCATCCCGTCATTTGCCGGTTTTCATCGCTGGCTGCTCGCTGCTCTGGAGTGAAGTCGGGCAGGCTCAAGTCACCCTGACAATCGATGGCGCGGCCCAAGCAGTGATCATGACCCGGCCCAATCCACCGGGCCACCTCCAGCTCGCGGCCCGCGAACTCCAGGAGCATCTGCAGCTCATGTCTGGCGCTGCGTTGCCGGTCGCAACGGCCGGGACTGAGGCGAGCTTCCCTGGCAAATGCTTCATTTACGTGGGAGCCAGTGCGGGCACCAACGCTGCGGGCATCACCACCACTGGGCTTGACCAGGAATTTTACATCATCCGCACGGTGGGCGGCAATCTTCACCTCGTCGGCCGCGACACCGGCGATGACGCCTGGCAGGACCTCAGCGACTGCCAGCCAGGCACCCTGTTCAGCGTGTTCCACTTTCTGGGCGAGATGCTGGGCGTGCGCTGGCTTTGGCCGGGGGAATCTGGACGCTTCGTTCCAACGAACGCCAATGTCACGGTGCCCGCTGTCAACCTCACAGCCGGACCGGCCTTGGTGCAGCGCAAGTTCCGCACCCCGCGCATCGGCGCCTATTTGAACGGTTTGGACTCCTATGGCTTCGGCGTTCCTGTCCTGCCAGAGAGCGACACGCGCAAGATGGAGCTGGCGCTGGAAGAATTGCTTTGGCTGCGACGCATGCGCATGGGCTCGCGCAAGAACTTGGCGTTCGCGCATGGCTTCACCCAATGGTGGTCGCTTTATGGCGCCAGCCACCCGGAATACTTCGCGGAGTTGCTGCCTCCCCGCACGCATCCACACCCGGCTGCCGACCGGGTCAAGCTGCACGAAAGCAGCCCGGCGGTGTGGCGGCAGCGCATCGACGATTGGGTGGCCGCCGGCGCCGGCAGCAACGTCAACATCTGCCCCAACGACAGCCGCTCCTTCTGCGTTTGCTCGAACTGCCGCGCCTGGGATCGCCCAGCCCAGACGCCCGAAGTGGTCTTCAATTCCAGCACGGCGCGCCTTTCCGACCGCATGGCGCGCTTCTACACGGAAATCGCCAACCGCGTCAAAGCGATCAACCCCAACGCCACCGTCTATGGCTATGCCTACGACGTTTATCAGCAGGCGCCGCTCGAAGCGACGGTGCCTGACAACGTCGCGCTGGCGTATGTCCCGGACGCGCCCAGCGATGTGAAGCTGTCCGACATCGCAGCCACGGAAAACGACGTGCTCGGGTGGATCGACCACGGCTGCACGCAGATGTACCTGCGCCCAAACTGGATGCTCTCCGGTCATGCCGGCCCCTACTGGCCCGCCCACCGTTTGGGCGAGCATTTCAAGCGCCTTCTGCTGAGCGGCAACATCAGGGGATTCGACTCCGACAGCTCCTGCTCCAGCTACGCCAGCTTCGGTCTTTATTATTACTTGGTCTGCCGCCTCCTCGCCGACCCCACCCTCGCGGTGGACGGCATTCTGAATGAATATTGCTCAGCCTTTGGCTCAGCGGCCAGGGAGGTGAAGCTCTACTTCGCTTATTGGGAGAACTTCATCAATAACCAGGCCGATTCCGGCAACCAAGCCATCCTCGGCTGGTCCTCCTGTGTGCCGGCCTATGGGGCCACGTTCAACGACACCGTGTTCGACGGCGCGCTGCGCATCCTCGACCGCGCCGAAGCCACCCTGTCACCAAACGAATCCGCCAGCCGGGAGCGGCTTGACTTCCTGCGCATCGCCTGCCTGCACGGGCGGCTCACCGCGCAAGCCATCGCCCTGGTGAGCCCCACCTTGCCTTTATCCGGCAATCCGCAGGCTGAACGCGCCATGCGCTCGCTGCTGAAATACCGCGACCAGCAGGCTGAGTCCTTCGCGCTCTGGCGCGAGTGGATGACCGATCGCGAAAACTTTGTGCCCAACATGCGCGCGTACTGGCAGTCGATCCTCGCCAATCCTGGCGCTGGCGACGGCTCCAACATCAACGCCTTCATCGAGTCCGGCGGCCAGGTCGTCATGGAGGCGGAGCACTGCACCGCGAGTCGCCCCGGCTCGGGCGCGGCGGCAAACACGGTTTGGCAGGAAACGTCCGGCGTCACCGGCGCTTCCGGTTTGGTCATGCAGGCGCTGCCTAACAACGGCGTCGCCACGGATTCCCAAACCAACGGCCCGCGACTGGACTTCAAAGTCGATTTTCACACCCCCGGCATCTATTATGTTTTCGTCCGCATGCCGCACCACGCGGGCACTGACGACTCGGTGAACATCGGCTTGGACGGCGTACGACTGGCCAGCGACCTCGGCAACACCACCGGCTCCTGGCGCTGGCGCACCACCAATCCCGCAACCCTCGCGCTGGACATCGCCACTCCCGGTGCCCGCACCTTCAACATCTGGATGCGCGAAGATGGTGTCATGGTGGACAAAGTCATTCTCACCACCAATCCCACCCTGCCCCACACTGGCACCGACCCCGGCCCCGCAGAAAGCGGCAAACGTGGCAGCGCGGAGTTCCTGCTCAGCGTCTCGGATGGCAGCGGCGACGGCATTTACGGGGCCTCCAGCATGGTCGCTATCGAAGCTGCACCGCCGCCGCCTGATCATGTCTTCCATCAATGGACCGGCGACACCGCCGGCATTGCCGCCGTCACCGCACCCAACACCCACCTGACAATGCCCGCGGCAAACGCCAGCATTCGCGCCACCTACCGGGTCGATCCCGCTTTGGACAGCGAGCCGGACGGCATGCCTGACGCTTGGGAGACGCAGCATTTTGGCGGCACCACGACCGCCACCTCCGCGGCCTCTGACTTCGATCGCGATGGCTCCAGCGACCTGGCCGAATTCATCGCCGGTTCCAATCCCAAAAACCCGCACTCGCTGCTGAAGATCGAAGAAATCGTCACCCAGCCGGATGGCAGCGTCCGGCTCGTTTGGCAGAGTGTCACCGGCAAAACCTACGCCCTGGAAACCTGCTCCACTCCGCAGTCGAACGACTGGATTCCCCTCTCCTCAGGACTGGCTGGCCAGGCGCCCGTCACCTCGGTCACCTTGCCCGCAGGCTCCACTCTCGATTTCATTCGCGTGCTGCTGGAGTGATCCCGCCAGCACCAGGAGCCTTACCCGGCATTGCATCCGCCCCGCTTCAAGCGCAAGGTGCCGCTCGTATCCATTGCTCAAACTCACACGCGATTTTGTCCCAGCAAGCCAAGCCTCATGCCGCACTGATCCTGGTTGGACACGGTTCCACCCTCAACCCGGATTCCAGCGCGCCGACTTATGCCCACGCCGAACGCCTGCGCGCGTCCAAAATGTTTGGTGAGGTGGCCTGCTGCTTCTGGAAGGAGGAGCCGAACATGCGCGAGGTGTTCGAGATGGTGGAGAGCGATGTCATTTACATCGTGCCCAACTTCATCAGCGAAGGTTACTTCTGCCAAGAGGTGCTGCCGCGGGAACTGCGGCTCGACGGCCCGGTCACACAGCGCGGCGGCAAAACCCTCTTTTACTGTGATCCCGTCGGTGTGCATGCCAACATGAAGCGCCTGCTGTTGCAGCGCGCCGATGAGATCGCTCCCGGCGTGCCGCGCGATCAGACCAGCCTCATCATTGTCGGCCATGGCACCAGCCTCAACGAAAACTCAACCCGGGCCATTCAAGAGCAGGTGCGGCTCATTCGCGACGGCGGATGCGGCTTCGCTGAAGTCGTGGACGCCTACATGGAGCAAACACCGCTGGTCGCAGAGTGGGAACAACTCACCAGCGCGCCCAACGTGGTCGTGGTGCCGTTCTTCATTGCCGACGGCCTGCACAGCTACCAGGATATCCCGGTGCTGCTCGGCATCGTCGAGGAAACCGGTGCGGCACTGAGCGAAGGCGGCGGCACGGGCGGGAATCCGCATGATTTGCGCGGCCGCCGTTTGTTTTACAGCAACGCCATCGGCACCGAGCCGCTGCTGGCGGAGGTAATCCTTGATCAAGTCGCGGATTTCGACCGTCGTCACGGCATCGACACAGCGCCGGCAGTCCCGACCAAAACGCTTCCCCGTTTCCTCGCAAACATGACCGCGCCGGGCGACATGCTCATCGGCGAGGTTCGCGTTTGCAGCGCTGGCGGCGGCTACGAACTGCGTCATGCCGCAGACGCGGACAAAACGGAATTGGAACTCGAAGTTTTTGCGGAAGCGGAAGCGGCGCGATCAATCGCCCTCCGCAGTGAAGACGGGAAATTCCGGCCGCTGCACTCCGCTCCCACCTTGCGCAGAGGCTGGTTGTTGCGCGTGCCGGACCCCGTCTCGCTGCAGCTTGCGCTCGATTATTTTCACCCCGCCGCGCTTGGGCTCGCCGCCTCCTGGCAGAGCAGAACATTGCGCGCCACGCCCTTGCGCGAGTTTCTCGGCCGCCAGACTGGCATGTATCGTTTCGCCAACCGCATCACCGACGAGCAAGCGCGGGAAATGGTCACCCGCATCTGCCATGAAAGCAACTGCCTGCGGCGCATCCTCTGGCCGCTCGAAGATGGCAAACCTTTGGATGGCGCGGCAGCTTGCAAAAGCGGCGACTCGGCCGGCTTCGCCCCTGGCTGCGAAGCCGCCAGCCGCCTTCCCTTGCTGTGCATTGAGGCCTGTCCCTTCATTCTCGGCGAGGCCCGCAAACTGGCACGCACCAATCACGGCAGCCAAGTGACTGCTCATAGCGAATGAAGCCATGGCGCCCGTCACGCACTCAAATGGCTGGCGAGGCTCTCGCGCAACGTTTTGCGCGCCCGATACAAACGCAGTTCCACCGCCTTCGGTGTTGAATCGGCAATGGCCGCAATCTCATCATGGCTGAGCTGCTCATAGACTGCCAGGATCAGCGTTTCCTTCTGGTCTTGGGGCAAGCCCGCAATCGCCCGCTGCACTGCCTCCAGTTTTTCCCGCGCCTCCACGCGCTGCAGCGGGTCAGCTCCGCCGTCAGACGGACTGCCTTCAGCCATCTCCACCGGGTCGGTGACCGCCTCGGGACGCCGCTGGCTCCAGCGATGATGGTTGCGGGCGAGGTTGGCTGCAATGGTGAAAATCCAGGTCGAGAATGACCGCTGCGGATGGTAGCTGGAGCGGTGCCGGTAAAGGCGCACAAAAGTCTCCTGCGCCAGGTCGGAAGCCGTTGCGTGATTGCCCACCATGCGCAGAAGAAAGCCGGTCAAACGCTCCTGCCAGCGACGCATGATGCCGTTCATCGCGGAGTCCTGGCCGGCCGCCAGCTCTGCCATCGCGATTTGATCGTCGTCCGCTCCGGGTGGCACCATGAAATCCGGTCGGCAGGTTCAGCGGGTGCGGCGGGCTCTTGCGGGCTCGAGCGCGCGCTCCACATCCATAACGAAACGACGTCCGGCTTTTTCATCCATCAGCGCCGCCACCTCATGCACATGCGTGATCATCGCCATGCGGCAATCGTGGCAGATGCTCTCCCTCAGCATCTGCACCGCATCGAGATCAGATTGAGGCGGCGCGTCCTCCTGCGTCTCGCTGAGGAAATGGCGGTTCACGTCCGCCAGGTCATGGCAGCGCCGCTCGCACTCCCGGAAGTAACGCCGATGCGCCGCCGTCACCTTCTCGAAAGTGGCCTCGTCCAGCTCATACTCCTTTTTCAACCACGCCATGCCCAGCGCCAGTCCGCGCTCTCCCGGCGCCAGGTAGATCAGCTCATGCACAAGCTTGAAGCTGGCATAGGCAAGCGCCGCCAAGGCAAACGCCAGGGCGATCAGTCGCGGCACAGAAGAGCTCACAGTCACTTGGCCGCGATGATGTGCTGGTGCTCGCGATCAAGCGGGTTGATGGCGCTGAAATAAACCTCGCGCGCGTCCCTTCGATGAACGCCAGCCTCAATGAAACCCACCAGGCCGCCGATGGCGATGGCAACGGCTGCCGACACCAGCAAACGCTGCGGCTGGAACCACCAGGAAAAAATCCGGGTGGCCCAGGGCAGCGCCTTTTGATCTGCCGCAATGCGATGCCAGACTTGACGCTGAAAACCCGCCGGCGTCCGCGTCTCCACCTGCCAGGTGGCGAGCAAATCGTCGAGTGGATCAGGCGGATTCATGACAAGTGGAGATGGCAGCCAAGGACTCAAACGGAGACAACCCTCACCGACCGCGTTTCACGGAGATGATACGCCCGCTGGCGTCGCGTGTGATGACGAGCTTGGTGATTTTGCTTCCCTTGCTATTGAGGTTGCGGGTGTAGCGGACTTCGGTGGTCGTGCCACTCATCACCGGCTGGGAGGTGCCGCGCGGTTCGACTGCGGAAGCGCTCGTGACAGAAGCAAGACCGAAGATGGCAAGTGCAAAGAGGTGTTTTTTCATGGTTGTTTTTCAGATAGCAGTTGGGTTTTTGTGGTTAAAGCCAGCCCGCCGGGTTGGTTGGGCGGAACGGCTTCATGAGGTGCTACCCCGCCGCCGCGCGCGCCCCTCTCACTTTTTTGAATTTTTTTGCGCGCTTGCTGCAGGCCCAAAAATCACTTGGGCTTGCCGCATCCATGCGTGAAAATGCCGCGTGTCCCAACCCGACTTGACCAAGCCCAATCCACCCCGCTTCGAGGATCTGCGCGGCATCCTGCGCTACGTGCCGCAGTTCCGCCAGCGTGTCTTCGTGATCTCCATCGACGGCGGTTTGGTGCGCCAGCCCGGCTTCAGCGCCTTGCTGCAGGACGTGGCGGTGTTGCAATCGCTGAACATCGAAGTGGTGCTGGTGTTCGGATCACGCTCGCAGATTCGTGATCTCGCCGTCGAACGCGGCGTCACCCTCACCAGTGACGACGGCATGGGCCGCACCGACGCCGCCAGCATGGAAGTGGCCGTGGCGGCCATCACCCGGCAAGCCAGCCGCTTGATGGCGGATCTCACGGCGTTGGAAATGCCGGTGGCCATCTCCAACGCCCTCGCCGTGCATCCCGCCGGCGTCATCAACGGCGTGGACCAGGAGTTCACCGGCCGCATTGAACGCGTCGATGTGGACAGCCTGCGCGCGCTGCTCAAGGCCGACATCATTCCGCTGCTGCAGCCGATGGGTTACGACGGCCGCGGCACCACTCTGCGGCTCAACAGCGACGCCGTCGCGGTCGAGGTCGGCATCGCCCTGCGCGCCGCCAAGATCATCTTCGTCGCCGAATCCGGCCTCACCCTCAACGGCGAACGCCTGGCGCAAATCGCGGCGATTGAAGCGCGGCAGATGGCGAAGCAGGCTAGCCTCGACATCAACCTGCTTTCGAAACTGCGCTATGGCGGCATCGCCTGCCAGGAGGGCGTGCCGCGCGTGCACATCGTGGACGGCACGCAGGACGAGGCGCTGCTGGCGGAGTTGTTCAGCAACGAAGGCGTCGGCACCATGATCCACGCCGATGACTACCAGCAGATCCACGCCGCCAGTGCGGCGGACGTTCCCGCCCTGCTGTCCCTGATGCAGCAGTCCATCGATGAAGCGGCGCTGGTGCCGCGCACGCGCGAGCAAATCCTCGACCGGCTCAATGATTTCTTCGTGCTTGAGTTGGACGGCAACCCCATTGGATCAGTCGCTGTGCACACCTACGATGACCCCGCCAGCAAAGAACGCACGGGCGAGATCGCCTGCCTCTTCGTGCGCCGCGCCCACAAAAATCAGGGTCACGGCCAGAAACTGGTGGCTTTTGCCGAGGAGACCGCGCGCAAACGCGGTTGCAACCGATTGATCGCGCTCAGCACCCAGGCCTTCCGTTTCTTTGAGGAAAAACTCGGCTACGAAGCGGCGGATCCCGGCGTCTTGCCTGAGCCGCGCCGCGCCGGTTACGAGGCCAGCGGGCGCAATTCCAAGGTTCTGCTGAAGCAACTGCAACTGCCGCCGCCGACGCTGGGATAAACTGCGCCGCGGCGTGGCCGGCTGGCGCCGCTTTACTCCTCAGCGCCTTTCCAGGCACCGAACTCCGCGCCTTGCGCGATCCACTTCTTGATCAGCTCCTTCTGCTCGTCAGTGAGACGGTCTCCCTTCGGCGGCATCGCCATGTCATCGTCCTCGGGCAGCAGCGTGAAAGTGTAAACCGTGCTCTTGTCCGGGTCGCCAGGAGTCAGGTCATCGCCTTCCTCGCCGCCCTTGAGCATGAGCTGCGGGTTGTCCATGCGGAATTTGCCTTTCGGCTTCTTCACCCGGCCGTTCTCGTCGGTGAATTCCTTTTGGTGGCACTCGAAGCAGCGGTCCTTGAAGATCGGCAGGATCTGTGCTTCAAAATTCACCTTGGCGTCCTGAGCGCTGAGGGGAGCAAGACCGAGGGTGGCAAGGAACAACGAGGAGATGAATGGGCGGTTCATGAGGATGGATGTTTTGGGCGGCGGAATCCTTCACGGGTTTGCGCGGTGGTCAAGCGACTTTGCCTGATCGCAACGCCATCACCGCATTGTGCCCGCCCATGCCGATGGCAACCTTCAACACCGCCTCATCACCCGCCATCGTCACCGGCGTCGCCCGCACCGGCGAACCTCCGACCGGCGCGCTCAAGCCCGGCGGACTCGCAGGCAGGCGATGCTCCCTCAGCGCCGCCGCCAGCAGCGCCAGCTCCAAAGCCCCGCTCGCTCCCAGCGTGTGCCCCGTCGCCGGCTTGGGCAAAAACCAGCGCATTGGCGTCTCAGCAAACGCCTTGCTCAAAGCGGACTGTTCCATCACCCGGTTCGAGGAGGTGCCGTTCGCGTGCGGACAAACCGCCGCCACCCGTGCGCCACACCCTTCCACCTCAACGACGACCCGTTCCAGCAACCGCCCCAGCATGACGCCCTCCGGCGGCAGCGCGATGCTGTCATACGCATCCGAGTTCGCTCCATACCAAAGCAATTCCGCCCCCGGCAGCCCCTCCCCCGCCTCCAGCGCCAGCGCCGTCACCGCCTCCGCTGGACAAAAACCGGCCGCCTCCGGGTGAAACGGATCATTCACTGCCCCCGGCCCCGCCAGCAAACCCGTGTCCGCAAACCCGCGCAGCAGCGCCTCGCACAGCGGCAGCTCCACACTCACCACCAGCGCCCGCTTCGCCAAACCACCGCGCAGCGCCATCCACGCCATCCCGGCCGCATCCAGCCCCGCCGAGCAACCGTTCGCCAGCATCTGCCAGGGACCGCGCACGCCAAGCTCAATGCTCACCGCCGCCGCCACCTCACTGTGCAGCGTGTTGCTGGCGCGGAATTTGGCGATCGGCCGCCGCTCTGGCCAGGTGCCCAGCAGTTCCCCCGTGTTGGCCCGGCTGCTGCCGGCAAAAAGCCACGTGTCCGCCAGCTCCGCCGCCCCCCAGCCCGCCTCCTTCACCGCTTCGCGTGCCGCCCGCACCACCGCGTTGGAGGCCGCCCCATAGCGCCGTCCGCGCAGCCAAGCCTCCCGCTCCGGCAGCCATCCGGCCCGCAAATCCGCCAACGAATCGCCCATCGCGCCGTCTAGCTCCCCCAGCGGCCGCAAGCCGCAGACCCCCGCCGCCAGCGCTGTCAGTTGCGCGTCCACGGTCGCCCCCAGCGCGCTGGCCGCGGCGATGCCAGTGATGTGAACAGGGGAAAAGGCCATGCTGAAGCGGATGCGCCCGCGAAACCGCAGGATGTAGCCCCGGCCGCCAGCACGCGCCAGCCGCAGAATGCGGCTTTCTTGATTGAGCTTTCCCGATATTTTGGTATTTTTAATAGCTCAACGTCCATTATTTTCCCGAATCCCGCATGAAGCGCCCCCGCCCCGAACGCTCCCGCTCCACGTCCGACACCGACAGCCCCTGGGATGACGTTTATGGCATCGTCCTGCTCATGCTCGCGGCCATGTACTTCCTGGCCCTCATGTCCTACGACCCCGGCGACCTCCCCGGCTGGGCGCACCTCGTGCTCAGCGACCAGCCCAACACCGTCACCCACAACTTCATCGGCCAGATCGGCGCCATCGTCGCCGGCTACTCCCTGTTTTTGATGGGCCTCGCCGCCTACATCATCCCCATTTGCCTCACCTGGCTGGGCGTCTGCAAACTCGCCTCCCACATGAAAATCACCCGCCTCACCTGGGTCGGCGTGGTCCTGCTCGTCATCAGCGGCTCCGCCCTCATGGCCGCCAATCACTTCTTCGAATGGCAGGACGGCCACCTGCCCCACGGCGGCGGTGGCGGCCTCGGCAGGCTCGTCGGCGAGACGGTTTTTGCGGCGCTGCTGGGGCGCGTCGGCGCCACCTTCGTGCTTGGGGTGATCTATGCCGTCGGCCTCTTTTTGGTGACCAAAATTCACCCCATGCGCCTGCTGGAGGAACTCCGCCAGGAGATCCCCCGCTGGCTCGGCTCCCTGCGCGCCCGCTATGCCATGGCCGGAGCCCCCGCCTTCGAGGACGCACCCGCCGAGGCCGCCCCCGCCCCGCGCTCTCGTCGCAAAAAAGCCCCCGCCGAAGAGCCCGCCCCCCCGGGCGAAACCGACCCCCCCCCGCCCCCCCCCCCCCCCCCCGAGCTCCCCCTCCAGTTCGCCCCCAAAATCATCGACTCCTCCGAGCGCCGCCCCCACGGCCACGACGACGACAAACCCAAGCTCGCCGAAGTCTGGGGCAAAAAGCGCGCCCAGAAGATGGAGCAGGCCCCCCACGGCAGCCTCGGCAGCCTCACCGTCCGCTTCAAAGACTACGTCCTCCCCGACCTCGACCTCCTCAACTGGCCCGAGGAAGCCGCCAAACCCGCCGACAAAGACGAGCTCCTCGGCATCCAAAAAACCATCGTCCGCACCCTCGCCAGCTTCGGCATTACCGTCGAACCCGGCGACATCACCCGCGGCCCCGCCATCACCCGTTACGAGGTCCGTCCCGCCGACGGCCTCCGCGTCAGCCGCATCGCCAACCTCGACGCCGACCTCGCCCGCGCCACCCGCGCCGAGCGCATCAACATCCTCGCCCCCATCCCCGGCAAGGACACCGTCGGCATCGAGCTCGCCAACCGCGAAAAAATCATCGTCCCCATCCGCGAACTCCTCGAGGACGACATCTTCCAAAACGGCAAAGCCAAAATCCCCATCGCCCTCGGCAAGGACGTTTACGGCAAAACCATCATCGGCGACCTCGCCGCCATGCCCCACCTCCTCGTCGCCGGCGCCACCGGCTCCGGCAAAAGCGTCTGCATCAACGGCATCGTCACCTCCCTCCTCTGCCGCTTCGCCCCCGACGAGCTCCGCTTCATCATGATCGACCCCAAAGTCGTCGAAATGCAGAACTACGAGCAGCTCCCCCACCTCGCCCTCCCCGTCGTCACCGATCCCAAAAAAGCCCTCCTCGCCCTCCGCTGGGTCGTCAAAGAAATGGAGAACCGCTACCAGATCTTCGCCCAGGAAGCCTGCCGCAACTTCGAAGCCTTCAACAACCGCAACCGCAAGCGCCTCGAAAAAGCCAAAGCTGCCCGCGCCGCCCGCGACCCCAAACCCGAGCCCGAAGCCCCCCCCACCCTCACCGAACCCGCCGACAACCCCCGCACCGCCGCCGACCTCGCCCGCCTCGAAGCCAACCTCAGCCACACCGGCAGCGACGACGACAGCGGCACCCCACCCCGCGTCGGCGACGACTGGTCCAGCGACGCCACCCCGCCCCCGCCCCGCCGCCCAGAGCCCGTCATCCCCG